>JBDHSN010000222.1:0-4775 GCA_039808105.1 Rhodospirillales bacterium
ACGACGAACAGCGGCGTCGCATCGATGGTGCCGTAGTACTTGCCGAACGGCACCTCGCCGAGGCGGGCCATCTCGCCGGCGCGGGTCTCGTGGAGGATCTTGCCGGGTTCGGCATCGGCGGCGGCATCGTCGGCCTGCGCCTGGGTGCGGGCGAGGTAGCGCAGCACGCCGCGCGCCATCTCGGGATTGACCCACAGCATCTGCACCGCGGTGAGGATGCCGTCGCGGCCGAAGGCGGTGCTGAACCAGGGGATGCCGGCGTAAGGGTAGGGGCCGTACGCCGTCGCGGTGGTCAGCATGGCGAGATCGGCACTGGAGCGGTGCAGCACCTCGTTGAACACCGCGTTTGAGGTCTCGATGCGGGTTTGGCGGCGACCGGCGGCGCGCAGCGGCCGGCGCGCCCGCCGCAGCGCATGGAAGAACGGCCGGCCCGCCGCTGCGCTAGCATCCGAAGACCCGTGGGGCTGCGCTCCGGTCCTGCCGGTGGGGCCGCCAGCGCCGGTGCAGCGGATGGTCACGAAAAGCGCTCGCCGCCCGCCCGGCGGCAGCCGCAGGCGGAACGACGCTTGGCGCGGCGCCAGATTCTCCGGCGACGGATCGAAGTGCAGTGAGGTGCGGCGATCGAGACCATCGAGGCCGCGGTAGCTGAAGATGGCGGTATCGGAGCCGCTGGTGGCGACACTCAGGGCGCCGTGACGCGACCGGTGCTCGCCGCGCACCTGGAACAGATCGAAGAAGTCGGCATCGAAGTCGAGGGTGACCAGGAGCTCGATGTCGACCGCACCGAAGTTGTGGAAGGCGAGACGCTCATAGCAAGCCGCCTGCCAGATGAATTTCGAGCGCAGCACATGGATGCTGTCCTTGCGCAGCGTCCGGTGGCCCGGCCTGGGGGTGTCAGGGTTGGTGAGATCGACGCTCAGCAGGGCGTTATCGTCCTGCACCGAGGAGCCGAGCAGCAGGGGCCGGCGGCCGTTCAGGGTGAGCTGGTAGCGCGACAGGAAACGGGTGTCGTCGTGGAACAGGCCCTCGGGCGTCCGCTCGCCGGCAAAGATGTCACCATAGTGATCGAACATAGCAAAGGTGTCGTCATGCTTTAGCGTGCGCGGCCGCCGCTCCAGCAGCGATGAGGTCGCCGGGATGTAGAACTGGACTTCGCCGGTCTCGTCCGGCCCGGCCGCGGCGGAAGGGGGCTGATCGTCGGGCATTCTGTGCGGTTCTCCCTGTCATTACCGGTGCCTGTTTCGATCCATGCGACGCCGTCCCAACTGATGGCGGCCCGCGGCCACCGGTTTTACCGACGTCCACGCGCGCCAGCGTAGCCCAGCCGCGGCAGGCCTCCCAAGTGTGCGATCCGTGCGTGGCGATAAAAGGATCGTCCCAACCCACCGGCACGGCATGCCGTTTAGATTGCGCTGGCGCTGCCGCAGGCTATAAATCCGGCCTCGTCGCTGGCGGGGTCGTGGCAGCGTCGCGGGTCACCGAAGGAAAGAGTACCGGAAATGCGCGGGGCTGCGGGGGGGCTGCTGGTGGTGCTGGTCCTGGCGCTCGCTGCCTGTCATCCGGCATTCAAGCCGGAGGCGGAGCGGCTGATGGCGCCGGAAGGCGCCCACGAAGCTCCCTTTAGGAACCCGTTCGTGGCAACGGTGGTGGGTACGCCGGCGGCCAATCGGGTCGTGCTGCCCCACGATATCCCCATTCGGCAGCGGACACTGCCGGTCGTCGAGGATCGCGTCGTCCCCCGCGTCCTCTGGTACGAGAACCGCTTCCGCTACTCCATCGCCGCGCAGAGCGGCAAGGCACCGCTGGTGTTCATCATCGGCGGCACCAACGCCGGCTATAATAATCGCCTCTCCACCTACCTGCAGCAGTTGTTCTTTACCGCCGGATTTCACGCCGTCTCGATCTCGTCGCCGACGTTCCCCAATTTCATGGTGACGGCATCGACGACCAGCGTGCCAGGGTGGACCGCCCAGGATGCCGCGGACCTCTACCGGGTGATGCAGGGAGTGCTCGCCGATGTCCGCCAGCAGATTGAGGTCACTGATGTCTCGCTGACGGGATATAGCCTCGGAGCTTGGCACTCGGCCTTCGTCGCCGCGCTCGACGAGACGCAACAGGCGATCGGCTTCCGCAAGGTGCTGTTGATCAACCCGCCGGTCAGCCTCTACCGATCGTCGCGGGTGCTGGACGACATGCTGGTCAAGAATCTGCCGGGCGGCATCGACAACCTCGATGCTTTCGTCCGCAACGTCGTCACCAAGCTGGTGGAGCTTTACCGCCAGAACCAGGGGGTAACCTTCGGTCAGGACATGCTGTTCGACGCCTACCGGGCATTGAAGCCGAGCGAAGACCAGCTTGCCGCCATCGTTGGTGCGGTCTTCCGGCTGGCGTCCGCCAATATCGCCTTTACCGCCGACATCATGAGCCGTTCGGACTATCTGGTGCCGCCCGGCCGCGAGTTGCGCATCTCGACCTCGCTCACCCCGTACTTCGATGCCGGCATGCGCCGCGGCTTCATCCAATACTTTGAGGACTTGCTTTATCCATTTTACCAGGAACGATATCCGACGCTCACCAAACAGCAGATCATCGATGCGGCGAGCCTTGAGTCGATCGAGCCCTTCCTGGCTCAGGCGACGAACGTTGGCCTCGTTACCAGCAAGGACGACATCATCCTCGCGCCCGGCGATGTCGCGTTCCTGGAGCGCACCTTTGGCGACCGGGCGATTTTCTTTGGCGACGGTGGCCACTGCGGCAACATGATGGATGCCCACGTGGCTGCCGCCTACGTGCGGTTCATGATGCAATGACCGGGATGCGATGCCTTAGCCGGCTGCCGGCTGCCCTGCTATTGCTGGGCCTGCTCGCCGGCTGCTCCAGTACCTACCAGGGGCCGCTCGTGGCGTCGGCCGACGGTGCCGACGAGGCAGCGAAGCCGTCTTTCATCGCGGTCAGCGATCCGTGGGAGGGGATGAACCGCAATATCTACGCGTTCAACGCCCTGGCCGACCGCTGGGTGCTGCTGCCGGTGGTGGACGCCTATACCGACGTGGTCCCCTGGCCATTCCGCGACCGCATCTCCGACTTCTTCGCCAACATCGGCAGCCTGGTCACCTTCGCCAATCAGATTCTGCAGCTGCAGTTCGAGCCGGCATTCGAGACGGCGATGCGGTTCGGCGCCAACTCGCTGCTCGGCATGTTTGGCTTCGTCGATATCGCAACGCCGATGGGGTTGCCGCGCTATCAGGAGGATTTCGGCCAGACGCTAGGCTATTGGGGCGTAATTGGCGGTCCGTATCTGGTGCTGCCGATCCTCGGACCCTCCAACGTGCGCGACACTGCCGGCCTCATCACCGATACCGCCGCCTTCGCCATCATCGATCCATTCGGTGCGTCATCGATCCAGACGAAGTATCCGGTGATCATGGCCGCCGATATCGTCAACGCCCGCTACGTGCAGCCTTTTCGCTACTTCGAGAGCGGATCGCCGTTCGAGTATGACCTAGTGCGCTTCGTCTATACCAAGAAGCGGCAGGTGGAGAGCAGCACCGCCCAGACGCTGGCCTGGACGACCGAGCGTAGCGATCCTTGACGGGCATGGCAGGTAATGCGCTGGGGTTGAGCCGCCCGCGGCACGCGGCATTCGCCGCAATGCAGCAGAAAGCGCATTGACAGCGTTGCTTGGCCGGGGAAGAGTTAAAGTTTACGGAACTGGCAAATCTGTCTCTGCGGTATCCTTGCAGGACAGAAATCGAAGGCTTGCTCCTTCTGAAGATGAGAATAGTGCTCACGACTGCTCAACCGACCGACTCGGGCTCTGGTGCGAATGGGCTTGCCCTGCTTCTTCCCCTGCGCCGATACCTAACGATTGTACATCTAGTTCGCGGTCGCATCCGGCTGCGGCTGTCGATGGCGGGGGTCCGCGCCGCCGCTCCGGGCATGTTCGAGCGCCTGCAGAATGATGTCGCCGCGGTGCCGGCGATCCGGTCGTTCCGGATCAATCGGGCGGCGCTGTCGGTGACGATCGAATTCGATCCCGAGCGGATTCCGACCGAGTGGTGGCCGGCGATGCTGCAGGCCGGCGACGAGGAAGCTGGCAATCTGCTGGCGGAAATCGGCCCGGCGAACATCGCCGATCGTCCGGTTTGACGCGGCTCCGCCTGACCCGCCGCTTTCCTGCGGCGCGGCGCTCGCTTCGCTCGGCGAGGGGCGGGCCGAGCAAGCGTCCGATCGCATGAGAGCCAGCGCCAGAATCTTGCGCGCGCTGGCTCGCAAGTGAGGGGTCGAAGGGGTATGACGATGGCGGAACCGGTAAGCGAGGAAGGACACGTTCATGTCGCACGATAATCTTGGCCTGCACGAGGCTGTCGAACGGCTGAACGGGTTCGCGACCATGCTGCTTGAAACCGGCCGCTCCACCCCGGTCGGCGCACTCGTCGGCTCGGTTTCTCGTCTGACGAAGAGTCCGAAACCGACGGCAGGCCTGGGTTGGGGAATCGTCGTCGGGGCCGCGGCGGTGCTTGCCATCTCGGCCATTCGGAAGAACCGGCCATCAGCGGTACCGGCTGCTGGCCGCGCCGAGCCGCGCGCGCGCGTCGCGCCGGGCATGACCGCGGCGGGCGCGACGGCAGTGACGTCCCCGCCCGCGGGGGAAGAACAAGGAACGGAAGCGGCCACGGCAACAGCCGCCGCCGAGAGCACGGCACCGGCAGCGCCGGCGAAAACGCCTCGGCGTAAGAGCGGCCGGAAGCCAGCGGGAGGCACGCCTTAGAGGC
>JBDHSN010000223.1:0-4774 GCA_039808105.1 Rhodospirillales bacterium
TTCTCGACGTGAGCGATGCCGGTTTCCACCTGGCCCTTCAGGTCGGACGGATAGGTGTTGCCGTTGGCGTAGTAGTAAGTGCAGACCTCGGTCGAGATGGTGAAGCCCGCCGGCACCGGAATGCCGAGGCTGGACATCTCGGCGAGGTTGGCGCCCTTGCCGCCGAGCAGGTTCTTGTCCTTGGCGCCTCCTTCGGCTTTTCCGTCGCCGAACGTGTAGACCCATTTTGTCATGGCGTGCTTCCTACCCCTCGATTTGTGAAAAGTCCGCAACACCGCCGAGCGCTGATCGGATCTGCGACAGCAGCTTCAACCGATTCTCCCGCAGGCCGGCGTTGGCACAGTTGACCTTGACATTGTCGAAAAACGCATCCACCGGCGCTCGCAGCGCCGCAAGGATCATCATCGCTTCCTCGAACTGCTCACTGCGCAAAGCCTGCCCGATCCGGGATCGTGCCACCGACAGCGCCCGATGCAGCTCAAGTTCCTCGTTTTCCGCTAAGAGCGCTTCCTCCGCCTCTCCCTGATAGCGCCGGTTATCCTTGTTTTCTTCGATTCGGACGATGTTGCTCGCCCGGCGATAAGCGGTCAGCAAGTTAGCACCGTCGTCCGTGTCGAGAAAAGCTCTTAACGCAGCGACACGGGCCAGCAGACGGACGATATCGTCCTCTGCGTCGTCTTCCCCGCCGGCAGCGAACACAGCAGCGATCAAATCGTGCCGCACGCCCTGCTCGCGCAGGTGCACCTTGAGGCGGTCGGCGAAGAAGGCGAGCAGTTTGGCGACCACCGGTGCCGGCTGGTCGCCGACGGACGCCGGGTAGGTCTTCAGCGCGGCGACGAGCACCGGCCGCAGGTTCAGCCGCAGCCGGTTCTCGATGATGATGCGCAGCACGCCCAGCGCCGCCCGGCGCAGGGCGAAGGGATCGCGCGAGCCGGTCGGCGCCTGACCGATGGTGAAGAAACCGGCGAGCGTATCGAGCTTGTCGGCGAGGGCGACAGTAACGCTCACCGGCGCCGCCGGGCAGCGATCGGACGGACCCTGCGGGGCGTAATGTTCGGCAATGGCGTCGGCGACCGCCGCCTGCTCGCCATCGTGCAGCGCGTAGTAGCGGCCCATCACCCCTTGCAGCTCGGGGAACTCGCCAACCATGGCGGAGGTGAGGTCGGCTTTGCACAGGCGGGCGGCGCGTCCGGCGATGACCGGCCCGGACGGGCCGGCACCGCACGACGGCGCCAGGACGCGCGCGAGGGCGACCAGACGCTCGGTGCGCTGCAGGTCGGAGCCCAGCTCGGCGTGGAAAACGCGCTCCGCCAGCTTCGGCACGCGGCTCTCAAGCGAGCGCTTGCGGTCCTCGTCCCAGAAGAACTTGGCGTCCGACAGGCGGGCGCGCAGCACCCGCTCGTTGCCGGCGACGATCGATCTGCCGCCGTCCGCAGTCTCGGTGTTGGCGACCAGGACGAAGCGCGGCGCCAGCCGGCCATCCGCGTCCAGCAGCGAGAAGTACTTCTGGTGGGCGCGCATGGCGGTGACCAGCACTTCGGCGGGCACGTCCATGAAGCGCGGATCGATGTTGCCCAGCATCGGCACCGGCCATTCGACGAGCCCGGCGACCTCCTCCAGCAGTGCCTCGTCCGGGCGCAGCCGCAGCCCCTCCGCCGCTGCCAGCGTCTCGACTCCTGCCAGGATCAGGCGCCGGCGCTCGGCGGGATCGAGAACAACCCGTGCCTGCTCAAGCTTTTTCTCGTATTCTTCGAAGTTATTAACCTCAAAACGTGCGGGGCTTAAGAAACGGTGGCCAGTCGTTTCATTGTTAGAATGTATATATTGTTCTCCTTGCTTGGTCCGGTCGCTTTCAGTTCCCCAGCCAAGTTCAGGAGAGGAGCAATCTCCCAGATCTATCCCTATCGGTATGACTGCAGAATCAAATACGCATAACAAGTTCTGAAGCGGTCGAATGTATCGCATGAGGTGGGAGCTCCACCTCATGGATTTCTCCCACGGTATAGCTGATATGGAAGAAAAAATAATGCTCTCGATTATGCTGGCAGAGTCGCATCCTCCTGACCAACGCACGGCAAAATAGAAGGTGCCTTTGTCTGTCTCCCGAATTTCGGCTTGATCGATATTTGAGAGTTTCGTCGCACGTAGAAATCCTTGAACGGCAGCTTCGGATGCGCCGACGCGCGGGCCCTTGCGTTCCTCGCGCACGTCCGGTTGCCGGGCGGGGAGGCCGTCTACCACAAGCGCCAGCCGGCGCGGCGTAACGAACGCGCGGGCGCGCTCGAACGAAAGCTCTTCGCGCGTCAGCCCGTCGCAGACGAGGCGCCGCAAGTCCTCCGCCGCCCGCGCCTGCATGCGGGCGGGAATTTCTTCGGAGAGAAGTTCGAGGAGGAGTTCAGGCATGGATCCGTCCCGCGACCCTCACCCGCGCGCTGCGCGCGCACCCTCTCCCGCACGGGGAGAGGGTTGCTGTTGCCCTCTCCCTCTCGGGAGAGGGAGGGACCCGCCGCGCAGCGGCGGGAGGGTGAGGGAGGCCAGCGACGCCCTCACGCGCTCGCTCCGTGTCACCCGGCATCGCCATGCTTCGCCAGCCATGCTTCGCAGCACGCCTTGGCCAGCGCCCGCACCCGGCCGATGTAGGCCGCCCGCTCAGTCACGCCGATGACGCCGCGGGCATCCAGCAGGTTGAAGCGGTGGCTGGCCTTGATGCACTGCTCGTAGGCGGGCAGCACCAGCGGCGGCTCCAGCGCCAGCAGCGCCTGGCATTCGGCCTCGGCGTCGGCGAAGTGGCGGAAGAGCTGCTCGGTATTGGCGTGCTCGAAGTTGTAAGCCGAGCCCTCCTGCTCGTTCTGCAGGAAGACATCGCCGTAGCTGGTGCCGCAGCCGTCCCAGTCGAGGTCGTAGACGTTCTCGACCCCCTGGATGTACATGGCCAGCCGCTCGAGGCCGTAGGTCAGCTCCACCGCGACCGGCGCGCACTCGATGCCGCCCACCTGCTGGAAATAGGTGAACTGGGTAACCTCCATGCCATCGCACCAGACCTCCCAGCCGAGGCCCCAGGCGCCGAGCGTCGGGCTCTCCCAGTCGTCCTCGACGAAGCGGATGTCGTGCAGCGCGGGGTCGATGCCGAGATGGCGCAGGCTCTGCAGGTAGAGGTCCTGCGAGTCCGGCGGCGACGGCTTCAGCAGCACCTGGAACTGGTAGTAGTGCTGCAGGCGGTTGGGGTTCTCGCCGTAGCGGCCGTCGGTGGGGCGGCGCGAGGGCTGCACGTAGGCGCAGCGCCAGGGCGCCGGCCCAAGCGCCCGCAGCGTCGTCGCCGGATGGAAGGTGCCGGCGCCGACCTCCATGTCGAACGGCTGCAGCACGACGCAGCCACGCTCCGCCCAGAACGTCTGCAGGCGGAGGATCAGCGCTTGGAAGCTGTTGGACGGATCAGGGGCCATCTTGCGGGATGCGGTGGACGTTCCGTGCCGGGCGTTACGCCTCTTTATTCGAGGGCCGGACGATACGTCGGGGGGCGCGGAGGGTCAAGACGAGGGTGCGCCCGGCCGCACACCTGAATCAGCCAGTCAAATCGGACGGCGGCAGCGGTGCGGATCAGCCCGCCGGGCGCAGCGGGCAGTCGGCCTCATCGCAGCCATGCGCCGCGCCGGCGACGAACCACGTCTGGCAGCGCGGGCACCGGGTCAGCGCCTGCACCGGCCGCCGTCCCGAACGTGGACCGCCGGCGGCGGACGGCGGCAGCGGCTCCTCCCGCCGGCCGTGCAGCTTCGACCACCAGCTTGCCCCAGCCCATCCGGCGGCGGCAGCAGCGATGCCCACGGCAATCAACGGCAAGGCCGGCAACATGATGGGTGGGATTCTACGGATTCCCGGCGGCGCCGGTCAAGCCAGGGTTGTCTGCCGCGGGCGCGCCGGGCGCAACCTGCGGTGGCCGGGCGAGCGGGCGGCGCTGGCGGCCCTGCGCATCGAAGTTGCCGGCGGTGAGCCAGGCATCGTAAGCGGCGCGGCGCTCCGGCCACTCTTCCGCCAGCAGCGCGTACCAGGCGGTATCGCGATTGCGGCCCTTGACGATCATGTGGCGGAAGAAGATGCCCTCGAAGCGGAAGCCGAGGCGCAGCGCTGCACGCCGTGACGGGGCGTTCAGCGCGTCGCACTTCCATTCGACGCGCCGGCAGCCGAGGTCGCCGAAGGCATGGCGGATCATCAGCATCAGCGCCTCGCTCGCCGCCCGCGTCCGCTGCAGGGCGGGCGCGAACCAGATGTGGCCGATCTCCAGCACCCCGTCCTTCGGCGCGATGCGCATGAACGCCGCCATCCCCGACGCCCGGCCGCCCGCCCGGTCGATGATGGCGTAGAACACCGGGTCGGCGGCGGCAGCGCCGTCGCGCAGCCAGGCGGCGAACGCCCCGGCGCTGGCAAAGGGGATCGGCCACAGGTAGGTCCAGACGGCGCGGGCGCGCTCGTCGGCGTGCGAGGCGGACCACAGCTCGGCGGCGTGGCGTGCAGGATCCAGCGGCTCCAGCCGCACGCTGGCGCCTTCCAGGGGCAGCCGCGGCGGAAAGCGGGCTGGCGGCAGCGGTGTGACCGGCGCGCCGGAGATGAGGCTCTCCGGCCGCAACGTGTCGGTTGGCGGTGCGCTCACAGGCCGAACCGGGCCCAGGCCAGGCGCTCCTCCACCACGTCGAGCAGCCGCTCGGCGACGTCGGCGCCGACGGCAGGCAGCCTTTCGGCCCGCATGTCGGGCAGGCCGAGACGGCGCCGCCACCAGCGC
>JBDHSN010000224.1:0-4768 GCA_039808105.1 Rhodospirillales bacterium
GAGGTGCTGAAGCTGGGCATCGATTCCAAGACGCACCCCGCCTGGACAGGCGTTCACCGGCTGGTCGATTCCGGCGGGCAGCTGGCAAAGTTCAAGAAGAAGTTCAAGGACTTCGGCCTCAAGGCGTAACGCCGCACGGAAGCGCCGGCTCCGGCCTTCCTCTCTCCCTCCGATCGAGCGGCGCCAGCGCCCTTAGCGCTTCCGGCCTACTCTTCTGCTGAAAAAAAAAGCGCCGCCCGAAGGCGGCGCAAGTTCGGATAGGGAGGAGGTCAACGGCGAACTGATGGTATCCATTTGGAGCATCAATTCGCCATGGACGCTCGCGGGACACCCCTTTATAGGGTAAATCGGTTCGCGCCTCAAGAGAAATCTGCATCGGGGTAAAAAATCGGAGCGGGTGGCGGGCGGCGCGTACATTACCACTGGTAATCGCCGTAACACATGATACTGCACGGGGAGAGTGTATCGCGGCGTCCTCAGCCGGACGAAACGGGCGAAGATCCGGGCCATGAACCCGCTTAGCGAGCCACCGGCCCGCTCGAACCCCGCCGACACGCTGCCTGCAGGTCACCCCTATTTGAGGTAACACGGGGCTGCCGCCTAGCCGGGTAGTTGCCTTGATCAGGGTCATCGCCCCATTATTGTCAACAGCTTCAAACGTCGCCGATGGCCGTCCGGGTCGGTCCATCTTTTTGCCGATGTGAGCGAAAACGTGGAGTAAGAAATATGGCACAACCGCTGATGCCAAAGGCGACCGCCGTGTGGCTGGTGGAAAACACCGCACTCACGTTCGAGCAGATCGGCGAGTTCTGCGGCATGCACGCGCTGGAGGTGCAGGCGATCGCCGACGGCGAGGTGGCGGCCGGCATGCAGGGCCGCGATCCGGTCGGCGCGGGCGAGCTGACCATGGCCGAGGTCGAGCGTTGCCAGGGCGATCCCGACCTGCGGCTACGACCGGCCGACCGCCGGGTGACTCTGCCGGAATCCCGCCAGAAGGGAGCGCGCTACACCCCGGTGGCCAAGCGCCAGGATCGTCCCGACGCGATCGCCTGGCTGCTCAAGAACTATCCTGAGTTGAGCGATGGCCAGGTCTGCAAGCTGATCGGCACCACCAAGCCGACCATCGACAAGGTCCGCGATCGCACCCACTGGCGCTCGGCCGATATCAAGCCTCGCAACCCGGTGAGCCTCGGGCTGTGCAGCGAGAACGACCTGCAGCGGGAGGTCGACCTGGCGCGGGCCCGCGCCGGCACGGTGCACGGCGCCTGACCGCCCGTGATCTGCATACAAAGGCGCTGCCTTGGCAGCGGGGCAGCGCCCCGGCGGAGGCGCGCGGAGGAGGGGTGGGGGCAGGCTGGCGCAGGGGGTGCGAGGGGGAAGCGCCGCTGTCAGGCTCAGAGTCGGTTGAGTTGCTCGTCGCGGCAGGAATACCCCAGCTCGGCTAGCCCTTCCTCCAGGTAATCGCCGAGCAGCGGGATGCTGAGCAACGCGTCCGGGTGCCGCTCGTCGGGGTTGTCGCGGGCGTCGGCGAGAGCGGCTTCCCATTCCTCGACATCATAGTCACCCTCGCCGATCCAGACGAGGGCGAGCACCTCGACGATCTCGTCCTCGTTGAGGGATTCGATGAAGCCGCGGATTTCCTCGACGGTGGGATCGTCGGGATAGTCGAACAAAACCTCCCGATCCGCATCATCGGTGGGATTGTCGCCCGGCTCCGGGACTTCGGGCTCCATCTTGGCGTCGAACTCGCGCGCCTTGATGATCAGGAAGCAGACCTTTTCGAGAGCGATGGTCAACATCGTCCTGCTCCTATTCCGATCGAGCTCCGTGCGTCACGAGCCCCCGTGGCGCTCCGTCCCCTGCTGGCGGCGGTTCCCGACGCGCAGGCAAGGGCTGGCCTGTGCTCCGCCGGCGGAACCAAGGCGGGGGCGGCCTCCAGAGACAGGTCGGGCGCGGGACCCAACGGCACCGCGCCCTTCTGGGGTGTCCCCAAGATCTCCGCTGACTAGGAGGCCGTCGGCTCCACCGGCTCCTTGCGGGCGCTGGCATAGCCGATGTCTTCCAGCGCACCCTTGATCTCGTCAAGGATGGCCGGATCGTCAATGGTGGCCGGCATCTTCCACGGCTGGTTGTCGGCGATCTTCTGCATCGTCCCGCGCAGGATCTTGCCCGAACGGGTCTTCGGCAGGCGATCGACGACCGTCGCGGTCTTGAACGCGGCGACCGGGCCGATCTGCTGGCGGACCATCTGCACCACTTCCTTGACGATCTGGTCGTGGGGCTTGGTCACACCCGCCTTCAGCACCATGAAGCCGACCGGCAGCTGGCCCTTGAAGGAATCGGCCACGCCGACGACGGCGCACTCGGCGACGTCCTGGTGCTTGGCCAGCACCTCCTCCATGGCGCCGGTAGACAGCCGGTGGCCGGCGACGTTGATGACGTCGTCGGTGCGCGCCATGATGTAGACGTAACCGTCCTCATCCATGAAGCCGGCATCCGCCGTCGTGTAGTAGCCGGGGAATTCGGTCAGATACGAGCTGACGAACCGGTCGTCGTTGTTCCACAGCGTCGGCAGGGCACCCGGAGGGAGCGGCAGCTTGACGCAGATGGTACCGCTCTGGCCGCGCGGCACTTCCTTGCAGTTCTCGTCGAGCACCTGCACGTTCCAGCCGGGAACCGGACAGGTCGGCGATCCCGCCTTCACCGGCAGCGGCTCGAGGCCCATGCAGTTGGCGGCGATCGCCCAGCCGGTCTCGGTCTGCCACCAGTGGTCGATCACCGGCCGCTTCACCGCGTCCTCGGCCCAGTGCAGCGTGTCCGGATCGGTCCGCTCGCCGGCCAGGAACAGGATGCGGAACTTGCTGAGATCGTAGTTCCCCATCAGCTGGGCATTGGGGTCGTCGCGCTTGATGGCGCGGAAGGCGGTCGGTGCGGTGAACAGCGAAACCGCCCCATACTGCGAGATCACCCGCCAGAACGCTCCGGCATCGGGGGTGCCGACCGGCTTGCCCTCGTAGACGATCGTCGTCGCCCCGTAGAACAGGGGGGCGTAGACGATGTAGGAGTGGCCAACCACCCAGCCGACGTCCGACGCGGCCCACCAGACTTCGCCGGGGTTGACGTCGTAGATGTTCTTCATCGTCCAGGTCAACGCCACCATGTGGCCGCCGTTGTCGCGGACGACGCCCTTCGGCTGGCCGGTGGTGCCGGACGTATAAAGAATATAGAGCGGATCGGTCGCCGCGACCGGTACGCACTCCGCCGGTGCCGTCTTGGCGACGGCGTCGTCCCAGTCGACGTCGGTCCCCTTCAGCTCCCACGGCTTCTGCGTGCGCTGCTTGACGACGACGGCGCTGGGCTTGTGGTCGGCAAGCTCGATGGCGGCCTCGATCAGCGGCTGGTAGGCGATGACGCGACCGACCTCGATGCCGCAGGAAGCGGTGACGATCACCTTCGGCAGCGCGTCGTTGATGCGCACGGCGAGCTCGTTGGAGGCGAAGCCACCGAACACCACCGAATGGACGGCGCCGATGCGGGCGCAGGCCAGCATCGCCATCGGCGCTTCGGCGATCATCGGCATGTAGATGATGACGCGATCGCCCTTGCCGACCCCGAGGCCCTGCAGCACGCCGGCGAACTTCGCGACCTCATCGCGCAACTCGCGGTAGGTGTAGGTGCGGGCGGTCTTGGTGACGGGGCTGTCGTAGATCAGCGCTGCCTGGTCGGCGCGGCCGCCTTCAACGTGCCGGTCGAGCGCATTGTAACAGGTGTTGACGATGCCGCCCTTGAACCAGCGATAGAATGGCTTGTTGGAATCGTCGAGAACCTTGTCCCATTTCTTGTACCAAGAGACGGCTTCTGCCGCCTCTCCCCAAAATCCGTCCGGATCGTTTATCGATCTGGAAAACGCTTCCTCGTATCGTCCAGTCATGATCCTCCCCTTCGTTTCGGCAGGATTGTCAGTGGTTAGATGCTGGCAGCGATCTCCTCGCCACCACGGCGGCGGAGTTTGATCGAAATTGCCGGGCTTTGCAAAGCCTGCATGGGCAGGGTGCGGTTTGTGCAGGCCTGTCTCCGCCGCCGCGAGGCGGGGGGCGGCCGCCGCGCCGTTCCATGGCCGCCTGCCCGATCGTCATGCCGGCGCCGGATCACCGGGATGCCGGCGCGGAATGCATGCTGGCTTGGCACTGGCGCGGTGAGGAGGCGCTGTCTCGCCGAAACCCCGCGGTTGTCGGCGGCAATTCGGCGGGTGAGATTGCCGTTGCAACCGCCCGGACACGCCTCGCTGCGGACTAATGGGGATGGCTGAGCGCTGCGATTTCGTCTTTTATTTGCAGTTTCTGCTTCTTGATCTTGGAGATTTCTGCTTCGTCGGGACGAGGCCGGCTATTCTCCAACTCTAGTGCTTCTTCCAGGGCATGATGTTTGGCCTTCAGCGCTTCGATCCGATCCTGCAGGCTCATGGGACTACCCCTCCCGTCATTAATCGGTAACGCCCAGAGAATAGGCGTCGCCACCGCCGTCCCGCAAGATCTCTGAAATGCGGGGGAGGCGTGCGGGCGGTGTCGCCCTCCCGGGTGCCGCCCCGGTGCGGCGGCTTGCGCGATGCGTCGCCGGCTGCCACTTTTCGCGAGCCAGTCGGACGGTTCGAGCGCGGAGTTCGCCATGCAGACCTTAGCTTTTTTCCCTCTCCCTGCCCGGGGCGTGCTGCGCGTCGCCGGCGATGACGCGCGGCCGTTCCTGCAGGGGCTGATCTCCAACGACGTTA
>JBDHSN010000225.1:0-4752 GCA_039808105.1 Rhodospirillales bacterium
CACGACTACGCCGATACGCTGCTGTCGCCGCGCATCTCGATCCTGCCCGGCGTGGCGCAGGTCTCCATCTACGGCGCGCAGAAGTTTGCCGTGCGCGTCCGCTTTGATCCGGACGCGCTGGCGGCCAAGGGCATCGCGGTGGACGAGGTGCGCGAGGCGCTGTCGCGCGCCAATTCCAACAGCCCGCTCGGCACCCTCGACGGGCCGGACCAGTCGTTCGTCCTCGACGCCTCGGGACCGCTGGCGCGGGCCGAGCTGTACAAGCCGCTGATCGTCGCCTGGCGCAACGGCGCGCCGGTACGCCTCGCCGACATCGCCACCATCGAGGACTCGGTGGAGAACGACAAGGTGGCGAGCTGGTTCAACGGCCAGCGCTCGATCGTGCTCGCCATCCAGCGGCAGCCGGACGCCAACACGGTGAAGGTCACCGACGAGGTCAAGGCGCTGCTGCCGGGCTTCCGCGCCCAGCTGCCGCCGGCGATCAACATCGAGGTGCTGGTCGACCGTTCGCAGTCGATCCGCGACTCGGTGGACGAGGTGCAGTTCACGCTGATGCTCACCGTCGCCCTGGTGGTGCTGGTGATCTTCCTCTTCCTGCGCAACCTGCGGGCGACGGTGATCCCGGCGCTGGCGCTGCCGATCTCGATCATCGGCACCTTCGCCGGCATGTACCTGTGCGGCTTCTCCATCAACAACCTGACGCTGCTGGCGCTGACGCTGTCGGTGGGCTTCGTCGTCGACGATGCCATCGTCATGCTGGAGAACATCGTCCGCCATATCGAGGACGGGATGAAGCCGTTCGAGGCGGCGCTGAAGGGCTCGCGCGAGATCGGCTTCACCATCCTGTCGATCACCCTTTCCCTCGTCGCCGTGTTCATCCCGGTGCTGTTCATGGGCGGCGTCGTCGGCCGGCTGTTCAACGAATTCGCCGTCACCATCAGCCTTGCCATCCTGATCTCCGGCTTCGTCTCGCTGACCCTGACGCCGATGCTGGCAGCGCGGGTGCTGCGGCCGCACGGCGCGGAGCGCCACGGCCGCGTCTACCAGGCGTTCGAGGCCGGTTTCGAGCGCGTGCTCGCCTTTTACCGGCGGACGCTGGGTTGGGCGCTGGCCCACCGGCGGACGATGCTGGCGGTCACTCTCGCCACGGTGGTGGGGACGGTGTGGGCCTTCGTGGCGATTCCCAAGGGCTTCTTCCCCGACGAGGACACCGGCCTGCTGTTCATCGCCACGGAGGGGCCGCAGGACATTTCGTTCGCCGCCATGGCCGAGCGGCAGAAGCTGATCGCCGACATCGTCCAGGCTGATCCATACGTGGCGCTGGCGAACTCGATCGTCGGCATCTCCGGGTCATCCTCGGCGCTGAACAACGGCCGCATCTTCGCCCAGCTGGTGCCGCGCAACCGCCGGCCCTCGGC
Organism: Rhodospirillales bacterium; assembly: GCA_039808105.1. Lineage (GTDB taxonomy): Bacteria > Pseudomonadota > Alphaproteobacteria > Rhodospirillales > Defluviicoccaceae > Defluviicoccus. The sequence continues at coordinate 1,419 of JBDHSN010000225.1, forward strand.
GCAGGAGGTGCAGCAGGAGCTGCGCCGCAAGCTCGCCGCCGTGCCCGGCATCAACGCCTACATCCAGGTGGTGCAGAACATCCAGATCGGCGGCCGCCCGGCGAAGGCGCAGTACCAGTACACGCTGCGCGGCGTCGACCAGAAGGAGCTGTGGGAGTGGGCGCCGAAGCTGGAAGCGAAGCTGCGGACGCTGCCCGCGTTCCAGGACGTCAGCACCGACCTGCAGCTCGGCAGCCGCGAGGCGGCAGTGGACATCGACCGCGATGCCGCCGCCCGGCTCGGCGTGACCATCGAGGACGTGCGCTCGACCCTCTACAGCGCCTTCGGCTCGCGCCAGGTCTCCACCATCTACACCCCGTCCAACGACTACCAGGTGATCCTGGAGGCGGGCCGGCAGTTCAAGGACGACCCGAAGGCGCTATCCCGCCTCTACGTGCGCGGCGCCGACAACACCCTGGTGCCGCTCGATGCCATCGCCCGCATCCGCCTGCAGGCGGCGCCGCTCAGCGTCTCGCACGAAGGACAGCTGCCGGCGGTGACCATCGCCTTCAACCTGCCGCCCGGCGTCGCGCTCAGCGCGGCGGTGGCGCAGGCGGAGCAGGCGGAACGGGACCTGGGTCTGCCGGCGACGATCCTCTCCGGCTTCTCCGGCACGGCGCAGGTCTACCAGGCGTCGCTCGACAACCAACTGGTGCTGATCCTCGCCGCGCTGGTCACCATCTACATCGTCCTCGGCATCCTCTACGAGAGCTACGTCCACCCGCTGACCATCCTCTCCGGGCTGCCGTCGGCGGGGCTGGGGGCGCTGCTGACGCTGATGCTGTTCCGCCACGACCTCAACGTCATCGGCATCATCGGCATCGTCATGCTGATCGGCATCGTCAAGAAGAACGCCATCATGATGGTGGACTTCGCCATCGTCCGCCGCGAGGGCGGCAACGTGCCGGCGCTGACTGCCATCCGCGAGGCCTGCCTGCTGCGCTTCCGCCCGATCACCATGACCACCGTCGCGGCGATTGCCGGCACCCTGCCGATCGCCATCGGCATGGGCGCCGGCTCGGAGCTGCGCCAGCCGCTCGGCCTGTGCGTCGTCGGCGGCCTGATCCTCTCGCAGCTGCTGACCCTCTACATCACCCCGGTGATCTACCTCTACCTCGACGCCCTTGCCGACCGCCTCAGCGGCCGCGGCGCCGCCCGCCGCAAAGCAGCGGAGCAGCACGAGGCGCCGGTGCCAGTGGCGGGGGAATAGCGCGGGGAGCGGGTTAGTCCTTTCGCGGCAACAGCGTATGCAGGGCGTAGAGCAGGTCGAGCGCTTCGCGCGGGGTGAGCTGGTCGGGGTCGATCTGGCGCAGACGCTCCTCCACTACCGAGGGTTTCGGCGGCGGCCGGCGGGCGGCGGCGAACAGCGGCAGGTCGTCGGCGAGGCGGGTCACCGCCGAGGACTGCTCGCCGGTCTCCAGCATCTGCAGCACCTGCTCGGCGCGCTCGACCGCAGCGTCGGGCAGGCCGGCGAGCTTGGCGACGTGGATGCCGTAGGAGCGGTCGGCGGCGCCGGGGGCGACCTCGTGCAGGAACACGACATCGCCGCGCCATTCCTTCACCCGCATCGTCTGGCAGGCGAGGCCGGGCAGCTTGGCGGCGAGCGCTGTCAGCTCGTGGTAGTGGGTGGCGAACAGGGCGCGGCAGCGGTTGACCGCGTGCAGGTGCTCGACGACCGCCCAGGCGATCGATAAGCCGTCGAAGGTGGCGGTGCCGCGGCCGATCTCATCGAGGATGACGAAGGCGCGCGGTCCGGACTGGTTGAGGATGGCGGCGGTCTCGACCATCTCGACCATGAACGTCGAGCGGCCGCGGGCGAGATCGTCGGCGGCGCCGACCCGCGAGAACAGCCGGTCGACGATGCCGATGCGCGCCGCCTCGGCCGGCACGAACGAGCCGATCTGGGCGAGCAGCACGATCAGCGCGTTCTGCCGCAGGAAGGTGCTCTTGCCGGCCATGTTGGGGCCGGTCAGCAGCCAGATGCGGCGGTCGGTATCGAGGGTCAGGTCGTTGGCGACGAAGGCGGCATCGGCGGCGGCGGCCATCGCCGCCTCGACCACCGGGTGGCGGCCGGCGGTTATCGCCAGCGCCGCGCCGTCATCGACAACCGGCCGCGTCCAGCGGCAGCGCACCGCCACTTCCGCCAGCGCCGCGGCGAGATCGAGCGCGGCCAGCGCCGCCGCGGTAGCGGCCAGCGCCTCGGCGCCGGCGAGAACCGCCACCGACAGCTCCTCGAACAGGGCCAGCTCGAGCGCCAGCAGCTGGTCGCCGGCGCGGGCGATGCGCCCCTCCAGCTCGCCCAGCTCAACGGTGGTGTAGCGCTGGGCGCCGACCATCGACTGGCGCAGGATGAACGGCGAGCCGGCCGCCGCCGGCATCTTCTCGGCGTGGCGGGCGGCGACCTCGACGTAGTAGCCGAGCATGTTGTTGTGGCGGATCTTCAGGGTGGCGATGCCGGTCTCGCGCCCGTAGCGGGCTTCCAGCGCGGCGATCAGCTTGCGGCCGTCGTCGCGCAGCCGGCGCAGCTCGTCCAGCTCGTCGCGGAAACCGCGGGCGATGAAGCCGCCGTCGCGGATCAGCAGCGGCAGATCCGGGGCCAGTGCCTTAGTTAATAGTGCGATCAGGGCGTCGTCACCGGCGAGCGCGGCGGCGCTGTCGGCAAGGGCCGGCGGCGGACCGCCGATGCCGGCGGCGGCGATCAGCGTCCGCAACTCGGCGGCGGCGCCCAGCGCGTCGCGCACGGCGGCGAGGTCGCGCGGGCCGCCGCGGCCGAGCGACAGCCGCCCCAGCGCCCGCTCCAGGTCGGGGCAGCGGCGCAGCACGGTACGTGCGTCGCTGCGCAGCCGCTCGTCCTCGGCGAAGACGCCGACGCGGTCGAGGCGCCGGTCGATGCGGCGCGGGTCGGTGAGCGGCGCCGACAGCCGGGCCAGCAGCAGCCGCGCGCCGCCGCCGGTGACGGTGCGATCGAGGACGGCGAGCAGGCTGCCGGGGCGTTCGCCGGCCAGCGTCCGGGTCAGCTCGAGATTGCGGCGGGTGGCGGCGTCGATCTGCATCACCGCCCCCTGCGCTTGCCGGCGCGGCGGCGCGATGCGTGGCAGCCGCCCCTTCTGGGTCAGCTCGACGTAATCGACGAGGGCGCCCAGCGCCGCCACTTCCGCCGCCGAGAAGGCGCCATAGGCATCGAGCGTCTCGATGCCGAACAGCGCCAGCAGCCGCCGCCGGCCGGCGGCTTCGCCGATGCGGCCGTCCGGCAGCAGCGTCGTCCGCGCCCGCCAGTCGGCGAGGGCGGGCCGCG
>JBDHSN010000226.1:0-4720 GCA_039808105.1 Rhodospirillales bacterium
ATCAAGCATTTCAGGGCCGTTGCTACCCGCTTCGAAAAGCACGACGCAAACTATCTCGCCGTCGTCAAACTCGCTGCTACCCGCATCTGGATGCGCTTTATGAGTCGGTGACCTAGGGTAACTGCCCACGTCATGCGCCGACATCCATGCCGCAAGCCATGGGTGGCGGGGACAAGTCCGGCCATGACGGTATGTTGCCGCTGAGGGCTCAGGAGCCGGCGGCGGTGGTGCCAACACTGGCCACCGCCGGGCGGATCTCGTCGTAGATCGTCTCGATGTGCGCAACTTCGGCGTCGGTCAGCGCCGCGAACTCGCGCTCGCGGCCGCGCTGCGAGAGCCGGCCGCCGTTCTGGCGCAAAAAGCGGAAGAGCAGGTTAACCATCCGCTCCGGCATGTCTATGACGAGCGAGACGCTGCTCTTGAACGTATCATAGGCACGCAGGAAGGCGGCTTCCGCCGGCAGGTCTTCTGCAATCGTCCGCTCTACGCAGGAGAACAGGAACTCGGCGTGCGGCGTCGCATCAAAGAAGCGATAGTAGTCGGCCGTCTCGTTCAGCACCTCGACATTGCCCTGCGCAGTCGGCCGCCAGCGGACGAGCGGCAGCAGCCGCCTCGAATAGCTCTCCAGCGTTCGACGGTACTCGTCGATCCGGTCGAGGATGACGGCGGAAACCGGAAACACCACCCCCGGCGGATTGAACCCGCGCTCCGCCAGCACGTGGTGGATCAGGTAGCGGTGCAAGCGGCCGTTGCCGTCCTCGAAGGGATGGATGTAGACGAAGCCAAAGGCCAGCACCGCAGCGGCGATAACCGGATCGAGCATATGCGCCGCTGCACTGTCGAAGGCCACCAAGCCATCGATCAGCTCCCGCAGATCGTCGGGTCGGGCGCTGATGTGGTCGGGGATCGGCAGGCCAGTGCTCCGCTCGTGCTCGCCGACAAAGCCGCCTTGGGTGCGCAGGCCGAGGTGGACGAGCCGAGAGTCGCCGATGACGATCCGCTGCAGGCGCAGCAACTCGTCGCAATCCAGCGGATGACGGCCGGCTTCACCGATCGCCTGCCCCCAGCGCCGGATGCGGTCGTGCGACGGATCCTCGCCTTCGATGCGGAAGCTCGCCCGCGAGTCCCTGAGCAGCAGAAAGGCAGCGGTGCGCGCTAACAGATCGGCCGGCACGTCGGCTGCCACCCGGCGCGCCTCCTGGCCGAGGTTGCGGGCAACGAATGCTTCGAGCTCTGGCGTCCGGAAGACGAGCGGGCAGAATGCCGGGGTGCCGGGCAGATTGTTGCGCACCCGGTGCCGCGCCGACCTTTTGCCCGGGACCGCCCATTGCAACCCCGGATCGACGGCGGGAACATAGCTGCCTTGCGACGCGTCGGGTACGTCAAGGACCTCTCCCAGCAGCCACTCGAAGAGAAACCAGCAGCGACGCGCGTACCTCCCGGACGGCGCGGCGCACACCATATCGGCGATCGCTCCCGGGCCGGCGGCGCGAAACAGGGCTTTGAGAACGGCAAGGTCGACCCCTTCGTAGCGAAGCGCGAAGGTCAGATGCCCGCCCAGCTCGGCGGCCGGCTGATGACGCGGCGTGTAGATCCGCCAGCCATCGGCTTCGTACGTCTTGTGGCGCGAGCCGATCGCCGCCAGCATGCGCGGCACGGGAACGGACAGGTTGTAGGCGTCGATCAATGCCGCATAGCCGGCTGGCACCGCCGCTTCGGGAAGCCGCTGGTCGTGAAAAACGTTTACGGCGCCTGAAAAACGTTGTGCCACGCGGCTATCCATGAATTTTGGTTTTTTGTGTCAGATGCGGATCTCTATGGCGATCCTATCGCAAGATATAGGGAATGGCCATTTTGTAGCGGCTTCACACCGCACGTGAGGAGATGGCGTTCGGCCACGCTCACCGTCCCGCCCGGCCCCGGGCGGCCGCTGCCTCGCCGTTCGCGGCGACAGCCGCCCGCGTCAGCCGCGCATCAGCTGCGGCAGCTCGCCAACGGTGCCCATGGCGTGGCGCATGAACAGCCGCTTCAGCGGCGGCAGCTGCTGCACCGCGGCGAGGCCGAGGTCGCGGACCAGCCGCAGCGGGGCGATGTCGTTGGAGAACAGCCGGTTGAGCCCGTCGGTCATCGCCAGCATCAGGGTATTGTCGAACCGCCGCCAGCGCTCGTAGCGGCTCAGCACCGCGGTCGAGCCAAGATCGTGGCGGTGGTTACGCGCCTCGCTGAGCACGTCGAACAGCGCCGCCACGTCACGCAGGCCCATGTTCAGCCCCTGGCCAGCGATGGGATGCATGGCGTGCAGCGCATCACCGATCAGCGCCAACCGCGGCGCCGTCCCGCGCGCCGCAAACTGCAGCGACAGCGGGTGCGAGAAGCGCACGCCGACCGGCCGCACCGCGCCGAGGAAGTCGCCGAAGCGGCGGCGCAGCTCGCGGGTGAAGGCCTCGTCGTCCATCGCCATGATCACCGGCGCCAGGTCCTCGCGTTCGGTCCAGACGATGGAGGAGCGGGTCTCCGGCAGCAGCGGCAGAATGGCGAACGGCCCGGCCGGCAGGAAATGCTCGTTGGCGACGAACCGGTGCGGGCGCTCGTGCTCGACGGTGGTCACGATCGCCGCCTGACCGTAGCTCCAGCGCGTCGTGCGGATGCCGGCATCCTCGCGCACCCGCGAGGCGCGGCCGTCGGCCGCCACCACCAGTTGCGCCGCGAGACACCGTCCGCCGGCGACCGCGCGCGCCTCCAGCCCGCCGCGCTCCAGCATGTCGAGGCGCGCCGGCGCCAGCAGGGTGATCGCCGGCAGTTCCCGCATCCGCTGCAGCAATGCCCGGCGCAGCACCCGGTTCTCCAGCATGTAGCCGAACGGCTCGTCACCGACGTCGCGGTGGTCGTAATGAAGAAAAAGGCGCGAGCTTCCCTCGGAAACGCGGATATCGAGCATCGGCGCCGCTTCGCCCGCGAGCTTGTCCCAGACGCCGATACGCTGCAGCAGCCGCTGCGAGGTCAGCGCGATCGCCGAGGAGCGGGCATCGAAGGTATCGGCCAGTCCCGCTTCCGGATCGCCACTCTCGACGACGATGCACGGGATGCGCGCCTCGGCAAGGGCGCAGGCCAAAGCGCCGCCGACGAAGCCGCCTCCGACGATCAGAACATCCGATGAAAGGCCGGCGTCCGTGGAATCAGCCATGTTATGCCGCCCCTCGCAATTTACCCATATGAGCCGATAGCAGCGAAACCAGCCCGACCGTTTGATGATATTCTGATCATTGCCTACGCAGTGATCAATCGCGATCCGCCGCCCGGCACCTCGGCTGGCCGCGAAATTCGGCCGCAGAGACCTGAGTTGCAAGTCCTTTCTGGGCACGGCGAGGGCTGGCACGGTTCGTGAAAACGGAGCGCTTGCTTTCGACCGGGTTCGACGATCGGGCAACACGAAACAATGACGGGGTTAAGACTATGAAAATGATCATCGCAATCATCAAGCCGTTCAAGCTGGACGATGTGCGTCAGGCGCTGACATCGCTCGGCGTGCAAGGAATGACCGTGACCGAAGTCAAGGGCTTCGGCCGGCAGAAAGGCCAGACGGAGATCTATCGCGGCGCCGAATATACCGTGCAGTTCCTGCCGAAGGTAAAGGTCGAGGTCGTCGTCCCCGACGACATGGCAGAACGGGTCGTCGAGGCGGTGCAGACCTCCGCCAAGACCGAGAAGATCGGCGACGGCAAGATCTTCGTTTACGACATCGAGAAGGCCTATCGCATCCGCACAGGCGATACCGACACCGACGCCCTGTGAGTGCCGCCCATGCTGCGGCTGCCTGCTGCCCCGGTGCACGGACGGCGCTGTCGCCGGGTGCCGCGGGCATCGGCGGCCGGTAGCGCGGCGGCGGCCAGCCTGGCAGGCAAACGAACAATAAATGGTCATGTGCTCAAGGACTGTCTGTTTGCTGAGCAAGCCAGTCTCACCGGCGGGTTCCGCGCCGGCTTCCCGCCAGGAAGAGGAATCCTCGTCGATTCAGGTCTTTGGCTTACGCCAGAGGCGACTGGCACGAACTTTGACAAATACGCCGGGGTCCGGAACGGCGAGGGCGCATGCCGTCGTCCGCGAGGAGGCTCTGGCCTTCTGGCGGTGCCGTCCCCAGCCGCGAAACCATAACCATCGTTTTCGATGGATTTCCTAGGAGAGCCAACAGAATGCGTTCCCTGCTGAAGCCCCTTGTGCCGGGCGGACTGGCAGCCGTGCTGCTGCCGCTGTTGACGGCCGTGGCGTCTGCCCAAGAGACGACGGTGATCGAGGAGACCGTCGTCGCCGCTGCGCCGACCTTCAGTGCGGGTGACACCGCCTGGATGCTGACCTCGACGGCGCTGGTGCTGATGATGACCATCCCCGGCCTCGCCCTGTTCTATTGCGGCATGGTCCGCAAAAAGGACCAGTTGGCGATGGCGATGCAGAGTTTCGCCATCTGCTGTCTGGTGACGATCCTGTGGATGCTTCTCGGCTACAGCCTCACCTTCACCGATGGCGGGGCACTGCAGACCTATATCGGCGGCCTTGACCGGGTGCTGCTGCACGGCATGGCGATGGATTCCGTCAACGCGCTGGCGGCGACCATTCCGGAATCCGTCTTCATGATGTTCCAGATGACCTTCGCCATCATCACCCCGGCGCTGATCACCGGCGCCTTCGCCGACCGGATGAAGTTCTCGTCGCTGATGTGGTTCAT
>JBDHSN010000227.1:0-4608 GCA_039808105.1 Rhodospirillales bacterium
TGTCCGGCGCGCTGGAGCCGGGCTCCGGCGTCACCGGCATGCAGCTCACCCAGGCGGCGCTGTCCGAGCACTTCGGCTTTCTCGGCAAGTACTTCGTCGCCGTCGCCATCTTCTTCTTCGCCTTCACCTCGATCATCGGCAACTACTCGTACGCCGAGAACGCGGTGATCTATCTGGGGCACGGCCATCTGACCGGCCTGATCGCGCTGCGGATCGCGGCGCTGGCGATGGTGGTGTGGGGGGCGATCCAGACGGTGGCGACGGTGTTCGATACCGCCGATGCCTCGATGGGGCTAATGGCGACGATCAACCTGATCGCCATCGTCCTGCTGTCGAAGACGGTGGTGGTGCTGACCCGCGACTACTTCGCCCAGCGCAAGGCCGGCAAGGAGCCGACCTTCCACGCCGCCGAATTCCCGGAACTGACAAAGAACGTCGACCACGCCATCTGGACCCGGTAACCCGCCGTCGCCTCGCCTCGCGGCGGGTGTCGCCACAGGGTGCTGCTAAGCGCAAGCGAAGCGCACCCTTGGCATCGTGGATAGGCTGCGTAGGGTGCTGGTGAGCGCAGCGAACCGCACCAACGAACCACCACACCACCCACCGTCCGCCTGGAGAGCCCGCGCGCCCACACGGGCGCGCGGGCTGTGGTGGCGGAAATTGAGGCAATGGTGCGCTTCGCTTTCGCTCAGCAGCACCCTACGATGCAGCGAGGTCAGCGCAGCTCGGCGACGATGGCGTCGGCCAGTTCCAGGGCGAGGCAGTAATAGCTGCGGTCCACCATGTGCAGGCCGTCGCGGGAAAGCAGTTCGTCGAGGTTGAACTCGCCGGACGTCAGCCAGTATTTCATCATATCGAAGCGGCGGAACACCGGCACCTGCTTCTCCTCCGCCACCGCGCGCATCGCCTCAAGGTATTCGCCATAGTCGGGGAGGCGGATGGAGGCCGGATAATACTGCATGTCCATGAGAATGACGTCGATGTTGTGCTCACGCAGCACGTCGATCCCCTGGCGCAGCGTATCGGCGAACTGATCGACCGGAACGTGGTCGATGGCGTCGTTGACGCCGGTCTGCCAGATGACCAGCTGCGGGCCAAGATCAATGGCGTCGGTATGGAGGCGCTCCAGCATGTCGCGCGCCGTTTGTCCGCCAACCCCGCGGTTCCAGACGGTGATCGCGACGCCGGGCAGCTGCTCGGTAAGCTCCACCTGCAGCCGGCTGGGATAATCCGCGCCGGGCCTGCTGCTGCCGATACCCTGCGTCGTCGACGAGCCGAGGGCGACGATGTCGAGGCGGTGCGCGTCGCGCACGCCGGTCCGGGCGACCGCGAGGTCGGCATCGAACCGCAGATACTCCGAAGGCGCCTCGCACTGCTGGTCGGTATGGCGGGAATGCGGGGCGGGCGAGCCGGCATTCGCCGTCGCCGATGCCAGCAGGAGAAACAGCAGCGCGGGGAGCCGCATCATCGCCGGTCGAGCCCGACGACGGGTGCAGGGCGGACACCGCCGCCGTCGGCGATGGCAGCCGGCCTTCGCCAGGGCTCGCTCTTCAGCCATGCCGCGACCCAGGCGACGGCGAGCGCGGCAAGGGCGCCGCCCAGGTTGACGACAACATGCGAAAGAAGGCCGCGCCCGGCCTCGAAAAAGACGACGGCGCCCAGCACTGCGGCGATGATGCCCGTGGAAAACACCGGCAGCGACTGGGTTCCGAACAGCGCAACGGTGCTGCCGACCCGGCTGCGCAGCCAGCGGGCGTCGGGACGGATCAGCCATCCGGCAAGACAGAACAGCGCGAGGATGTTGACGAGGCGGATGACCGAAAGGTCGGTCTTGCTCACCGGCGGCAGCCACGACCACGGAATGATCACCACCTCCTGCAGCCCCGGCAGCTCCCGCCACGGCGCGGCGATGACCAGTGCCAGCAGGACGATGGGTACCGAGGCAATCACCAGCAGCCGGCAGAGGCGGGGGTTGAGGCGGATGCCGCGCTGCCGCAGCGAGCCCAGCACCAGGCCGATGCAGAACAGGAACTGCCAGGCGAACGGATTGAAGTACCAGCCGGCATCGCCAGGATAGTTGGGCAGGTTGAACGGCGCCACTTGGACGAGACCCCATAACGCGGCGGAGGCGACCAGCACAAGCGCCGGATGGCGCAGCGCCAGCGGCAGGGCGATGGGGACGAGCGCCAGCAGCACCACGTAGAGCGGCAGGATGTCGAGGAAGTTCGGCAGGTAGTGCAGGGTCAGCACCGCGACCAGCGCGCTTTCGGTATCGGCGAACAGCGGCAGCAGGTTGACGTGCTCGAGATAGAGCGGATTGTCGAAGTGGCGGACGGCGGAGACGACGATGGCGACGACGACGCAGAACAGCATGATGTGGGCGGCGTAGATGTCCCAGCAGCGAATCAGCACCCGTGCCGTGGCGGCGGGCCAGCTCGCCAGCCGGAAGACGGGGGCGAACGCCAGGCCGGACGAGTAGCCGGCCAGCAGCACGAACACCTCGGCCGCATCGCAGGTGCCGAACGCCTGCAACGTCAGCGCCGACAAGGCATTTCCCGGCACATGATCGATGAAGATCATCAGCAGGGCCAGCCCGCGAAAGAAGTCGATCCGCAGGTCGCGGTTGGTCGTCGCCATCGGCTCCCGGCATTCAACGCCCGTATCGTCCCTCCACGTAGTCACACAACGCCGGTGAAGCGAAGCGAAAATCCGGAGGTGCCCGACCCTGGCCATCCATTCACGCACCCGCCGGGGCGTAAACCGCGGGGGTCGCGGGCCGCCGCGGAACCCGCATTGCGCTGCGCTGCATGCGGGCTTCGTCAACATGCAATCTATGGTATAATATGTGCTATGGTTCGCTATCGTCGTGCCTATGTTCCCGGCGCCACCTACTTCTTCACGGTCACCTTGCACCACCGGCGCTGCGACTGGCTCACGACGCACGTGGAGTTGCTGCGCACGGCAATGCGCGATGTCCGGCAGGATCGGCCGTTCTCGATCGATGCGGTGGTCGTGCTTCCCGACCATCTGCACACCTTATGGACCCTTCCCTCGGGTGATGCCGACTATTCCGGGCGTTGGCGGGCGATCAAGGCATGCTTCAGCCGCGGGCTCGCCGAAAAGAGGCTGCCGGTCCTGCGTAACCGGCGCGGCGAATGCGACGTCTGGCAGCGGCGGTTCTGGGAGCACGTCATTCGCAACGACGACGATCTCGCCCGTCACATCGATTACATCCACTTCAACCCGGTGAAGCACGGCTTCGTCGCCGATCCCTTCGCGTGGCCGTGGTCATCCATTCACGCCCCCGCCCGGCGCGTACACCGGTAGCCCGGATGCAGCGAAGCGAAATCCGGGGTCGCGGGCCGCGGCGGATCCCGCATTCCGCTGCGCTGCATGCGGGCTACGTGGCTAGCGCAGCCAGGGGCCGTCTTCGCCGATCTTGCCGGGGCCGTCGAGGACCCAGATGCCGGCGGAGACGGAGCGGACGCCGAACGAGATCGAGCCGCCGCCGACGTCGATGACGCCGCCGGTGATCGCATCGACGTAGCGGCCGTTGCGGATGCCGCCGACGGTGATGTTCTGGTCGGAGCCGATGGCAAGGCCGACGACGACATAGCTCTGGCCGTCGTTCCAGTCGCGGGCGAAGCTGATGCCGGAGCCCCACTCGGCGAAGTGGTCGGTGCGCCCCTTCTGCAGCGCCGGCACGGCGCGGCGGATGGCGTTCAGCCGCTTGATGTGGCGATAGAGCGGGTGGCTCTGCGTCTGGCCGATGCGCTCGTCGCTGATATGGTCGCCGAAGTAGGCGCGGCCGGTCTGATCGAGGGTGTCGTTGTTGCCGACGACGTCCTGCGGTGCGCCGCGCATGAAGGCGATCTCCTCGCCGTAGTAGAGGCAAGGGATGCCGCGCACCGTCCACAGCACGTTGTAGGCGGCCGCCGCCATCCAGTCCTCGCCGCGGAAGCGGTCGCGGAAGTCGTTGTCGGGGCCGACGTCGTGGTTTTGCAGGAAGGTGATCAAGGTCGACGGATCGCCGTAGATCCAGTCCATCGACATCGCCTGGGCGATCCCCTGGTAGTGACCGCGGCTGACGTTGTCGCGGAACGAGGAGAACAGGCCGAAGTCGAGCACGGCGAAGCCGGAATCGCCGCCGGCGTTGGGATCGCGCGGATCGTTGCCGAGGCGGGTGTACCACCACGGCCGGATCGGCGACGGGCCGTTGTCGCCGCCGCCCATGTCGCCCCAGCCGTAGCCCTTGACCAGGTTCTCGCCGAAGACGAACAGCCCCGGCTTGTGCGCCTTCCAGGCGTTGACGTACTCGAGCAGGTTGCCGCGCTCGACGTGCTTGACGGTATCGATGCGCAGGGCATCGACGCCCATGTCGAGGTAGCGGTTGATCGAGCCGATGATGTAGTCCTTGACGTTCTGCCGCTCGGTGGCGAGGTCGATGCAGTCGCCGGCCATGTGCTTTTGCTGCAGCGGCCACTGGCTCTCCCAGTCGCCGCCCATGATGAAGCCGTCCTGGTGGTACCACTCGGGGTCGAGCCGGCCGGCATCGACGCCGAAGAAGCGGCCGGGATTGTAGCCGGGGCTGGGGACGGTGGCGCCGGT
>JBDHSN010000228.1:0-4573 GCA_039808105.1 Rhodospirillales bacterium
CCGGCATTACTCACAACACCAGACCCAAACCGCCGCCTACACATCCCTTCCAATCATAACCAACGATGAAAAAGAGCTACCGAGACAGAGAGGCAGTCCTTCGTGCGCCGAGCTTGCCCGGCCACCAAAGCCTGCCGTTCGTTTCGTGTAACCGGAATGTAGCTTTGCTCCCGATGGGCCGCAAGGAGAATAGCATCCTAAAAAAGTGCGCCGCGCCCCCGCCGCCGCCGCCTCAACCGGCGGCATCGATGGCCGCGCGCAGCGCCCGCACCGCTGCCGCTGCCCCCTGCGGATGCTGCCAGACGAAGGCGCAGACGGCGAGGAAGTCGGCGCCGGCGGCGACCAGCGCCGGGCAGTTGCCAGCGGTGATGCCGCCGATGGCGACGCACGGCACCGTCATCAAGCCGCTCCACCAGCCCAGGATTTCGGCCTCGGCCTGCGCCGGCGGCGCCTTGGTGGTGGTCGGGAAGAAGGCGCCGAAGGCGACGTAGTCCGCCCCCGCCTCGGCCGCCTCCATGGCCAGGTGACGCGAGGCGTGGCAGGTCACCCCGACGATGGCATCGGCGCCGACGCAGCGGCGCGCCTGGGCGTAAGGAGCGTCCTGCTGGCCGACATGGACGCCGTCGCAGCCCAGTTCCGCCGCCAGCTCGGGGCGGTCGTTGAGGAGGAAGGCGACGTCGCGCGACTGGGCGACCGGGCGCAGCACGTCAGCGGCGCGGCGAATAGTGTCGTCGTCCGCCTCCTTCAGCCGCAGTTGCACGCAGGCGACGTCGCCGCCGTCGAGCGCCGCGGCCAGCTCATGCGAAAACGCCGCCGCATCGAGACGCGGCGGCGTAATCAGGTAGAGCCGGCAGGGTGCCGGCCGGCTCACTCGGCGGCCTTCGCCACCTCGCCGTGGCGAACCTTGCCGAGGAAGATGCCGATGATCCGGTCGAGCATCTCCAGCGCCTGGTCGCGCGGCCGCTGGAAGGTATTGCGGCCGATGATCTGGCCGTTGCCGCCGCCGTCGTAGATGTCCTGGGCGTCCTGGTAGACCGCATCGGCGCCCTTCATCGCGCCGCCGGAGAAGACGACGATGCGCTTGCCGTTGAACGCCGCCTGCATGACGTGCTTGACCCGGGCCGCCTGCGTCGAGATATCGATGCCTTCCTTCTCGTAGACCTTCTTCGCCTCGGCCTGCTCGAGAAATTCGCTGGGCAGCTTCACCTTGATGACGTGGGCACCGATCAGCGCCGCCATGTGGGCGGCATAGGCGCCGACATCCACCGCCAGTTCGCCGTCCTTGGACAGGGCGCCGCCGCGCGGATAGGACCACACCACCGAGGCGAGGCCCTTGGCCTTGGCTTCGGCGATCAGATCGCGCAGGTCCTCGATCATCTCGAAGGCAAGATCGGAGCCGGGATAGATGGTATAGCCGATGGCGGCGCAGCCGAGACGCACGGCGTCGTCGACCGACGCGGTGATCGCCTGGCTCGGCGCTTCCTTCGCCCGCGACAAGCTGTTGGAGCTGTTCATCTTCAGGATCAGCGGGATCTGCGCGGCGTACTCGTCGGCCACCGCCTCGATCATGCCGAGCACCGAGGCGTAGGCATTGAGCCCGGCGTCCACCGCCAGCTGGGCGTGATAGGCGGGATCGTAGCCGGCCGGGTTGGGCGCGAAGCTGCGCGCCGGACCGTGCTCGAAGCCCTGGTCGACCGGCAGAATCACCATCTTGCCGGTGCCGGCGAGGCGGCCGGTCGACAGCATGCGGGCGATGTTGGCCTTGGTCCCCGGGCTGTCGCTGTCGTAGTTGTCGAGGATCTTCTTGACACGCTGAGAAACTCGCATCTCTCCGTCTCCCATGTTCGCACGTCGGGCTCCAGGTTGACGTGGCAACTGGCCCGGTGCCTGGCAATGAGGCTCTGCGCCCCTCCTCCTCTTCTCCGGCTTGTCCGTGTTCGTGCTCCGGCCGAGACCAGCTCGCGCCGCCGCTACCGCCCAGCCGAGATCGGGCGGGCCGGCGTCACCTCCGGAGAACGCGGCTTCTTCTTCCAGTTTGTAGCTGCTGACGACGACGCCGCGGCGGCGTCCGATATCGGTGAGCTTGCCGGCGACGTCAGACCCGGCGGCGGTGCGAATCCGCGGCACCCCCAGGCGCAGTGCCTGGAGGGCCAGCCCCGCGGCATCGCCGCAATCAAGTTCCCAGAGGGGCGGAGCGCCGGGCATGGCGACCGCCGCCCGCTCGATCATGGCGCGTGCTGCCGCCGGCCCCAGCGCGGACGCAACGGCGAAGGGAACCCGCAGACAGACGGCGCCCGGCGCTGCCGCCGCCAGCGCGGCGCGAGCGCCGGGATAATCACAGACGAGGATGGTCGAGACCGACGGCATCGCCTGATGCTTTGGCGGCAGCACGACCGGACGCAGGGTTTGCGCCCGGTCGTCGCCGCCGCCGGCGCAACGCGTTACGCGGCCACCCAGGCGTTTGCCGTATCCGACATCCGGTTGGAGAAGCCCCACTCGTTGTCGTACCAGGCAACGATGCGCACCATGGTGCCGTCGACGACCTGCGTCTGCGTCGCATCGAACGTCGAGCTATGGGCGTCGTGGTTGAAGTCGATGGAGACCAGCGGGCCGGTATTGAAGGCCATGATGCCCTTCAGCTCGCCTTCCGCCGCTTCCTTGACCACCGCGTTGACTTCGTCGGCGGTCGTCGACTTCTTGGAGATGAAGACGAGATCGACGACCGAGACGTTCGGGGTCGGCACCCGGATGGCCGAGCCGTCCAGCTTGCCCTTCAGGTGGGGCAGCACCAAGCCGACCGCCTTGGCCGCGCCGGTGGAGGTCGGGATCATCGACAGCGCCGCCGCGCGGGCCCGCCGCAGATCCTTGTGCAGGGTATCGACGATCCGCTGGTCGCCGGTGTAGGCGTGGATGGTCGTCATGTAGCCGCGCTCGAGGCCGATTGCCCGATCCAGCACGAAAGCCGGCGGCGCGAGGCAGTTGGTGGTGCACGACGCGTTGGAGACGATCTTTTGCTCCTGCGTCAGGGTCTTGTGGTTGACGCCGAAGACGACGGTGTTGTCAGCGCCCTTCGACGGAGCCGAAACCAGAACCTTCGGTGCGCCCGCTTCGAGGTGCACGGCCGCCTTGTCGCGGTCGCTGAAGATGCCGGTGCACTCGAACACCATGTCGACGCCGAGGTCCTTCCACGGCAGCTTGGTCGGATCGCGCTGCGCCATCACCGCGACCTTGTGGCCGTTGACGGTGATGCTCTTGTCGTCGGCATCGACCGTACCGGGGAAGGTGCCATGCACCGAGTCGTACTTCAGCAGATGGGCGTTGGTCTTGACGTCGCCGAGATCATTGATCGCGACGAATTCGATGTCGTTGCGGCCTGCTTCCGCCGCGGCGCGCAGGACGAGACGCCCGATGCGCCCGAAGCCATTGATGCCTACCCGAACCGCCATCGTTACCTCCTTGCAATGAAAAGCGACGCCATCGCCTAAGATGATTGTTTTTCGAGATGGACCCGTTGGCGCCAGTTCGAGGCGCCTCGGCCGCACATCCACAGCCCCTGGTGGGAAGGCGCCTTTGGTTGGTTTCGGCCGGCACAATCGTCGCATCGGCACGGCTCGTCAACGGCTTTTTCCAGGCCGCTGGGCGTTGACGTGTGGCAAATGGGCCGCTAATCCTTCCGTTCCGCTGTGGTGGCTGCGGGGCGGATCTGTGCGGTTGTACCGGCAGGCCGGCACTCGCGAGTCCGTCAGGGGGAGTTCGCCACGGTGCACGACGGCATCGACGATCTGAAGGGCACGGTGGCCGCTCTCGAGGCGGTGGTCGCCGCCCATATCGAGCGGGCGGCGGAGCAGGCCGAGCGCACCCGGATGCTCCAGGCGGAGGTTGCGGCGCTGCGGACCGCGCAGCGGGCGATGGCCGAGCGGTTGGACGCGGCGATCGCCCGGCTCAAGACCAGCCTCGACGACTGACCCGATGGCAGAGCAGATTTCGGTTACCGTTACCGTCAACGGCCGCCGCTATGCGGTTGCCTGTGATGAGGGTCAGGCGGAGCAACTGCGGCGGCTGGCCAGCGAGCTTGACGCCCGCATCGCCCGGCTTGCCGCGGGGATGCGCCAGGCCGGTCAGGAACGCCTGCTGCTGCTTGCCGGCCTGCTGCTCGCCGACGAGTTGGCCGAGGCACGGCGGGGGCTGCCGGCGAAGGACGCCGGGCCTGCCTCCGGCGATGGGATTCCGGTCGGCGGCGGCGGGATCGACGGCGAGTTGCACGCCCTCGCCCGGCGGATCGAAACGCTCGTCAATCGCCTGCAGGCGGCGACGGCCGGCGACGAGGCGCCGCACCGGCAGCGCTGAGGGGGCCGAGCGATCCGCCCATCGCGGGCCGGCGGGATGCACGGTCGGCGGAAAAGCCCGGCGCGCCGGGCCATGCCCTCTTCCTGCTGAGCCCTGTCGGCGCCCCCCGACGGCAAGCAAGCCCGGATGCTCTCAGATATCGGCGGTCGCCGTCAGGTTGAGGCTGATGTCCCACAGCCTCTCGGCCGATGCCCGCTCACGGGACGCCTCGGACGACCGCGCCGGC
>JBDHSN010000229.1:0-4528 GCA_039808105.1 Rhodospirillales bacterium
AGTCGGGCGCCACCGGATTGTCGATGTCATCGCGGTTGGGCCAGGCGTAGTTGCCGAGGTTGCCCTGGTAGGGCCCGTAGTTCTGCTGCCCCTGCTGCGCGCCTTGCGGAACGTAGTACTTGATCGGCAGATGGTCGATGTGGACGACGCCACGGATGCCGTACTGGCAGGAATGGTTGATCACCACGTCCTGGATGATCTTGATGCCGCGCCGGTGCGCCTCGTTGATCAGGTCCTGGTAGGTGGCATCGGGCGATTCCAGCCGCGGATCGATGCGCGTCCAGTCGTAGGCGTGGTAGCCGTGGTAGTCGAGGCCGGAGCGGTTCTCCACCGGCGGGGTGATCCAGATGGCAGTAAAGCCGAGGTCGGCGATGTAGTCGAGGCGCTGGATCAGCCCCTTGAAGTCGCCGCGCCAGTGCGGGTCCTCCGGCTGGCCGGCGGCGTTGAACTTGATGCGGTCGCGGCAGAAGAAGTTGTTGGAGGGATCGCCGTCGTAGAAGCGGGTGGTGAGCAGGAAGTAGATGGTCTCCTCGCGGAAATCGCCGGTCGGCATCACCGGCCCGATGTTCCAGCGGAAGTCGGCGCGCGCCTCGTTGCCGGCGCCGTCGATGGCCAGCACCCGCAGCCGCGTCGGCTGCTCGATGCGGATCGCCGGCCCGGCAAGTCCGCGCACGGCATTGCCGCGCACGTACGTCGGCGAGGCGCGGGTCGGCTCCGAGCCGTCGGTGGTGTAGAAGGCGGCGATGGCGGCCGGGCGGTCGTCGGTGATGGTCAGCACCACCTCGACCGGCTGCTCGTAGCTGCCCTCGGCGAGGCTGGCGACGATCGCGGGCGGCGTCTCGTCGAGGCTCGGATCGATGGTGTAGGCGAAGACGTCGACCGCGCCGGCGGTGCCTTCGGAGTTGACCGCCAGCGCCCGGATGGTCGTCGTCCCGCTCACCGCGATCGGCGCCTGATAGCGCGGCGATGCGGCGGACGGGGTGGTGCCGTTGGTGGTGACGTAGATGACGTCGTCGCGGTTGCTGCTGGTCAGCGTCACCTGCCGGGCCGAGCCGTAGGTGCGCGGCGGCGGGCTGGCGGTCACCACCGGCACAACCGGACGCTCCGGGTTCTCCGCGTACCAGCGCTGGTCGGTGAAGAACCAGCCATCGCCGTCGCGGCGCTGGTTGCCGGTTTGGCGGCCGGCGCCGTCGTTGAAGACGATGCTGGCGGCCTCGGCGGCTGCGAAGGTATGGACGAACCAGTCGTTCGCCTCGGCCTGCATGCGCACGCCTGGCCACGCGGAGGAAGGCTCGGCCGGTGCGGCGTCCCAGAAGTGGATGTTGATGCTGGTTCCCCAGCCGGCGGGACGCTTGAAATGCACGACGAGCGGCATGGCGCCGATGACCCTCCCTCGATTGACCCCTTTGGCCGGCGGGCGCCGGCACCGCATTAGCCCATCCGGCATCGATCAGGGTCAAGCGCGGTTTGCGCAGGGGCTTCCTGCGCCGGCGGGGACGCTGGCGCCATCCGGCGGCCTTCGCGGCCGGGCGCGATGCCGGCCGGTTCGTTGACGCTGCCGCGCCCCCTGACTAAATCACCGCTGCGTGCCCGGTGGTCGGGCGGCGCGGCGCAGGGCGGCCCGGCGGCCCGGCGGGATGCGGATGATCCAGGAGCTGAACGCGCGCTCGCGCGAAATCTTCCGGCAGATCGTCGACGCCTATCTGGAGACGGGCGAGCCGATCGGCTCGCGCACGCTCTCGAAGCGCCTTGCCGTCTCGCTGTCGCCGGCGACGGTGCGCAACGTCATGGCCGACCTGGAAGACGCCGGCCTGCTGTTCTCGCCGCACACCTCGGCGGGACGGGTGCCGACGGAAGCCGGCCTGCGGCTGTTCGTCGATGGCCTGCTCGGCATGGGCACGCTCGGCGATGACGAACGCCGCAGCATCGCCGAGCGCTGCGCCGGCACCGGCAACAGCATCGAAGGCCTGCTCGAACGGGCGACCGAGACCCTCTCCGGGCTGACCCGCTGCACCGGGCTGGTGATGGCGCCGAAGACCGAGCATCCGCTCAAGCACATCGAGCTGGTCAGCCTCGGCGCCGGCCGGGCGCTGGTGGTGCTGGTCACCGAGACCGGCGTCGTCGAGAACCGCATCATCGAGACGCCGCCGGGGCTGCCGCCGTCGGCGCTGGTCGAGGCATCGAACTTCCTGTCGGCGCGGCTGGTCGGACGGACGCTGGGCGAGGCGCGCATCGAGATTCTCGCGGAGGTCGACCAGCATCGGACGGCGCTGGGCAAGCTGGCCACCAAGCTGGTGGAATCGGGGCTGGCGAGCTGGGCCGGTGGGGAGCCGGGCGGCTCACTGATCGTGCGCGGTCAGGCCCACCTGCTGGACGACGTGCAGGCGCTGGGCGAGCTGGAGCACATCCGCACCCTGTTCGCCGCCCTGGAGACCAAGGAGACCCTGGTCAAGCTGCTCTCCATCGTCGACAAGGCGGACGGCGTGCAAATATTCATCGGTTCCGGGGATGCGCTGTTCAACATCACCGGCTGCTCGATGATCGTCAGCCCCTATCGCGACGGCCGTGAGCGGATCATTGGCGCGATCGGCGTGATCGGCCCGACGCGGATCAATTATGCGCGCATCATTCCGATGGTGGATTATACGGCGAAACTCGTCGGCCGGCTGATCGGCTGACTCGGCAACGACGGAGCGGGTTGGATGACGGGTAACGGATGGAGCAGAGACCGCAGCGGTGCTGGTGAGGCGGCCCCGGAGCGCGACGAGCCGGCGGCGGATGCCGTCGAGGCCGGTACGCCGGTCGAGGAGCCGGTGACGGAACGGCTGGCGGCGCTGGAAGCCGAGGTGGCGCGGCTGAAGAATGATTATCTGCGTGCCCTGGCGGAGACCGAGAACGTCCGCAAGCGGGCGGCGCGCGAGCGGCAGGAGGCAAGCCAGTACGCCATCTCCGGCTTTGCCCGCGACCTGCTGTCGGTCGGCGATAACCTGCAGCGGGCGCTGGCGGCCGTCGATCCGCAGGCGAAGGCCGGCGACCCGGCGCTGCAGGCGCTGATTTCCGGCGTCGAGATGACCGAGAAAGAGCTGCTGAGCGTGCTCGAGCGCTACGGCGTCAGGCTGATCCCGGCGGAAGGCCAGCCGTTCGATCCGCACGTGCACGAAGCGATGTACGAGCTGCCCGATCCGTCGGTGCCGCAGGGCACGGTGGTGCAGGTGGTGCAGCCGGGCTACACGTTGCACGACCGGACGCTGCGCCCGGCGCGGGTCGGCATCGCTCGCGGCGGCCCCAAGCCCGGGGCGGCAGCACCCGCGCCGGATGCCGAGGCGCCGGCGCGCCGTGCGGGACGCGAGAGCGATCCCTATGCCGGCCCGGAAACCAGCCCCGGCGGACGCTTCGACGAAACGCATTGACCCCGCAATAGGGTGTGCGGGACAAAGCGCACCACGGGGCGGCGGGTGCGGCGGTGCGGGAAGGTGCGGTTCGCTGCGCTCACCGGCACCCTACGCCGCGGTTTAGGATGCCGGTGCGGGATCGGCCAGCGGCGGTGTCAGCCGGTGCAAGGCGCGGCGCAGCGTCGCCGCCAGCGCCTCCCGCTCCTCCGGCGCGAGGAACCCCGCGATCGCCAGCGAGCGGCCGTGCGAGCGCAGCTCCAGGCGGTTGTCGTCGCCGGGCAGCGGCAGCAGGTTGACCTGCAGCCAGTGCGGCGGGAAGGAGAACGACGACTGCTTGCCCCAGTGGTCGGTGCGGCGGACGGTCAGCGCCTGGCGGGTCAGATTGATCGCCTCTTCGGCGTTGCCGGCGCGCTGGTTCAGCCGCAGGGCGCCGTAGAGCAGCAGCAGTTCCAGCCCAAGGAACGGCAACACCGGCCACGCCCCGGCGAGCAGGCCGAAGCCAACGGCGATGACGGCGAGCACGACGGCGACGAGGATGACGAGGGTGCGCACGGCCCGCTGACCGGCACTGCGGTGCGGGCGGATGACGGCGCTGTAGAGGACGGCGGTATCGGCTGGCTGGTTCATCCCGCGGCTCGCATCAGCGTTCGATAATGAGTATCAGATTGTCGTGATGCAAGCGCGAGGATAAGGCGCAGCCATGGCAACCGCACGGCCCCGGGCGCGGGGAAACGCTGGCGCACCGAACAGGAAGACCGCGGACGCGGTGCCGCTGCTGAGCGCGGCGGAGGTGGACGAACTCTATCGCCGTCTTGCCGCCGACCGGCCCGATCCGCGCAGCGAGCTGTCGTTCACCGATCCCTACACCCTGCTGGTGGCGGTGGTGCTGTCGGCGCAGGCGACCGATGCCAGCGTCAACCGCGCGACCAGGCCGCTGTTCGCCGAGGCGGCGACGCCGGCGGCGATGGTGGCGCTGGGCGAGGAGCGGGTGCGGCAGGCGATCAAGACCATCGGGCTGTTCAACACCAAGGCGAAGAACGTTATTGCGCTGAGCCGGGCGCTGATCGAGCGCTTTGGCGGCGTCGTCCCGCACGACCGCGCCGCCCTTGAGTCCTTGCCCGGCGTCGGCCGCAAGA
>JBDHSN010000230.1:0-4425 GCA_039808105.1 Rhodospirillales bacterium
CTCCGGCGGCGGCATCGCTCTCGGAAAGATCGCCGCGCTGGCGCTGTCGTGGCAGACGCCGCCACTACCGCTCCCCTCCGGCGGCTTCGCCGACGCCCTGACGATCAGCTTCAACATCAAGCCTTAGTGTCGCCCCGGCCATGTTTCCCGACAGTGCTTTCTTCCCCGACGATGCCTGCTCCCAGGACTGCCCGCAGCGGCACGACGGCGCCCGCGGCCTCCAGGTGCGGCGGTGCAGGGAAGCAGCATCCCCCTTTTCCGGGATGAACGGCGGGGGGCGCGCCTGACCGCCACGCCGATCCCACCCGGCTCGGCCGCTGTGGTCCGGCCGCCTTCCCCCTGACACCGAAAGGGCTTCGAAGATGAGAAAGGTCCTCGCGTTCGTGGTAGCGGCAGGACTGATTGTGGCCGCTGGCGATGCGGTCGCGGCCAACACGACGTCCTGGCAGTTCAACCTGCGGGCGACCGTCCCGGGAACCTGCTCGATCCAGAACGGGCGGACGGTCAGCACTAACAACTCGGTCGTCGGCGGCCTTGGTAACAGCCCGACGACCATCGACTTCAGCCCGGCGGTCAACCTCACCACCGCGCTGCTCAACGCGGCCAACGCCGTGTGGGCGGCCGATGCGATGTGCAACAACTTTGCGACGCGCGCGCTGCTGGCATCGCAAGGCGGCACAATGGTCAACGACCAGCTTCCCCAGGTCGTCGCCGGCGCCTTCCTCAGCAAGGTGGACTACACCATCGACGGCAACTGGGCCTCGATGGCGTTGGTCCCCCTCGTCGCCAACCGGCCGCCGCAGACGCCGGTGCAGAGCACTACCCAGATCGGCGGCGCCATCAACGGCCCGCTGCAGCTCACCTTCGCCGTGCCTGCCAGCGGTGTGCCGCTGGTGGCCGGCAAGTACACCGACGTGGTGACACTCACCCTGCTCACCAATCCCTAGCAACACGGAACAGAAAACCCGTGCCCCGACCGCCGCTGCCAGCCACCGGTCCAACCGGCGGACATAGCCTGTGCTTGCCGGCTCGGTCGGTGCGGCCTCGGCAATGCAGCATGAACCCCCCGCGCCGGCCGGGCAGTGCTATGGGAATCGGCGGCCTCCTTACATCCCTCGCCTTCGCCGTCCTGCTCGTCGCCGGCAACCCCGCTCGCGCGATGAGCGTCAGCCCGATCCTTACCGACATGGCGCCAGCCGGCCGCGACAGCCGCAGTACCATCACCGTCGTCAACACCGGCACCACCCTGCCGGTGGAGATCGTGGTCAATCGGTTGGAGTTGGGCGAAAACGGCGACCTCGGCCTCACCCCGACGACGCCGATTTTCTCATCTTCCCGCCGCAGGTGATGATCGCGCCGGGGGCCTCGCAGGTCTTCCGCCTGCAGTGGGCCGGCGATCCCGACATCGCCGAAAGCCGCAGTTATGCGCTGATGGTCAACCAGATCCCGGTCGACTCGCAGGCGTCCGGCACCGTCCTCGAACTGGTCTACAGCGTCGTCGTCTATGTCAACGTCAGCCCGCTGCAGGGCACCTCGGAGGTACGGCTGCTCCGCATCGGCCCGGCGACGGCCGAGCACGGCGAGCGCCGGCTGGAGCTGGTGGTCGAAAACCGCGGCAACCGCCACCACTACCTCAGCCACGACCGCATTCTCCTCACCACCCCCGACGGCTGGAGCCGGGAGTTTCGCGCCAGCGAGTTCGCCTCAACCGTCGGGATCGGCCTCGTCCAGCCGGGCAGAACGCGCCGGTTCATCCTGCCGATAGAGCCGCCTGCTGGCACGACCATCAGCGGCGAGATCGCGACCGACGAAGAACGCTGAGACCAGCCGATGCCGCGGCGGGTGCGAGCGGATCGCCGGCCGGCCCGGCCCATGCCGTTCGTGTCCTTACTACTGCTGCTGCCGATGCTGGTGATCCTTCCCCCGGCGGCCGCTGCAAAGCCCGCCGGTCGCGAAGGTGGCCGCGTGATGGAAATCGTTCTGCCGCTGCGCGACGGTCC
The DNA here is from genome assembly GCA_039808105.1 of Rhodospirillales bacterium. Taxonomy (GTDB): domain Bacteria; phylum Pseudomonadota; class Alphaproteobacteria; order Rhodospirillales; family Defluviicoccaceae; genus Defluviicoccus. The sequence goes on from JBDHSN010000230.1 coordinate 2,001, forward strand.
GTTCATCCTCACGGAACTGCGCGCCCGCACCAGCCTCGACGGCGCCCTGCAGGTGGAGGGCGAGCGGCTGGTGACCGCCCTTGCCGCCATCCTCAAGCCGGAAGCTCTCGCGCTGCTGACGGCGAGGATTGCCGGGCAGTCCTTCGTGCCGCTGGAGGCTTTCGACGGCGCCGGCCTCGCCATCGACTACGATCCCGTCGGCAACGAGCTGCGACTTCAGCTAGACCCGGGGAAGCGCGCGGCGCGGCCGATCTCGGTGGTCGGCACGCCGGTAGAGGCCAGCCCGGCCTTTGCCGAGCCGAGCCCGGTCAGCGCCTTCGCCACCCTGCGCAGCAACCTCGATTACGTCAGCCAGGCGTCGGACGGTCAGGACACCGGGTTGATGGCCCCGGCCGGCACGCTCGACGGTGCGCTGCGGCTGCTCGGGCCGGTGATCGAGGGCGAATCCAGCTTCAGCGGCTCGGCCTGGTACCGGCGCGGCACCCGGGCGGTGATTGATCTGCCGGACATCACCAGCCGGCTGCGCGCCGGCGATCTGTTTCTCGACCGCACCGGCTTCCAGAATGCCGAGGACGTTGCCGGCGTTTCCGTCAGCCGTCTCTACAGCGAACTCTCCCCCGGACGGAACGTCCGGCCGACCGGACGGCGCACGCTGCGCCTCGACCGCCCAGCCGACGTGGAGATCTTCGTCAACAACCGGCCGATGCGCCGGCTTCGGCTGCAACCGGGAACCTACGACATCCGCGATTTCACCTTCTTCTCCGGCGATAATAGCATCCGCATCGTCATCGAGGACGATACCGGCCGGCGCGAGGTCATCGACTATTCGCTGTTCTTCAGCCGCGACCTGCTGGAGCCGGGGCTCGACGAATTCGCCGCGTTCGCCGGTATCGAAGCGCCGCTTACCCGCAACGAGCCCGACTACCGGCCGGGCAAGCCGATCGCCAGCGGCTTCTACCGGCGGGGTCTGAGCGAGACGGTGACCGCCGGCATCAACGCAAGGCGACAGCACCACCCGGATGGCCGGGCTGAGCGGGCTGCTGGCGACCCCTTACGGCTTCTTCAGCGGCGAGGTGGCCGGCAGCGAGCACGAAGGCGCGGATTTCGGGGCGGCGTTGGCACTGCAGTGGGAGCTGCTGAACTTCACTCTCGGACCGCCGGGGCAGAACGCCGTGCGCACCGCGCTGGAAGCGCGCACCGCACTCTTCGCCGCCATCAGCAGCGATGTCGCCGACGAGACGACCAATCCCTTCATCGCCGATCTGTCGGCCAGCTACAGCCGCGATCTCGGACCCGCGATCTCCGCATCGGTTGCCGCCCGCTACGCCGTGGCGCGCGGCGATGCCGGCGACAGCTACAGCGTCGATCTGACCCTGTCGCAGCAGATCGGCGCCGACTGGCTGCTCAGCGCCACCATCGGCTACAACAAGACCAGCGGCGGTGCCGGCATCGACGACGGCTTCCTCGGCAGCGGCGTCAACGGGTTCCTCAGCCTGTCGTGGGCGATCGACCGGCGCAACCGGGCGCGGGCGACCTACGACAGCCGCGACAATCGGACCAGCCTCTCCTATTCCCGCTATAGCGGCCAGGGTAACGGCACCTACAGTATCGATGCTGAACTGGAGCAGGCGGACGGCAATACCGCGCTCACCGGCGATGTCACCTATTATGGCAACCGCGGCGAAATCGGCCTCGCCCACATCGCCAGCGTCGATGACCTGGAGGGCGACGGAATGGAGAACCGCACCTCGCTGCGGCCGGCACTGAGCCTCGCCTATGCCGGCGGCCGGGTGGCGCTGGGCCGCCCGATCCTCAATTCCTTCGCCCTGGTCGGCACGGCCGCCAATCTCGGCGACCGCACCGTCCTCGTCGGTGCCAGCCGGGCGGACGAGGAGGCGCGCTCGGATGCGCTGATGCCGGCGATGGTCTGGGACCTCTCCGCCTATTCGCCGCGACGCCTCGCGTTCGACGTCGACGACCTGCCGGTCGGCTACGACCTCGGCGTCGGTGCCTTCGAGCTTAACCCGCCGTACCGGGCCGGCTACGACCTCACCGTCGGCTCTGCCTACAACGTCACCGTCATCGGCACCCTGCTCGATGGCCGCGGCGAGCCGCTGGCGCTTGCCGTCGGCGCGGCGCAGGAGAGCGCGCGCAGCGGGCGCAGTGTCGGGATCTTCACCAACCGGGCCGGGCGCTTCGTCGCCCAGGGGGTCGGACCCGGTCGCTGGCGGCTGCACATCGAGACGGCAACCGACGTCGCCTACGATCTGGTCATCCCTGCCGATGCCGTCGGCCTGTTCCGCGCCGGCGATCTGCGGCCTCTCGCCCGCGGCGAAGGGGCTGGCGCGGGCGGCGGGCAATGAAGCGGCGGCCGCCCGGGGCGGGCGTATGGCTGGCCGTTGCGGCGGTTGGCTTGCTTCCCGCA
>JBDHSN010000231.1:0-4418 GCA_039808105.1 Rhodospirillales bacterium
TGGACAAAAACCGCCGAAGCCATCCTCGCCAAGCTCGATCGCCTGCCTGTACCTTCCGAATGAGTCAGTGCACTAGCGACGAAGGCATCGATGCCGGCCCCGGAGCCGAGATCGAGAACGACGTCTCCTGGCTTGATGCCGGCGTGTTGTGTCGGCAGCCCGCAGCTGAGGCCGAGATCGGCGTCTGCGACGTAACCGTCGACGGCCTTGTAAGCGTCGCCGATCATGTCGAGGCCGAGGTCGGACTGTGCCAGCCCTTTGCCGGCGGCAGCTCCGCAGCAGCGCTTCGTGGTCAGTGCCGCCGACGCGTAGCGGTCGCGCACGACCCGCTTGATCTCATTTTCCGTCTCCACAACTTTACTCCCTTGCCGAAAAAAGCCTGCGGGCCGATGTCCTCAGGCGGTTCGCTCGTACCATCCTCTGGTCGCGTTGGTGATCCATACGACCGACAGCATCACCGGCACTTCGACGAGCACGCCGACGACGGTCGCCAACGCCGCACCGGAGTCGAACCCGAACAACACGATGGCAGTAGCGACCGCGAGCTCGAAGAAATTGCTGGCGCCGATCAGCGCCGACGGTGCAGCGACGCAATGCGCTACGCCGAAGTGCCGGTTGAGCCCGTACGCAAAACCCGCGTTGAAGTAGACCTGGATCAGGATCGGGATCGCCAGCATCAGGATGATCAGCGGTTGCGCCAGGATCTGCTCGCCCTGGAAGCCGAACAGCAACACCAGCGTCGCCAGCAGCGCCAGCAGCGAGACCGGCTGCATTCCCTTGAGCGTGCGCTCGAGAGCCCCCTCGCCGCGGGCCAGCAGCGCGCGCCGCCAAGCCTGAGCCACGATCACCGGAATGACGATGAACAGTACAACCGAAATCACCAGCGTCTCCCAGGGCACGACGATCGACGACAGACCCAGCAGCAGGCCCACGATCGGCGCGAACGCGAACACCATGATAGTGTCGTTGAGCGCCACCTGGCTGAGGGTGAAGTGCGGCTCGCCGTCGCACAGGTTCGACCAGACGAACACCATGGCGGTGCAGGGTGCCGCGGCGAGGATGATCAGCCCGGCGACGTAGCTGTCGATCTGGTTCGCCGGCAGCCAGGGGCGGAACAACCAGCCGATGAACAGCCAGCCGAGCAGCGCCATCGAGAACGGCTTGACCGCCCAGTTGATGAACAGCGTGACGCCGATCCCGCGCCAGTGTTCCTTCACCTGATGGAGGGCGGCCACGTCGATCTTCAGCAGCATCGGGATGATCATCAGCCAGATCAGCACCGCCACCGGCAGGTTGACCTGAGCCACCTCCATGCGTCCGATCGCCTGGAACGGGGCCGGGAACCAGTGGCCGAGGGCAATACCGGCAACGATGCAGAGCGCCACCCAGACGGTCAAGTAACGCTCAAACACGCCCAGGCCGGCCCTGGCGCGCCTTGTGTCGTGTTCGGCCTGGACCGAAAGAGCTATATCTTCGGTAGTCATCCGCCCTGGTGCTCCTAATGCAGATCTTGTCGTAGCGGCCCCGCCGCGAAACTGATTTATTGACGCATCGACCATCACTCGGCCGCGGTACTCGGCGCGTCCTTGATCGTGCCGATCTCGTCCAACCGCTTCTGGAGGCTGAGCTTGTCCAACGAGGTGAGGGGCAGGCTTGTGAAAATGCTGATCCGCTGGAACAGCATCCGCATGGTATCGGCGAAAGCGGCGCGCTTCACGACGTCGGATCCCTCGACAGTGGCCGGATCGGGAACGCCCCAATGGGCACTCATCGGCTGGCTCGGCCACACCGGACAGACCTCGTTGGCCGCGTTGTTACAAACCGTGAAAACGAAATCCAGCTTTGGCGCGTCACGGCTCGCAAACTCGCCCCAGCTTTTCGACCGCAGTTCGCCGGTTGGGTAGTTCAGTTTTTTCAACAGATCGAGGGCATAGGGGTGAACCTGTCCGGTCGGGTGACTGCCGGCGCTCAACGCCTTGAATCGTCCCTGGCCCAAGCGGTTGAGGATGCACTCGGCCATGATGCTGCGTGCGGAATTGCCGGTGCAGAGGAACAGAACGTTGTAACTGCGCTGCGCGTCGATCATGGAATGTCCCCTCAGCTGATCCCCGCCAAGGCCTGCAAGGCCCGTGTGCCCACGGCCGCGGGAAGCGGTACGTAACCCAGCTTGATGCTGAACGCCTGACCCTCGGTCAGGCCCCAGCCGACAAACTCTTTGAGTGCGGCGCTCTTGGCCGGATCGCGGTTGCGCTCGTGCAGCAACAGCCAGCTCAGCGTGATGATGGGATAGGAGTCTTCACCCTTCGGATCGGCCAGATACGTTCGCAGATCCTCCGGCACGTCGTCGCCGGCCGCCGCCATCGTTGCCCGCCCTGCCTCTTCAGTGGGACGCACGAACCTGCCGGCACTGTTCTCGAGGGCGGCCATGGCAAGCCCGAGCCTCTCTGCGAAGCCAAACTCCACGTAGCCGATGACGCCGTCCGATATCTTGATTTTTTGGGCGACGCCTTCGTTTCCGCGTCCAAGCATGGCGCCTCGCCAGGAAACCAGCTTGCCGACCCCCGGTCCATTGTCTCGCCAGGCGGTGCTGATCGCACCGAGGTGCCGGGTAAGCGCATAAGTGGTTCCACTGCTGTCCAGGCGGGCGACGACGACGATCGAGCGGTGCGGAAGCTTCACGGCCGGGTTCGCCGCCTGAAGGCGAGGGTCATCCCAGTTGCGGACGTTGCCGGCCAGAATCTCCGGGTAGAGATCGCGCGGCAAGCGCAAGTCGCCTTTGAAACCCGAAAGGTTGTACGCCAGGACAATTATCCCGGCGGTTGAAGGGATCTGCAGCACGCGACCCTGCACCATCGCTGCCTCTTTGTCTTCTAGCGGCGCGTCAGTGCCTGCAAAGTCGATAGAGCCAGTGATGAAGCGGTTGGTCCCCTCGCCACTGCCTACGGCATCATAGCTGATCGCGACGGTTGGCCTGTTCTTGACAAACGCCTTGATCCAGCCGTCGTACAACGGCGCGGCAAACGTGGAACCTGCACCGAAAATAAACGCCTTTTCGGCCTCATGAGAAGATGACTGGGCCCTGGCGCGACCATGGTCAACGACGAATGCGATTGCCGCCAGGATGACAGCAAATCGAGCAATTCTCGCAAAGAGGTGCATTACTTAGTCCTCCGGCGTCGGCTCTGGCCCCGGAACAGAGTTGGGATTAGCGAACACGCTGTCCGGCGGCGTCGATCACCGCCTCGCCATCCTCTTTGGTGAAGGCGCCGTGCTGCGGATTCGGCAGGATGTCGAGCACGACCTCGGAGGGCCGGCACAGCTTCACGCCGAGCGCTGTCACGACGATCGGCCGGTTGATCAGGATCGGCTGCTCGACCATCCGGTCGATCATCTCGTCGTCGGTGAATGCGGGGTCATCGAGACCCAACTCGGCATACGGCGTGCCCTTGCGCCGCAGCAGGTCGCGCGGGGCAATGCCCATTTGCCGGATCAAATCAACCAGCTGCTCGCGCGCGGGCGGTGTCTTCAGGTATTCGATGATCCGCGGCTCTTCACCCGAGTTCCGGATCATCGCAAGGACATTCCGCGACGTCCCGCAGGCCGGGTTGTGATAGATGGTGATCGTCACGACAGCCTCCTCCCTTCGCGTATCCGCAGATTTCGGGATGCCCCTGGCAGCAGTCTTCGGTCAGGAACGCCACCAGTCGGCGTGTCCCCTCGATGCTGACAGCGTAGAAGATGCGCCGCTCGACCCGCCACGAGCGTAGCAGACCGGCCCGCTCCAGATGCGCCAAGTGGTGCGAAAGCGTCGACGGCAGCACGGCAATGCGCGCAGCGATGTCGCCCGCCGGCAACCCGCTCGGCCCTTCGCGCATCAGAAGCCGGAACACCGCAAGGCGATGCTCCTGGGCGAGCGCTGCGAACGCTTCAACAGCATGCTTACCTTCCATTATTCGAGAATGCTCGAAATTTCGAACAAGGGCAAGCGGTGGATCTCGGCCGCAATCACCGCGCCGGTGTCGAGATCGACGGCGTGTTCCGGCTTGTAGGCGAGATGTGTGGTGCCGTCCTTCATCCTGGCGATCTTTGCCTTGGGATCGGTCCCGCTCACCCAGTCGGCGTTGGAGAGTTTCTTGCCCTTCCGTGCCCGGTCCATACGAACGAGATCGGAGGCACTCGACGTCGCGATGCCGCTCGAAGTGGCCATCCGCTTCAGCATTTCGCGGTAGGTCTCGCCGGAGTAGCAGCGCACGATCGTCCGCAACGCGGTGCGTCTTCGACAGCCAGGAGTGGTCCGGCACCCGCTCGGTCGTCCGCAGACGCAGGAACTCCCTGAGCGACAGCGAGTCCGCGCAGCGCCATTCGATCCCGCGCTCGGAGTCGATGCCCTCGAAGTAGCCGACCATGTGCATCCGGAA
>JBDHSN010000232.1:0-4414 GCA_039808105.1 Rhodospirillales bacterium
CAGCTGCAGTTGCCAGGGCTCGGTGGGGTTGAGGACGAAGCCGGCCGGCATCACGAACAGGTCGATCTCGCGCAGCTCCGGCGCGCCTTCGGCAGCGAGTTCGCCGAGGCGGGTATGGTCCTTGTCGCGAAAGCGCGTGCTGGTGCCATCCTGGAGCAGCTCGATGCGGTCAAAGATGCCGCCGCGGACGTAGCCCGAGCCTTTGAACGAGTAGAGCCCGTCCCCGGCGACGAGAATGGCCTGCTGGCCGGGCGCAAGGCGCTGCCGCAGCCGCTCATACATCTCCGCGCCGAGGAGGCTGCGGCCGATCGTCGGCACACTGACCAGCGCCACATAGAGCTCGATGAAGGTATCGGACGGATCGGGCGACTCGCCGTTCGCCGCGGCTGTGGCGTTGCCGGCCCGGGTGAACGCCTCGCTGACGTCGCCGATGCTGAGCTGCAGCCGCCGGACCGACCCGTCGCCCAGCAGGTCCGGCCAGTCCCGCACCTCTGTCCGCTCCAAGTCCAGCGAGCGCACCGGCCCAGTCGGCGCCGCCGCCGCGCCGGCGCCACCCGCTCCGGCCAGACGGCCGCTGCGGATGAGCTTTACCGCCGAACGCACGATGCTGTCGCCGATGACGAGGACGGTGACCGTGGCGCCGCTGACGATGTCGACCTGCGGCGGCTTTTCCGCACCGCTCGCCACCGGCACCATGTTGCGATGGACGAGCGAGCGCACCGCCTCGACGATTCGCTTCTCGGGAATGCCGATCAGCACGATCGGCTCCTTGTGCTCGACGATCTCGAGGCCGGTGACGGTCCCTTGCGGATCGATGCCCACCACCACCTGGATGGGCTTGCCGGAATAGCCGACGGCGTTGGTGAAATCGGAATTGAGGTAGACGTAGCCGAGCAGGCGCTCGCCGGAATACGCCGGAGCGATCGGCGGATCGCCCTGCGGAGGACCGAGGCGGTCGGCGTCCGCGAAGAACGTCTGGACGTTCACCTTGGGCAGGTAATCGCCGAGGCGCCCGGCGGCCCAGGCCGGCGCCGCCAGTGCGAAGGCACAGGCGATGAGGCCGGCCGCAAGGAGCAGCAGCCCTCCTGGCCACCTGAGACGACGTTTCCCAACCACGGCCGTTTGGCCTTTTTTCCAGAGCCCAGAGAGTCCGCTCCACATTTGCCGGTTCGGGAGCGGTTCGACGACCTCGGCCTTGTGACAAGGCCGAGTCAACGAGGCAACTATGGCCGATCTCGACCGCGAAGGAAACGACAACTATGCTCCCTCGGAAGTGATCCGGCATGTCCAAAGTCAAGGCGCGGACAGGCTGATTGATGTAGGAAGGTTGGGCAGGGATGAACGAGCCAGGGCGTCGAATTCGCTCGATCAGCGAACTGCTTAGCGTGCTTGCAGCGATGGAAGAGGAGGCTGCCAGGCGCTATGGCGACTTGGCTGGACAGATGGAGAAGCGGGGGGCGACGGTTCTGGCGGCGCTCTTCCATCGCCTTGCCGAGGAGGAGCAGGAGCACGTCCGGCAGGTCGCGCGGTGGCGCGCAAGTCCGACTACGCAACTTGGTAATACCCTGCCGGATCCCGCTCCGCGGTTGCCTTCCACATCGGACGAAGCGGTTGAATTGGGCGGGTCCGCAACCCTTACGCCCTATCGCGCCCTCGCCTTCGCGGTTCGCGAGGAGGAGCGGGCGATGGTGTTCTGGAGCTATGTCTCGGCGCAGGCGTCTGACAACGCGGTGAGAGAGGCCGCCGAGAAGGTTGCGCACCAGGAGCTGGAGCACGCCGCGCTGCTGCGTCGCGAACGTCGGCGCGCCTACCGCGCCGAACGCGGCGAGAACCTCGCGCCCGCCACCGTTCCCCTCGCCGTCCTGCTGTTGCAGGTGGAAGGCCTGGAGCACGACCTGTTCGCTGCACTGGAGCAGCGGGCGAAGGGGTCAGGTGAGGAGAGCGCGGCTGCCGGCGATCTCGTTCGGGCGACCCGGGACATGATTGTCACCCTGCAAGCACTGCAGGCGCGCAGTGTGCCGTCGCGTGCCGGCTCGTCCGCAAGCTTCGCAAGCCCGGCCGCGCCTGCCGGCTCCTCGCCGATGGTGATGGCAGAACTGGCGGTGGAGATCTACTTCAGCATCGCCGAGCAGGCCACCAGCGAGGCCGTTCTGACCACCGCCCAGTCCCTTGCCGAGCGGGCGATCGGCCGCCTCGCGCGGCTGCGTGAGGGCGGAGCACCGGTCTGATCCCACCGGCTGCCGGAAGATGACCTCGCCAGACACCGGACCGCATCACAGAACGCCGCAGGCCGCCCGGCCGGTGAGGAGCGAGACCGTTGTCCCTGAAGGCTGCGGCTGCCTCTGCGCCTGCGCCGAGCCCGTGTTCGCCGGTCAGAACGCCAAAACGATCGCCGCGCTCAGGGCGATACCGCGGTCAGCGGGAAGAACAGCGGCAGGATCACGGTCGCGATCGCCCACAGCAGCAGGTTCAGCGGCAGACCTATCTTGACGAAGTCCATGAACTTGTAGCCGCCGGCCGCATACACGAGCGTGTTGGTGGCATAGCCGATCGGCGTCGCAAAGCTGGCCGAGGCGGCAAACATCACAGCGACCAGGAACGGCCGTGAATCCACCCCCATCCGCGCCGCAAGGTCGATGGCAATGGGTGTGATCAGGATGGCAGACGCGTTGTGGCTCATGAACTCGGTGAGCAGCGAGGTGATCGCGTAGACCAGGGACAGCACCGCAATCGGCCCGAGAAAGTGCGCAGCCTCGACGAGATTGTCCACCAGCAGCTCGCCGGCGCCGCTGGTCTCCATCGCCGAGCCGACCGCCATCATTCCGAGGATGAGCATCAGGATCGGCCAGTGGATCGAGCGGTACGCCTCTCCCGCATCCAGGCATCCGGCGAGGATGACGACCGCGACCGCGACGAAGGCGGCGCCGGCGATCGGCAGCAACTCGAAAGCCGACAGGGCCATCACCGCGAAGACGGCGATGATGGCGATCCAGGCCTTGTCGCGACGGAACGGCTGCTCGGTCACTTCCGTGAGATTGATGAGCTGGCGGCGCTCGAAGAGGCGCTTCAGGCCGTCCGGCGGCCCCTCCAGCAGCAAGGTATCGCCGAAGGCCAGCCGCACCTCGTCGAAGTTGGAGCCGAGATTCTCGTTGCGTCGATGGATCGCGAGAATGCGGGTTCCGTACATGCCGCTGAGGTCGAACTCGCGGACCGAGCGGCCGACGAAGGTGGACTCAGGGCCGACAATCCCCTCCATCATCCGCACGCTCTGCCGGCTGATCGTCTCCAGCGGCGGCGCGACGGCTTCCGAGGCGGCACCGCCGCTGCGCAGGCCGACAAACTCGGCGACACTGGTGCGCATCACCAGCCGGTCCCCCGCCTGCAGCGTCGGCTCGCCATGCTCCGGATCGAAGCCATCCTCGTTACGGTGGATGCTGAGCAGGTGATAGCCGCGGGCGCGGGTGAGCCCCCCCTCCGTCGGCGTCTTGCCGATAAGGGGGGAATTTCGCGGAATCAAAACCTCTGTCAGGAACCGCCGCTGCGACAGGTCGACCAGCGTGTTCGACAGCGTTTCCCGGTCAGGCAGCAGCCGGGGAGCGGCGAAATACAGGTAGAGCACGCCGATCACCCCGTAAATGAGGCCAGGCAGGGTGATCTCAAACATGTGGAAGGGAGTGAGCCCGCGCGACTGGGCGATACCGTCGACGACGATATTGGTGGACGTGCCGATCAGCGTGCACGTGCCGCCCAGGATGGTGGCAAACGACAGCGGGATCAGCATCTTCGATGGCGAAACACCGATGGTGTGGGAAAGCCGGATGACCACCGGCGTGAAGATGACGACCATCGCCGTGTTGTTGGAAAACAGCGAGTGGGACAGGCACAGGATCATCATCACCAGCATCGCCCACTGGGGTGATTTCCACCGCACCCGGCTCATCTGGGTCCCAAGCCAGTTGATGACCCCGGTGCGTTCCAGCGCCGCCGAGAGCACGAACAGGCAGCCGACCGCTATCGGGGCTGGATTGCTGAAGACCTTCAGCACCTCGCTGGTCTTCAGGACCCCCATCGCCAGCAGCGCCGCGGCGCCGGCGATCGCCAGGACGTCCGCGGGAATGCGCTCGCGGATCATGCCGACGACAACAACGCCGAGAACGATGAAGACGATGATGATCTGAATGGAGCTCGAACTCATGCTGCTAGGATCCGGACGTGTAGAACCACGGTCGGCCCCCCAAGCCGGCGCCGTACCCTATGGGCGGGAGCAGGCGGCGTAAATGGGAAACGGCGCCGGCACGCTTACCGCGCCGGCGCCGCGCTATCGTCGTCGCGCTCAGACATCGGCGCTTTCAGCCGGCCGATAGCCGCGGCAGCACCGGCGGTGCCGGGTTGGCCAAACCAGGACGCGGCAACA
>JBDHSN010000233.1:0-4369 GCA_039808105.1 Rhodospirillales bacterium
GCGGCCGTGGCGGAACCGGTAGACGCGCAGCGTTGAGGGCGCTGTGGGGGAAACCCCGTGGAAGTTCGACTCTTCTCGGCCGCACCAATCAAGCCCGCGTCGCGCGGGCTTACCTTAGCCAGTCATCCCGTTCACCGGCAGACAAGTCATATCACCGGCTGGCGACTTTGTGCTGCCGGCGCCCCCGTCCGGCGCGCCGGCGACCACCGGCACTGCATCCGGTTGCATCGAGGCTTTCCCGGTGGGGGTAAAGCCGCTATTTTCTGATGCAGCCGTCGCCGCCGCGGCCGTTGCCGGCAGCGACCGCATCCCGGCCAGAGGAGTGACGTGTTCGTGAGTGTCGCCGTCCGCATCTTTCGCCCGACCAAGACCGCCATGCAGTCGGGTCGCGGCCGGACGCACCGGTGGATGGTGCAGTTCGAGCGCGAGGCACCCCAGGTGGCGGATCCGCTGATGGGGTGGATGGGCTCGCGGGATACCCGTCCGCAGTTGCGGCTGCTGTTCGATACGCGCGAGGAGGCGATCGCCTACGCCGAGCGCAACGGCTATTCCTATGCGTTGCAGGAGCCGCATGCGCCGACCCTCCGCCCGAAGAGCTATGCCGAGAACTTCCGCGCCTAGCCGGGCGGCGGCCGCTTTCCGCCGCCGATGACGACGACGATTCTCGACGTCCAGGGTCTGCAATGTCCGCTGCCGGTGCTGCGCGCCAGCCGCGCCCTGCGGCCGCTGGCCGCTGGCGATGAGCTGCGGGTTCTCGCCACCGACCCGGCGGCCCCGAAGGATTTCGACGCGTTTTGCCGCACGACCGGGAATATCCTAGTCGGCAGCGAGGTTACGGATGGCGTGTTCAGCATCGTCATCCGCAAGAAGGGCTGAGCGGGCCGCCGAGGAACCGGCGTCGGGGTGCGCAAGGTGCGCATTTCTTGATGGCATTTGCCGGCGCGACTGAGCAAAATGCGCCCTGGAGGGGGTGCGAAAAATACCAATATGTCCATGAAGCAACGCGCGCGCGGTCGATGACGACACTCTTGTTTACCCACCCCGTTTGCCTGAACCACGAAATGGGTGAGTGGCATCCGGAGGCTCCGGAACGTCTCAAGGCGGTGATGACCGCGCTGGAGACTGAGGAATTCACCTTTCTGCATCGCCAGGAGGCGCCGAAGGGAACTCTGCGGCAGATCGAGCGCGTCCACGCCCCGTTCTACGTGGAGGCCGTGTTCGAGAACATCCCGAGCCACGGCCACGTCCAGCTCGATTCCGACACGGCGATGAATCCGTTCTCCGGCGAGGCGGCGCTGCGGGCGGTGGGGGGAATCTGCGCCGCCGTCGATGCCGTCGCCAACGGCGAGGTGCGCAACGCCTTCTGCGCCGTCCGGCCACCCGGCCACCACGCCGAGTGCTCTGCGGCGATGGGCTTCTGCCTGTTCAACAACGTCGCCATCGCCGCCGAGCATGCCCGGGCGGCCCACGGCATGGAGCGCGTCGCCGTCGTCGATTTCGACGTGCACCACGGCAACGGTACGCAGAATCACATGTTCCGCTACCGCGACCTGTTCTATGCCTCGAGCCATCAGTGGCCGTGCTATCCCGGCACCGGCATGGAGCACGAGACCGGCGTCTTCAACAACATCGTCAACGTGCCGCTGAAGCCGGGAAGCGGCTCGGAGGAGTTCCGCCGCGCCTATGTCGAGCGGATTCTGCCGGCGCTGCGCGACTTCTATCCCGACATCCTGCTGATCTCCGCCGGCTTCGATGCGCACGTGCGCGATCCGCTGGCGCAGATCCGGCTGCAGACCGCCGATTTCGCCTGGGTCACCCGCGAGTTGCTGGAGGTGGCGGAGAAGTGCTGCCGCGGCCGGACGGTTTCGACCCTGGAGGGCGGCTACGACCTGCAGGCCCTGTCCGACAGCGTCGCCGCCCATGTGCGGGGGCTGATGGGACACTGAAGCGGGGGCAGTCGGCGCGCACTGCGGTCCGATCGGCGCGTCGGCCGAAAACGGGCTAGCGCCGCCGTTGCGAGCGCCGGCAACCACCCCGTTGGGCCGTTTCGGCGCTCCCCGGTGCCCGGTCCGGGTGAGTGTCATGGCGTCGCATTTTCGTGACACATCGCCTTTTGTGACGTCTAACGGACGGAAACCTCTCGGGATTGCCCTTGCAACCGCCCCCGAATCCCGCGAAAAGGGTCCTGCGGCGTTGTCGCCGCGAAGAAGCGGGCGGGGTGTTCCGCCTTTTGGGACAGGCCGGCGCAGTGCGCCGAGCCAGGGGAGCCCGATGAGCGGAGCCGAGGACCGAGACGTTTCACAACTATGTTTCGAGGATGCGCTGGCGGAACTGGAGAGCATAGTCCGTCGCCTGGAGGAGGGCTCCGGCGGCCTGGAGGATGCGATCGTCGCCTACGAACGGGGCGTGGCGTTACAGCGGCATTGCGATGCCAAGCTTCAGCAGGCGCAGGCGCGGGTCGAGCGCATCGTGCTCGGGCGCGACGGTGCGGCCACCTCGGAGACGATCACCTTCGAGTGAGGACGCACGTGCTGGATATCAAAGCGGGGCTTGCACAGAACGCCCGCGACGTGGACGCCGTTCTTGATCGTCTGCTGCCGGTTCGGCCCGATCCTGAATCGCGGCTGATGGAGGCTGTTCGCTATTCCACCCTGTCCGGCGGCAAGCGCATCCGGCCGTTCCTGGTGATGGCGAGCTCGGCGCTGTTCGGCGTCTCGCCATCCTTCTCGCTGCGGGTCGCGGCGGCCATCGAGATGGTCCACTGCTATTCGCTCATCCACGATGACCTGCCGGCGATGGACAACGACGACCTGCGTCGCGGCCTGCCCACCTGCCACGTCAAGTTCGACGAAGCGACGGCGATCCTTGCTGGCGACGCGCTGCTGGCGCGCGCCTTCGAGGTGATCGCCGAGCCGCAGACCCATTCCGATCCGCGGGTGCGCAGCGATCTGGTGGTGGAGCTGGCCAGGGCGGCGGGCGGCGACGGCATGGTCGGCGGCCAGATGCTCGACTTGCTGGCTGCCGAGGTGCCGCTGCAGATCGCCGAGATCACCCGCATGCAGCGGATGAAGACCGGCGCGCTGATCGCTTTCTCCTGCGAGGCGGGAGCCATCCTCGGCAAGGCCTCGGAGGCGGCCCGGCATGCGTTGCATGCCTACGCCCACGATCTGGGACTGGCGTTCCAGATCGTCGATGACCTCCTCGATGTGGAAGGCAGTGACGAAGAGGTCGGCAAGCGGACCCATAAGGACCAGGGAGCCGGCAAAGCGACCTTCGTCTCCATTCTGGGGGTGGAACGGGCGCGCGCGCAATCCGACATGCTGGCGCAGCAGGCGGTCGCGCATCTGGATCTTTTCCCGGAGAGCGCCGAGCCGCTGCGGGCGCTGGCATCGTTCGTCGTCAAACGCCGGCATTAGGATTTCAGGATTGACCATCGCCGTCCCGCTGCCATCGGCGATCGCCAGACGAGGAGAGTACTCTTGACCCCAGCCAGTACCGCGCTGCTCGACCGCATCAACGATCCGAGCGATCTCCGCCGGCTTTCCGAAGCGCAGTTGGCGCAGCTCGCCCAGGAACTGCGGCAGGAAACGGTGCGGGTCGTCTCGATCACCGGCGGCCATCTCGGTGCGAGTCTCGGTGTCATCGAGCTGACGCTCGCTCTCCACTACGTCTTCGACACCCCGCGCGACAAGCTGATCTGGGACGTCGGCCACCAGGCCTATCCGCATAAGATCCTGACCGGCCGGCGCAGCCGCATGCTGACGCTGCGTCAGGGTGACGGCCTCTCCGGCTTCACCAAGCGCTCGGAGAGCGAATACGATCCGTTCGGCGCGGCGCACACCTCGACGTCGATCTCGGCGGCGCTCGGCATGGCGGTCGCCCGCGACTTCCGTGGCGATCACAACAATGTGATCGCGGTGATCGGTGACGGCGCGATGAGCGCCGGCATGGCCTACGAGGCGATGAACAACGCCGGCGCCATGCAGTCCCGGCTGATCGTCATCCTCAACGACAACGACATGTCGATCGCGCCGCCGGTGGGGGCGATGAGCGCCTACCTGTCGCGGCTGATCTCGTCGAAGCCCTATCGGTCGCTGCGCCATGTGCTCGGCGACGTCGCCAAGAAGTTCCCGCGCGGGCTCGGCAAGGCGGCGCACAAGGTCGAGGAGTATGCCCGCGGCCTCGTCACCGGCGGCACGCTGTTCGAGGAACTCGGCTTCTTCTACGTCGGCCCGATCGACGGCCACAACTTCGACCACCTGCTGCCGGTGCTGAAGAACCTGCGCGACGATCGCGAGCCGGGGCCGGTGCTGGTGCACGTCGTCACCAAGAAGGGCCACGGCTATCCGCCGGCCGAGCGCTCCGCCGA
>JBDHSN010000234.1:0-4341 GCA_039808105.1 Rhodospirillales bacterium
AGCCGGTCCGGCACGAGCTTGAGGGCAGGGCGAAGAAGCCGGCCGTAGACGGTGCCGTTGAGCCTGAGGTCGAGAACCGACTTGGCGTGCGCCGCCGAGATCGACTTGGGCGCGCGGCCGACTGCCACCGGCTGCAGTCCGTACTGCCGGGCCAGCTGGGTCAGGGATTGCGGCGAAAACCAGTGCAGGACGCTGGGCGGGTTGTAATCGTGCCAGCGCTTGCCGAGCAGGCGGCCGGTCCAGCTATGCGGGTTGAAGGCTTCGATCAGCCAGTGACCGCCCGGACGGGTGAGTCTGGCCGCGTTCTTGCACGCTTGCCGGACATCGTAGAAGTGCATGACCGACTGGAACATGGTGACGAGATCGTAAGTCTCATCGCCGGCATAGTCCTCGAGCCCGGTGCAATCGATCGTCAGCCCGAGATGGTCGCGGGCGTAGGCCGCCATGGTGCGGTTCGGTTCCAGCCCGCGCCCGGACCAGCCGCAGTCCATCAGCCCGCGCAGGATGAAGCCGGCGGCGGAGCCGACGTCGAGCACGCGGCCGGGCTGCCGGTAGCGCGCCAGGATTCGGCCATAGCGGTGGCCGCGGTCGCGCAAAATCCCGCTGTCGGCGAGGTAGTCCGGGTAGCCGGCGCCGCCGCCAAAGAAGTAGTCGTCGGAGAAGTGCGCGGAAAGGTGATCGGCGGCGTGCCTTCCCGGCACAAATCTATGATGACAGCTCAGGCACTCGTAGATGGGATAGCCACCAACGCTGTGCCACGGCCGGCCTTCGGCGTCGCAGACGGGACAGTCGGCCGGCAACAGCCACTCATTCGCATTCGCGCGATATTCGGAGGAGTCTGGCACGGTTCCCCAACCTGTTCCATGCTTCCGCTGCAACCTGTATATGTGCTGCTGTCAGCGGATGCGGTGACTTCTCTGTTTAGCAACGCCTGGACGTCCCTGTTGGAATACTCTTTTTCCCTGGCCGATACTTGGTGATCGACCTTCAAATGCGGGTATCAGGTCAGCGTGATCGCCAGCCGCCGCTGCGAATCGAAGGGCGCAAGAGCGCTTGCGGAATAAGCACTGCCGGCGTTCACCTATGTCCCTCAATAACCCACGTGTAGCCTGTATCTAGCCATGCTAATGCCGCAAGTCACGTGAATTCGCGTAAAAAATGTGGCACGCCAAGTAAAGCGTACCGCTGCTGGGGATGACGGCACGCAGCAGTTGTTTTAGACTAATCTTATATACCAAAAGTCGGATTTCCGGCCGCCGGCGGCAGCGGCTGCGCCCTGAAGGCGCACTCGCCAGGTCCCCGGGCTGCACCTCCATTACCCGTGATCATGCGGGGACTGGCGGTCGTTGATGTCGGCCCGGCCATCGCCTACAGTCGCCGGCCCGTTCGATAAGGGTGTTGCTGGGAAGGTCGAGGCGTATGCGGCTGTCCGATTTCTACTTGCCGACGCTGCGGGAGAACCCGGCAGAGGCGCAGGTCGTCTCGCACCGACTGATGCTGCGCGCCGGGATGATCCGCCAGTCCAGCGCCGGCATCTACACCTGGCTGCCGCTGGGCCTGCGGGTGCTGCGCAACATCGAGCGGATCGTGCGTGCCGAACAGGACGCCGCCGGCTGTCTGGAGCTGCTGATGCCGACCATCCAGTCGGCCGAACTGTGGCGCGAGAGCGGCCGCTACGACGCCTACGGACCGGAGATGCTGCGCATCCGCGACCGCCACGACCGCGAGATGCTGTACGGCCCGACCAACGAGGAGATGATCACCGAACTCGTCCGCGGCAGCATCCGCAGCTACCGGCAGCTGCCGAAGCTCCTCTACCATATCCAGTGGAAGTTCCGTGACGAGATCCGCCCCCGCTTCGGGGTGATGCGCGGCCGCGAGTTTCTGATGAAGGACGCCTACTCGTTCGATCTCGACCGCGCCGGCGCCATCCGCGCCTACCACAAGATGTTCCTGTGCTACCTGCGGACGTTCCAGCGCATGGGGCTGAAGGCCATCCCGATGCGGGCAGACACCGGGCCGATCGGCGGCGATCTCAGCCACGAGTTCGTCATCGTTGCCGATACCGGCGAGAGCGAGATCGCCTATCACCGTGATTTCGAGCGGATGGACTGGACGGCGAGCGCCATCGACTACGCGGCCGACCTGCAGCCGGTCGTCGAGTCGTTCACCGCCAAGTATGCCGCCACCGACGAGCAGCGCGATCCCGCCGTCGAGGCGGCGCTGGGCGAAGAACTGGTGACCGGGCGCGGCATCGAGGTCGGCCACATCTTCTATTTCGGCACCAAGTATTCGAAGCCGATGGGCGCGGCGGTCAGCGGCCCGCAGGGAGAAACGGTGCTGCTGGAGATGGGCTCCTACGGTATCGGCGTCTCGCGGCTGGTCGCCGCGATCATCGAGGCGTCGCACGACGAGGCCGGCATCATCTGGCCGGACAGCGTCGCGCCGTTCGCCGTCGGCCTGATCAATCTCAAGACCGGCGACGGCGCCTGTGATGGCCTGTGCGAGCGCATCAGCCGCGCGCTGGAGGAACAGGGCATCGACGTGCTCTACGACGACCGCGCCGAGCGTCCCGGGGTGAAGTTCTCGGATATGGACCTGATCGGCCTGCCGACCCAGGTCATCGTCGGACCGCGCGGCGCCGCCGCCGGCACCGTCGAGATCAAGCGCCGGCGCGACGGACAGCGCAGCGAGCTGCCGGTCGCGGCGGCGCTGGCGCAGATCGGCCTCTGACGGATCATCCGCCCATGTTCAGCGCCTTCGAATGGACCGTCGCCATGCGCTACCTGCGGCCGCGACGCAAGGAAGGGTTCATCTCGGTCATCGCGCTGTTCTCCTTCCTCGGCATCTTCCTCGGCGTCGCCACGCTGATCATCGTCATGTCGGTGATGAACGGCTTCCGGCAGGAGCTGCTCGGCCGCATTCTCGGACTGAATGGCCACGTCAGTGTCTACGGGTCGGTCACCGGCCTGACCGACTACGACGCCCTGCGCGATACCGTCGCCCGCATGCCGGGGGTGGTGCTGGTCGATCCGATGATCGAGAACCAGGTGATGGTTACCGCTAATGGCGTCGCCCGCGGCGCCATGGTGCGTGGTCTGCGCCCTGCCGATCTGCGCCAACGCGAGATCATCACCGGCCACATCGTCGAGGGTTCGCTCGATGACTTCGGCCGCGATGACGGCGTGCTGATCGGCGCGCGGCTGGCCGAGCGCTTGGGGCTCAGCGTCGGCCAGCAGATCACCCTGATCTCGCCCAAGGGCAACATCACCGCCTTCGGCACCGTGCCGCGCATGCGCGCCTACCGCATCGTCGGCCTGTTCGACGTCGGCATGTACGAATACGACAGCAATTTCGTCTTCATGCCGCTGGACGCGGCGCAAACCTACTTCAACATGCCGGATACCGTCACCGCCCTCGAAGTGTTTCTCGACGACATGCAGCGGGCACCGGCCTTCGCCCGCGAGCTGCAGCACAAGCTGGCCGGGGTCGGCCGGGTGCACGACTGGCAGCGCGCCAACGCCAGCTTCTTCAATGCGGTGCAGGTGGAACGCAACGTCATGTTCCTGATCCTGACCTTGATCATCGTCGTCGCCGCCTTCAACATCGTCTCCAGCCTGATCATGCTGGTGAAGGACAAGGGCCGCGCCATTGCCATCCTGCGGACGATGGGGGCGACGAAGGGCGCGATCACCCGCATCTTCTTCATCTCCGGCGCCAGTGTCGGGGTGCTGGGCACGCTGTGCGGTTTCGCCGCCGGTCTCGCCTTCTGCGACAACATCGAGACGATCCGGCAGTGGATCCAGGCGCTGACCGGCACCAACCTGTTCGCCCCGGAGATCTACTTCCTCTCCAAGCTGCCGGCGGTGGTCGATCCGGTGGAGGTGGCGACGGTGACCGGCATGGCGCTGGTGCTCTCGTTCCTGGCCACCCTCTATCCGTCCTGGCGCGCCGCCCGCATCGAGCCGGCCGAGGCGCTGCGGTATGAATGAGGGCGCTCCGGAAGCGGCGTCGGTAACGACCCCTCCGGTCTTCCGGCTGGAGGGCGTCCTTCGCACCTACCCGCAGGGTCGAACCGCTCTGCAGGTGCTGCGCGGTGTCGATCTTGCCGCTGCGGCCGGCGAACTGGTGGCGCTGGTGGGGCCGTCCGGGTCGGGCAAATCAACGCTGCTGCACGTGGCGGGACTGCTGGAGCGGCCGGATGGTGGCGAGGTCTATCTCGATGGCGAGGCCTGCGGGCCGCTCGACGATGACCGGCGCACCACCCTGCGCCGCGCCCGCATCGGCTTTGTCTACCAGTATCACCATCTGCTGCCGGAATTCTCCGCCGAGGAGAACGTG
>JBDHSN010000235.1:0-4307 GCA_039808105.1 Rhodospirillales bacterium
GATCCGGCCGCAGACGTCGCCGCGGGCCGCAATGACACCGTCGCGAAGACCGCCCAGCTCGGGCTGTCCAGCAAGCTGCTGCGCAAGCCGTGGTACCTGTTCTGGCGGCTGATCGGCAATATTCTCTATAAGGAGAAGGAATATAGCGTCCATATCCCCGACGGCTACCGGACGCTGACGCCCTGGTTTAACATCGGCAACAACGACGAGCCGTTCTCCGTCCTGATCCAATCGGTGCAGGCGGGTGGACCGCTGGCGACCTCGGTTGATCGCTGCTACCAGCTCTACCAGTTCGCGCGCCGTTCAGCCCTGCTCGACGGCGACATGGCCGAATGCGGCGTCTACACCGGCGGCGCGGCGCATCTGCTGGCGCTGACGCTGGAGCGATTCGGCGAAGGGCGGGCGAAGCTGCACCTGTTCGATACGTTCAGCGGCATGCCGGCGTGTTCCGATCCACAGCGCGACTACCACTCTCCCGGCGCCTTCTCCGATACCTCCCTGTCAGCCGTGCAGCACCGGCTGGGCAAGGACACCTCCTGCAGCGTCCTTCATCCGGGCATCATCCCCGCGACCTTCGCGGAGGTTGACGACACCACCCGGTTCTCGTTCGTCCACATCGATGTCGACAACTACCCCACAGTTGAGGCCTGCTGCCGCTGGTTCTGGCCGCGTCTGGTTTCGGGGGGGGCGATCATCATCGGCGATTATGGGATGTACCCCTACCGCCATTCGACGCGCGCCGCCGTGGATGCGTTTTTCGCCAGCGAGAGCGAAAAGCCGCTGCTCCTTCCTACCGGTCAGGCGCTGCTGCTGAAACGCTGATCCCGGTTGCCCGCCGCTCTCGCCGGCACAGCGCGGCGGCCGCAGGTTGCTCCCCTGATCTGGCGCCGCCGCCGCTTGCGGCCTTACATCACATCGTGCCCTGGCGACGCTCGCCGAGCCAGCCGCCGAGGATGCCGGCCGCAAACGGCACCACGCCGCCGGCCAGCAGCCCGAATACCGAGAAGTTGCCGGAGATCACCAGGGCGAGGAGGACGGCGATCGCCGCCGACAGCCCCGGCTCGAGGATCGTCTTGCCGGACGACTGCAGCCCGACGATGAAACCGCCGATCAGGAAGGCCAGAAAATTGAGAACGGCCAGGAACAGCATCTGACCGCCGCTCAGGGTGAGTTGCTCGGGTGCCGCCGCGTTCTCGAGCTGGGCCCCCATCACCAGCATGGCGATAATGCCGGCGGCGATGTTCAGTCCGATCATGATCACGACGCCGATCCCGATCCACTTCCAATCCAGACGTCCGCTCATGGCTCCCTCCATCCGCTTGCGATCATCACCGCCGGTCGCCACCGGCAATCCAGCCAATACACGTATATCCAGGCAATCGCATCACCGATGCAACGTTCCCTTCAAGCCGGCCGATCGGGGCTTTCTACTAGTAGAATTGCTACTGGGATAGCCGGCGAGGATGGGCGGCCGCAGAAACATGCGCCGCCCGGCTACCGGCAAGGCGCCATCAACCTGCCGAGATGTGCAGGCATGCTTCTAATGGATATCAGCTATGTTGCGGCGCGGTCTGATTCTTGCGTCGAAAGAGGGGACGTCGGCCGCGGCCGGCTCCCAGGAGTTATTGCGCGTGCATGGACATTGCCTGGCTGAAGAGGAGATCTTGAACCGGATCGCCGCCATTCAGGCGGCAGCCGAGATTCTCGATGATAACGACACGCTTCCTAACCGTGAACGCCACGCGTTTCTTGCCGTGATCCAGTGCGAGACGGCGCGCCTGCACGCCCTGGTCAGGGATGTCGTCTCGGAACTCGCGCTGCTGTCGCGACAGCCACAAGGCTACCGTCCGCGCGGCTGAGACTCGGCGGAACCCGCGCCGCGGTTCTCTGAGCCTGGCCGGAGCGGCTGCCGCGGGGTGCGATTGATCAATCGATAGGCACAGCCGCCGTGTGGTGTGCGTACTGCGCGCGCAGCACGTTCTTTTGTACCTTGCCGGTGGCGCTGGTGGGCAGACTGGCCACGCAGAGGATCCGCGTCGGCACGCACCACTTCGCCACCCGCGCCCTGTAGAGCGCAAGAAGCTCGTCCTCGCCCGCGGTGCTGCCCGGGTTCAGGACGACCAGCAGCAGCGGCTTCTCACCCCACTTCTCGTCGGGAATGCCGATGGCCGCCGCCTGCATCACTGCCGGATGCTCCATCGCCAGGTTCTCGATCTCGATCGAGCTGATCCATTCGCCGCCAAACTTGATCAGATCCTTCCGGCGGTCAGTGATCTGGACGAAGCCGTCCGCATCGATGGTACCGAGATCGCCGGTGGCAAACCAACCGTCGGCATCGTGGGTGCCAGGGGCATCACAGTGATAGTAGCCGCTGCACACCCAGGGGCCGCGGACCTTGATCTCGCCTATGCTGCAGCCGTCGTGCGGAACCGGGCGTCCTGCCTCGTCGTCGATCCGGAGCTCGACGCCGAACACTGGCCGCCCCTGCTTTGCCTGCAACCGCGTGCGCGCTTCCGCCGGCAAGCTGCCGTGCCGTGCGGCGAGCGTCGCGATGGTGCCGAGCGGGCTCATCTCGGTCATCCCCCAGGCATGCCGCACCTCGACTCCCAGTTCCTGCTGGAAGGCGGTGATCAGCGCCGGGGGACACGCCGCCCCGCCGACGATCACCCGCCGCAGCGTCGGCAGTCGCTGCTGGCTGGCGCGCAGGTAACGGATAAGGCCGACCCACAGGGTGGGAACACCAAGGGCAATCGTCACTCCTTCCGCCGCGATGACCTCGGCGAGCGCTGCCCCATGCAGACGCGGCCCGGGAAGCACGAGGCGGGCCCCGGCCAGCGTCGCCGCGTAAGGTATACCCCAGGCCTGAACGTGGAACATCGGCGCTGCCGGCAGAACACTGTCCGCCTCGGAGATGCCTGCGACATCGGGCAGAGCAACGGCATAGGCGTGCAGGATCTGCGAGCGGTGGCTGTACAGGACGCCGCGCGGCTCGCCGGTGGTTCCCGATGTGTAGCACAGCCCTGCCGCGGTGTTCTCGTCGAGTTCCGGCCACCTCAACACATCCAGCTGGCTGGCGAGCAGTTCTTCGTAATGCAGCAGCGGCACCGGCAAACCTTGCGCCGCTGCCATCACCGCCGGATCCGGTGTCCCTTCGTCGAGAAGCACCACGGCACGAACCTGTCCGCCGCGAACGACGGCGCCGGTCTCGGCAAGGAACGTCGGATCGGCGCAGACCAGCACGTCTTCCGCCTGGGCAGCGATGAAGGTGATCTGATCGGCATGCAGGCGGGGGTTGATGGTGTGGCAGATGGCGCCGATGCCGGCGGCAGCGTAGAAGATCTCGAGGTGGCGGTGCGTACTGCACGCCAGGGTCGCCACTCGATCGCCGGCGCGGATGCCGAGCGCGCGCAGCGCGTTGGCAAGACGCCGTGTCCGCCCGGCCGTTTCGCGATAACAGCCGCGGTAGGCCGGTCCCTTGGCCGGATAGGAGACAATCTCCCGGTCGGCGTGGACGCTCGCTGCGTGTTCCAAAAGCCCGGACAGCAGCAGCGGCTGTGCCATCATCAGTCCCAGCATCTTCCCCACCCTTGCTTGGACGTCTGCGCTGTTCTTCAGTATTGCCACCGGCGGGGCCGCATGCACCGGCAGATTCCGACACCGCGTCCCCCGCTGTCGTTCCGGCAGCGCCGCGCCCTTACAATCGCGAGCGCCAGCCGGCGGAGCGGTCGGCCACGAAGGGATTGTGCCGGCGCTCGGCGCCGAGGGTGGACATCGGGCCGTGACCGGGGATGAAGGCAAAATCGTCGCCCAGCGGCAGCAATTGCTCCCGAATTGAGGCGATCAGGGTATCGTGATCGCCGCCTGGGAAGTCGGTACGGCCGACGGAGCCGGCGAACAGCACGTCGCCCACCAGCGCCAGCCGGCCAGCCGAATCGACAAAGACCACGTGACCGGGCGTATGTCCCGGGCAATGCCGTACCTCCAGCGCAACCTCGCCCATCTCCACCTGATCGCCGGCGGCAAGCCACCGATCGGGCGTCACTGGTGGCATCGTCGGCACGCCGAACACCCGGCACTGCTGGGCCATGCCGTCCAGCCAGAATTTGTCGCCGATGTGGGGGCCTTCCACCGGCAGCCCGCGCCGGCTGGCGAGCTGCGCGGCGCCGCCGGCATGATCGAGATGGCCGTGGGTGAGCAGGATCCGCTCAAGTTCGATCCCGTGCTCGTCCACCGCCTTGAGGATGCGGTCGACATCGCCGCCGGGATCGACCACTGCGCCTTTCATCGTCTTCTCGCACCAGATCACG
>JBDHSN010000236.1:0-4300 GCA_039808105.1 Rhodospirillales bacterium
AGCTTGCTGGACAGCCCGAGCTGGGCGGTCTTCGCGACGGTGTCATTGCGGCCCGCGGCGACGTCTGCGGCCGGATCCCCGGGACTGATGCCCGGCGCGGCCGAAACCATCCGCGCAGGCTCGATGATCGCGGTCCCATCCCCGTCAAGTAAGGCTTGCTCGCGAACGTTAAGCATAGCGACCCTATCGGCAGCGTTTCGACGCCCTATACCACATCGCCGCCACCCCTGTCGTGACGATGTGGGACAGTTCGCCGCGCTGTGCCTCTGACGCAACACTCACGCTGGGGCCTACCACCTGTGCAGTTACCGGCTACCGCATTCCGCAGCGCGAGAGCAGATGGCGGCGGGCCAGGGAATAGCCGCACCCGCGCTGCCGCTGGCCCATGCCGCCACCGCCTACGTTCGCATTGCCGAGGCCCGACTTTGCCCCGGGCGGCCCCGGCCTCCTGATCGTTAGCGGCCGCCGGCCGGCCCGCTACGCCTGCAGCAGGATGCGCTGCGGGTCCTCGACGCACTCCTTGACGCGGACGAGGAAGCTCACCGCCTCGCGGCCGTCGATGATGCGGTGATCGTAGCTCAGCGCGAGGTACATCATCGGCCGCGCCTCGATTCGCCCGTCCGGCATTACCATCGGCCGCTGCTGGATCTTGTGCATGCCGAGGATGCCCGATTGCGGCGGATTGAGAATCGGCGTCGACATCAGCGAGCCGAAGACGCCACCGTTGGTGATGGTGAAGGTGCCGCCCTGCATCTCTTCCATGGTGAGCTGGCCGCTGCGGCCGCGCTTGCCGAAGTCGGCGATCTTCGCCTCGATCTCCGCCATCGACAGGGCGTCGCAGTCGCGTACCACCGGCACCACCAGGCCCTGCGGCGAGGAGACGGCGATGGCGATGTCGTAGTGGTTCTTGTAGACGAGGTCGTCGCCTTCGATAGCGGCGTTGACCGCCGGGAATTCCTTCAGCGCGACGACGCACGCCTTGCAGAACAGGCTCATCACGCCGAGGCGGACGCCGTGCTTCTTCTCGAAGCTGTCTTTGTAGAGGGTGCGCAGGCCATTGGCCGCGGTCATGTCCACCTCGTTGAAGGTGGTCAGCATCGCCGCGGTGTTCTGCGCGTCCTTCAGCCGCGCCGCCACCATCTTGCGCAGCCGCGTCATCCGCACCCGCTCCTCGCGGGCGCCGGGCGCGGGAGAGGCCGCAGGCGCGGCGGACGGGGCCGGGAAAGCGACCACCGCGTCGCGCGGCTTTGCCGGTGCTGGCGCGGCGGCGGGTTGCGCCGGGCGCGGCTCGGCATCCTCGCCGGCGGGCGCGGGGCCGCTGCCCTGGGTGGCGAGATAGGCGAGGACATCGCCTTTGGTCAGGCGGCCGTCCTTGCCGGAAGCAGAAATCTTCGCGGCGTCGAGACGGTTTTCCTCGATCAGCTTGCGCACCGCCGGCGACAACAGCGCGACCACCTCGCCGCCGGCCGGGGCAGCAGCCGGAGCGGCGGGAGGCGGAGCAGCAGGCGCAGGCGCCGGCGCCGGTTTCGCTTCCGCCGGTGCCGCGGCGGGCTTGGCAGCGGCAGCACCGGCCGCCTCGCCGATCACCCCCAGCACCGCGCCGACGGCGACGTCGGAGCCTTCGGCGGCGATGATTTCGGCGAGCACGCCGGCCACCGGCGACGGGACCTCGACGGTGACCTTGTCCGTCTCCAGTTCCACCAGCGGCTCATCGACGGCGACAGCATCGCCGGGGGCCTTCATCCACTTGGCTACGGTGGCCTCGCTCACCGACTCGCCGAGGGCCGGTACCTTGATTTCCGTCGTCATCGCTGTCCCCGTCGGAGGTGGTTTCTGTTATTTGGCCCGGCCGGTCAGCGGACGACCCGCCGGAAGGGCTGTGGCAACTCGGCCAGCGGCACCGCCAGGGCGCGGTCGACCAGCTGGCTCTGTTCCGCCTGGTGCATCTTCAGCAGCCCCGTCGCCGGCGACGCCGCCGCCGCCCGGCCGACATACGCAGGCAGGGTGGGGCGGTGCAGCTCTTCCAGGATGTTGATCAGCCGCGGTAGCACGAAGCTCCACGCGCCCATGTTCGCCGGCTCCTCCTGGCACCACACCACTTCGGCATTGGGATAGCGGGTGCACTGTTCGACCACCCGCAACCGCGGCCACGGATAGAGCTGCTCGACGCGGACGATCGCAACGTCGTCGAGGCCGCGGTTTCGCCGCTCCTGCAGCAGGTCGTAGTAGACCTTGCCGGAGCAGAAGACGATGCGCCGCACCTTGGCGTCCGGCACCAGCGGGTCGATCTCCGGCAGCAGCCGCTGGAAGCGGGTGCCGGGACCGAACTCGGCGAGGTTCGAGACCGCCTGCTTGTGGCGTAGCAGCGACTTCGGCGAGAAGACGATCAGCGGCTTGCGGAAGTTGCGGCGGATCTGCCGGCGCAGCGCGTGGAAGTAGTTGGCCGGCGTCGTGCAGTTGACGACCTGGATGTTGTCTTCGGCGCAAAGCTGCAGATAGCGCTCGATGCGCGCCGAGGAATGCTCCGGTCCCTG
Source organism: Rhodospirillales bacterium (assembly GCA_039808105.1). Classification (GTDB taxonomy): domain Bacteria; phylum Pseudomonadota; class Alphaproteobacteria; order Rhodospirillales; family Defluviicoccaceae; genus Defluviicoccus. The sequence continues at coordinate 2,535 of JBDHSN010000236.1, forward strand.
GCCCTCGTAGCCGTGCGGCAGCAGCATCACCAGCCCGGAAAGCCGCAGCCACTTCGATTCGCCCGGCGCGATGAACTGGTCGATGATCACCTGCGCGCCATTGGCGAAGTCGCCGAACTGGGCTTCCCACAGCACCAGCGCGTCCGGCTCGACCAGCGAATAGCCGTACTCGAAGCCCAGCACCGAGGCCTCGGACAGCGGGCTGTCGATCACCTCGAAGTGGCCCTGACCGTCGGAGACGTGGTTGAGCGGGATGAAGCGGCTCTCGTTCTCCTGGTCGACCAGCACCGCGTGACGGTGCGAGAAGGTGCCACGTCCCGAGTCCTGTCCCGACAGGCGGACGGCGACGCCCTCCGACAGCAGTGAGCCGAAGGCGAGCGCCTCGCCCATCGCCCAGTCGAGATTCTCACCGGTTGTGACCATCTCGCGCCGGGCATCGAGCAGACGGGTCAGCTTGCGGTGGATGTGGAAGTCGGCAGGATAGCTGCACAGGGCGAGGCCGATATCCTTCAGCAGCTCTTCCGAAACCCAGGTTTCGTCGTTGTGCAGTTCCTCCTCGCCGATCAGCGTGCGCAGCCCGGCCCACTTGCCCTGCAGCCAGTCGGCCTTGTTGGGCTTGTATTGCGGTGCCGCGTCGAACGCCTGCTGCAGCCGCTCGCGCACGTCGGCGCCCATCCTCTCCACCTCGGCCGGCGAGGCGACGCCCTCGCTGATCAGCTTCTCGGCGTAAATCTGGCGGGTGGTCGGCTGGCGGGCGATGCGCCGGTACATGATCGGCTGGGTGAACGACGGCTCGTCGGCTTCGTTGTGGCCGAACCGCCGGTAGCAGAACATGTCGATGACAACGTCGCGCTTGAACTCCTGGCGGAATTCGGTGGCGATGCGGGCGACGTGGACGACCGCCTGCGGATCGTCGCCGTTCACGTGGAAGATCGGCGCCTGCACCATCTTGGCCACATCGGAACAGTACGGCGACGAGCGCGAATAGGACGGGCTGGTGGTGAAGCCGATCTGGTTGTCGATGACGAAGTGGATCGTGCCGCCGCAGCGGTAGCCCTTCAGCTCGGACAGCCCGAAGCACTCGGCGCTGAGCCCCTGGCCCGCGATCGCCGCATCGCCGTGGATGAGGATGCCCATCACGTGGTTGCGGTGGAGATCGCCCATCTGCGTCTGTTTGGCGCGGACCTTGCCCAGGACCACCGGATCGACGGCTTCCAGGTGCGACGGGTTGGCGGCGAGCGAGACGTGGATGTCCTCGCCATCGAAGCTGCGGTCGGCGGAGGTGCCGAGGTGGTACTTGACGTCGCCCGAGCCCTGCACCTCGTCGGGGTGCACGGCGCGCCCCTGGAACTCGGAGAAGATGGCGACGTAGGGCTTGCTCATGATGTTGGCGAGCACGTTCAGCCGGCCGCGGTGCGCCATGCCCAGCACCACCTCCTGAACGCCGAGCTGGCTCGCCCGCTTCAGGATCTGTTCGATCGCCGGAATCGTGGTCTCGCCGCCGTCAAGGCCGAAGCGCTTGGTGCCGGTGAACTTGACGTGCAGGAACCGCTCGAACTCCTCGGCCTCGATCAGCCGTTGCAGGATGGCCCGGCGGGCGGGAGCGGTGAACGCGGTCTGGTTGCGGATGCCCTCGATCCGCTGCTGGATCCACGCCTTTTCGTCCGGATGCTGGATGTGCATGAACTCGACGCCGATCGAGCCGCAGTAGGTCTCGCGCAGCACCTGCACGATGTGGCGCAGCGTCGCCGTCTCCAGGCCGAGGA
>JBDHSN010000237.1:0-4244 GCA_039808105.1 Rhodospirillales bacterium
GCGATCCGGTGCTGTTCTTTCTGCAGCGGCTGCGCGACGAGGCGCACCGCTTCGCCATCGGCAGCCACCGTGCCCGCCGCACGGCAAAGCTGTCGCACTCGACGGTGGACGAAATTCCCGGCATCGGGCCGCGCCGCAAGAAGGCGCTGCTGCACCATTTCGGATCCGCGCGGGCGGTGGAGCGGGCAGGGCTGGCCGACCTGGAGGCGGTGCCAGGGATCAGCCGGTCGATGGCACAGAAGATCTACGACTGGTTTCACCCCGGCCGGCAGGGCTAGTATGGCCGACGGGGACACTCTTGCCGGTGATCGATGGAAGCCAATCTGCCCAATGCGTTGACTCTTTCCCGTATCCTCGCGACGCCCGTCGTCTGCCTGCTGCTGTTCGCGGGGTCGGATTTCGGCAGCTGGCTGGCGCTGGCGGTATGGACGTTCGCCTGCGTCACCGACTTCCTCGACGGCTGGCTGGCGCGCACCTGGCAGCAGCAGTCCAGCTTCGGTCGGATGCTGGACCCGATCGCCGATAAGCTGCTGGTTTCCTCGGTGCTGCTGGTGCTGGTCGGCGTCGACCGCCTCACCGGCGCCTCGATCCTGCCGGCGGCGATCATCCTCTGCCGCGAGATCCTGGTTTCCGGCCTGCGCGAGTTCCTCGCGCAGCTGCAGGTGCGGGTGCCGGTTACCCGCCTCGCCAAGTGGAAAACAACGATCCAGATGGTGGCGATCGGCTTTCTCGTCGTCGGCGATGCCGGCCCGGCGGTCGGCACGCTGCGGCCGCAGGAGATCGGTCTCTACGGGCTGTGGGTGGCGGCAGCGCTCACCCTGGTCACCGGCTACGACTATCTGCGGGCCGGCCTGCACCACGTTGGCGCCGATCGAAACCCGCCCGCCGAACGCAAGTTCCGCGCGACCCAGCCGATCGAACGCGCCGACGCCCGCGACGCGCGATAGCGGTGGGCGGAAGAAGGAAAGCGATGCGGCTGCTCTATTTTGCCTGGGTGCGCGAGAAGGCGGGGACGGGGCACGAGGAGGTGACGCCACCCGCCGGGGTCACCGATGTCGCCGGCCTGATTGCCTGGCTGCGGCGCCGCGGCGGCGGTCCGGCCGACGCGCTTGCCGACCTGCGGCTGGTGCGCGTCGCCGTCAACCAGGAATACGTCGCCCTCGACCATCCGGTCGAAGGTGGCGACGAGGTTGCCTTCTTCCCGCCGGTCACCGGCGGATGATCCGCGTCCAGCAACAGGACTTCGATGTCGCCGGCGAGCTGGCGGCGCTGCCGGTGGCGGGCGGGCTGTGTCTCTTCGTCGGCACGGTCCGCGACGTCAGCGACGGCCGGCCGGTGGCAGCGATGACGCTGGAGCACTACCCCGGCATGGCGGAGCGCGAGCTTGCCCGGCTGGAGGAGGAAGCGCACGGTCGCTGGCCGCTCGCCGGCGTCGCTATCGTCCACCGTTACGGACGGCTGCAGCCGGGCGAGCGCATCGTGCTGGTGGCCGTCACTGCCGCGCATCGCGCCGCGGCGTTCGAAGCCTGCCGCTTCCTGATCGACCGGCTGAAGACGGAAGCACCGTTCTGGAAGAGCGAAGAGACCCCGGAAGGGGCACGCTGGGTCGCCGCCCGGCGCGAGGACACCGCCGCGGCGGAGCGCTGGGATAGCTAGGAAGGGGAAGGGATGAGCGCAACGGACGCGGGCGGCCCTGATACCGGCGGGCAGGCGCGATGATCCCCTGCCGCGCCATCATCTTCGACTTCGACGGGGTGATCGTCGAGTCGGAGGAGATCAAGACGCGCGCCTTCGTCGCCATGTACCGTCCCTATGGTACGGCGGTCGTGGACGCGGTGGTCGCCCATCACCGCGCCAACGGCGGCATCTCCCGGCGCAAGAAGATCCGCTGGTGCCATCGCACCCAGCTCGGCATCGAGCTGGATGAGGCGGCGCTGGCGGACCTCAGCCACCGGTTCTCGCGGATGATCGAGGACGAGGTGGTGGCCTGCGACTGGGTGCCGGGGGCGCTCGATATCCTGGCGGAGCACCACGGCCGCCGGCAGATGTTCGTCGTCTCCGGCACGCCGCACGACGAACTGCGGCGCATCTTTGCCCGGCGCGATCTCGACCGCTGGTTCGTCGAGGTGTGGGGATCGCCGCCCGGCAAGCCGGAGAAGGTCGCCGAGATCCTGCGGCGCCACCGCCTCGATCCGCGCGCCGTGCTGTTCGTCGGCGACGCCATGGCCGACCTGCGGGCGGCGCGCGCCCACGGTCTGCGTTTCGTCGGCCGCATCGCCGACGGCAACCGCAGCCCATTTCCGCCCGGCACGCCGGCGATCCGTGACCTCACCCAGCTCATCGTCTGATCGGCCTTGCCGACGCCGTCGGCCGGCCGTCTCGCCGCAACCGCTCTGGAAGACACCGATGACCAGCGATGCCACCCGTCCTGTGCCCGCCTGGCGGGACAGCCTGTTCATGGGCGGCCGGCACGCCCGGGCGCTGCGCATCCTTGCCGAATACCTGCATCCGGCGCAGCGCCTCGAGCGCCTGCGGATCAGCGATACCATCGTTTTCTTCGGCTCCTCGCGCATCCGCTCGCGCGAGGCGGCGGAGAGCGCGCTGCAGCAGGCGCGGGAACGCGGCACCGACGTGGCCGGGGCGCAGCAGGCGGTGGTGATGTCGCGCTACTACGAGGACTGCCGTGCCCTGGCACGGCGGCTGACCGAGTGGTCGAAGGGGCTGGGGGAAAAGCAGCGCCGCTTTGTCGTCTGCAGCGGCGGCGGGCCGGGCATCATGGAGGCGGCCAATCGCGGCGCGTCGGAGGCGCGCGGGCTGACCGTCGGCCTCGGCATTTCGATCCCGACCGAGGACTGCGCCAATCCCTATACCACCCGCCATCTCGCCTTCGAGTTCCACTACTTCTTCATGCGCAAGTTCTGGCTGGTCTATCTGGCGAAGGCACTGGTCGCCTTCCCCGGCGGCTTCGGCACCCTCGACGAGTTCTTCGAGGTGATCACCCTGGTGCAGACCGGCAAGCTGCGCAAGAAGGTGCCGATCGTGCTGTTTGGCAGCGAGTTCTGGGATCAGGTGATGAATCTCGACGCGCTGGTCCGCTTCGGCACGATCTCGCCGGAGGATCTGCAGCTCTTCCACCAGACCGACTCGGTCGATGAGGCCTTCGAGATCATCACCCGCGAGCTGACGGCGACGGCCCTGGCGCAACCGGGCGGCGCATTATAGGGAGCAGCCGCCCCCGGCCGGCTTGCTGCGGTCGCCTTCGCCAGGGAGATTTGACCAAAGACGCGCATCGCCGCGTGCGTTACAACCTTCCGCGGGAGCAACCGGGGCCGCTACGGCGGCGTATGAGGGTGGAGGCATATCGTGAACGGGACGTGGAAGAAGGGGACAGCGGCGGCGGTGTGTGCGCTCAGCCTGCTGGCGGCGGCGTGCTCGGGCGACTCCAGCTCGAAGGCACCGCCGGCCGAGACCGGCTTTGTCGCCGAGAACACGGTGCGGGCACGGGCGACGGTGAACTCGGTCGATACCGCCAAGCGCAGCGTCGTCCTGGTGAACGCCGAGGGCAAGACGCTGTCGGTGAAGGTCAGCGAGAACGTCGATCTCGCCAAGGTTCATCCCGGCGATGCCGTCGATATCGTCTATATGGAATCGGTGGCGATCGACGTGGCCGAGCCGGGATCGGCCGCACCCGGCGTCGCCAGCGGCGTGCTGGTCACCCCGGCGCAGCAGGGACAGATTCCGGCGGGATCGGTGGTGCAGCAGGTAACGGCGACCGCCGAGGTGACGGCGCTCGACCTGCCGACCTACAGCGTCACCTTGCGCATGCCGGACGGCGACGCCAAGACCTTCAACGTCAAGAACCCGACGCTGCAGCAGAAGATGCAGCGGCTGAAGGTGGGGGATCTGGTGCAGATCACCTACACCGAAGCGCTGGCCATCCGCGTCGATCCGGCGACGTAAGGCGCAGCCCGCGAGCCGGCGGCCGTCCCGCAACCGGGGCGGCGAGGCCGGCGGCGGATCCCGCTAGCGGCCGGGAGGTGCCGGGACCGCCGGCGCGACCGGTGCCGGTGCGGGCGCCGGTGACGCCGGAACGCGCGGCGTGACGACTGGTGGCGCGACCGGTGGTGCCACCAGCGGCGGCGCCGCGCGCGTCGGCAGGCTCGGTGCTGCCGGCGGCGGTGGCGTCGTCGGCGGACCGGGGATCGCCGGCCGGATGCCGAAGGCCTTGGGCGCGGCGGGGTTGC
>JBDHSN010000238.1:0-4234 GCA_039808105.1 Rhodospirillales bacterium
CTGGTCGAGGCCGGCCAGTGGGATCAGGCCGGCGGGGCTGCCGCTTCCCCGCCGCAGCAGCGCCCAGCCGAGCAGCGCATTCCACAGGCCGATGGCGAGCCACGGCAGGTTGGCGGCGAACAGCAGCAGCAGGGCGATCTCGATGACGGTCAGCCCGTCCTTGAGAAAGGCGGTGGTGAAGGCGGCGCAGGCGACCAGCATGGTCGTGCTGACGAGGGCGAAGAAGGCGGCGCGGCGGGCGGCAAGGGACGCCGGCGCCATCGCGCCTGCGCCCGGCGCTGTTGCGGAAGAGGAGAGGGGAGGCATCGGCGGGACGGGTTCTCGACTATCTGGGCTGCGAGCCGGGGGGCGGGAGCGACGCTTGCCTCCTACAAGCCGAAGCCGCCGCCGTCCAGCCCGGTTCGGGGGCGGCAAAAAGGCCAAGCGAGGGCAGGTCGTCGGTCACGTCGCCGGATCGATGCGCAGGATGCGGCCGTCGTCGTTGTCGGTGAGCAGCCACAGCTTGCCGTCCGGCCCCTGGCGGACGTCACGGATCCGCTCCTCGAGCTCGCCGAGCAGCCGCTCCTCGTGGGTCACGCTGTTGCCGTCCAGCTCCAGGCGTACCAGCGCCTGCCCGGCCAGCGCACCAACAAAGAGGTTGCCCTGCCAGGCGGGGAATGCCGATCCGGTGTAGAAGGCCATGCCGGAAGGGGCGATCGACGGGTCCCAGTGGTAGATCGGCTGCTCCAGCCCCGGCTTCGCCGTACCCTCGCCGATCGGCAGCAGGGTGTAGTCGCGGCCGTAGGTGATGATCGGCCAGCCGTAGTTCTTGCCGGCCTCGGGGATGTTGATCTCATCGCCGCCGCGGGCGCCATGCTCGTGGATCCACAACGCGCCGGTGGCAGGGTTGATGGCGGCGCCCTGGATGTTGCGATGGCCGAGCGACCAGATCTCCGGGCGGGTGTCGCGCCGGCCGACGAACGGGTTGTCTTTCGGGATCGTGCCGTCGGGCTTGATGCGGACCAGCTTGCCGAGGTCCTCGTCCGGCCGCTGCGCGCGGTCGCGTTGGTTGCGCTCGCCGAGGGTGACGAACAGCGTGCCATCGGGCATCAGCACCAGCCGCGAGCCCCAGTGGTAGGAGCCGCCGACCTTCGGCTGCTGGCGGAAGATCACCTGCAGACCATCGAGCCGGGCGCCCTCCTCGGTCTCGACCAGGCGGGCACGCGCCACCGCGGTACCGGCGACATCGCCGTCCGCCTCGGCGTAGGACAGGTAGATGAGGCGGTTATCGACGAAGTCGGGATCGATGGCGACGTCGAGCAGGCCGCCCTGGCCGACGGCATAGACCGCCGGGACTCCCTTCACCGGATCGGACAGCGTGCCGTCCGGGCGGACGATGCGCAGCCGCCCGGGCCGCTCGGTGACCAGCATGCGGTCATCGGGCAGAAAGGCGAGGCCCCACGGATGCTCCAGGCCGGTCGCCACCGTCACTACCCGGAACGGTCCGTCCTCGCCGCGGAAATCCTGTGCCGAAGCTGGCACGGCCCGGAGGACGGCAGCGAGGAGAACGGCGAGCAGGAGGAGCCGTGCGGCCCGCCCGGCCAGCCATCGCAGGTGTTGTCGCTGATCGTGCACCCAGGTCCCTTTCTTGCTGCGGCGGCTCGCCGGCCGCCGGGATCACGCCTCCCGGTATCCCCGCGCATGTAGGGATGGACGAGGCTCGCGGCGATGACAACAGCGAGATGGTGCCGGCCCGCTAACCTTTTTCCGGATGGTTCTCCCGGCTCAGCGCCTGGGCGTGCGCGCGCACCGCCCGCACCGTCGGCGAGCCGAGCTGCCGGCGAGCCAGCACCAGCACCATCAGCAGCGTCGCAGCGATGAAGGCAAGCGGATGGATGAACCAGGCGAACGCGGCGAAGGCGAAGTAGTAGGCGCGCACGCCCGAGTTCAGTTCGGTCACTGCATGGGTCAGCACCGCTGCCATGCGCAGCGCCCAGGCGTGCGCCTCCGCCGGGTCTTCCGGTGCATCCGGCGCGCTGCCGATGACGGCGCAGAAGTAGTTGAACTGGCGCAGCGCCCAGGTGAACTTGAAGAAGGCATAGATGAAGATGCCGATCAGCAGCACCAGCTTCCATTCGAACAGCGGCTGGCCGCCGCCGAGCAGCACCGAGATGTTGGAGATGGCGCCGTAGACCCGGTCGGCTGACCCGAGGACGCCGATCAGCCCGGCGAGCACCAGCATCGTCGTCGAGGCGAAGAAGGCGGCGCTGTGGATGGTATGGCCGACGAGGGTCGAATCGACGATACGGTTGTCGCGGTGCAGCAGCCGCAGCATCCAGCGCCGCCGCAGCACCAGCATCTGCGAATTGAGCGAGTGCTCGCTGCGCAGACGCCCGTCAAACAGGACCTGATACGAAAACCACGTAATGAAGAAGGCGGTGATCGCCAGCAGGTCGAGACCGCTGAATTCGCTGAACATCGCTTCAGTCCCGCAATCGCGTTGGGACGCTTGGATCCGGCGGGCGTCCCGGGCAATGATCGGCGAAGCTGCTGATGCTCACAAGGCGCTGCCGATGCCCTCGTTGCGAACGACCCTGGCGATCCTGGTCACCGGCGCGGTTGCCGTTGTTGCCGGCGTTGCCGGCTGCAAGGATTCGCCGACGACGACGGTTTCCCGCCGCATCGAGGATCCGTGGGCGATCGCGCAGGGCGCCGGGCTGCTGCCGCTGATCGTCCACGGCCGTCCGGCCTTTGCCGCCGACGCGGCGGTGGCGGATGCCGTCTATGAAGCGGCGCGGCGGGCGATCACCTGGACGGCGACCCCGCCGGTGGTCCGGGCCGGACCGGGCGATGCCGGCCTTCGTCTGCGACTCGTCTATGTCTTCAATGGTGCACCCGGTGGTGATGCCTGTGCCGTCGCGCCTCCCGGCGGCGAGCCGCTGCCGGGAGGCGCGGTGACGCTGGTCGCCGGCTTCTGCGACGGCGGGCAGACGCTGGTGCGGGTGGACGGGCGGGTCGGGCGCAGCGAAGGGCTCGACGACAGCCGGTTGCGGCGGCTGATCGCGCAGGCGACGCGCGATCTGCTGGCACCGCCGCCGGCCCCGCAGCCGTGAGCGAACACCGGCCAACAAGACTCTTTTCCGCCCGAACAGCTTCGGGTAAAGAGAACTGAAATAAGTCGTAAGAGCGACTAAGGGAGACTTCCACGGAAGCCGCCTGTCGGCGGTGTTCGCGCGGACTAACAGGACTGGATTTGCTGCCGGCGAGGCCCGCTGGCAGTGGTGACCACGGAAACGCTGAGCGCTGCCGTCAGGATTTCTGTGCCCTAATGGGTGCAGAATTGGCGCGCTGCACAGTCGTCTTCCTTGCTACGGAACCGCGAGTGCAACACTAGGCAAGGCTTGAGCCCATGATCGGTGTGGTCGGTATCATCTTCTCCCTCGCTTTGCTGATGTATCTGGCATACCGGGGGATCAATGTTCTGATCCTGGCGCCGATCTGTGCATCAATAGCGGTCCTGTTCGCGGGGCTGGATTCACCGCTGCTCGGCACTTACACGCAAGTGTTCATGGTCGAGCTGGGGAAGTATCTGGCGAAATTCTTCCCACTATTCTTGCTTGGGGCGATCTTTGGCAAGCTGATGGATGACTCGGGCTCGGCCCGGGTGATTGCCGAAACCATCGCCCGCAAGGTCGGGGCTAATCAGGCGCTGCTCGCCGTCGTCCTTGCCTGTGCCATCCTCACCTACGGCGGGGTATCGCTGTTCGTCGTCGCTTTCGCGGTTTATCCCATCGGCGCCGCCCTGCTGCGCACATCGAACACGCCGAAGCGGCTGCTGCCGGGAGCGATCGCGCTGGGATCGTTCACCTTCACCATGACGGCGCTGCCTTACACCCCGGCCATCCAGAACGCCATTCCGGCACCGTTCTTCGGCACCACCACCGGCGCGGCGCCGGGGCTCGGCATCATCGGCGGCCTGCTCGAGTTCGGCGTCGGCATGCTGTGGCTGAACTGGCGGGCGCGGACAGCCAACAACCGCGGCGAGGGCTACGGCGATCATGACGACGCCACCGTGGTGGCGGCCGCGCACGACAATGCGCCGTCGTTTCTCATCGCGCTGACGCCAATCCTCGTCGTGATCGCCCTCAACTACGTGATGTCGAACTTCGTGCTGCCGGCTTCCAATACCGACTTCCTGGCCCAGCCAAAGTTCGGGGCAACCAAGCTGTCGGCGGTTCTCGGCCTGTGGGCGATC
>JBDHSN010000239.1:0-4164 GCA_039808105.1 Rhodospirillales bacterium
TTGCCACGCCGACGCCGGTGGTGCGGCGCTTCCACCACCACCCGGCAACCGATCATCCGGCCATGAAACCTCAGGAGCTTGGCGATCCGCTCCTCGATCCGCCGCTCGATGAACGGGGAGGGCTCCATGCCATGGAAGTCGATCTTCAGCGGAACCTGCATGCCTCTCTCCTTTTCTTGCGCGCAGGCCGGCAAAGGTCACCGGTCGACCATTTCTTCTCCCCTCAGTATAGCAGGAACCCGCCCACCCGACCATCGGCCCGGAACAGCGGTGAACAGCGGTAGCGTCGCAGGTGAAAACCCGCCGCTGCGCCCGCCGGCGCCATCGCCATCGCCAGCGGGAGGCGAGGCGGGCCAGTGCGGTTGCGCCGCTGCGCCGGAATAGGGGGCGGCGGTTACCGGGATCGCAGGGCGGGTCACATCCGCCGACGATCTCCGCCCGGCGTGGCGGCGCCGCTTGACCGTGGCAGCACTGCCGGGTGATAACCCGCGCGCACGATCACCTGGGCCCTACGCGCGCATGCGACGCATCTTCTCGGGCATCCAGCCCACCGGCAATCTCCACCTCGGCAATTATCTCGGCGCCATCCGCAACTGGGTGCGGCTGCAGGGCGACTTCGCCTGCCTGTTCTGCGTCGTCGATCTGCACGCCATCACCGTCTGGCAGGACCCGGCCGAGCTGCGCGCCAATACCCGCCGCATCGCCGCGGCGATGCTGGCCGCAGGCGTGGATGCCGACAAGCACGTCGTCTTCGTCCAGAGCCAGGTGGCCGCGCACGCCCAGCTCGCCTGGATCCTCAACTGCGTTGCCCGCCTCGGCTGGCTGAACCGGATGACGCAGTTCAAGGAGAAGGCCGGCAAGCACCGCGAGAACGCCTCGGTCGGCCTCTACGCCTATCCCAACCTGATGGCCGCCGACATCCTCGTCTACAAGGCGACGCACGTGCCGGTCGGCGAGGACCAGAAGCAGCATCTCGAGCTCACCCGCGACATCGCCCAGAAGTTCAACGCCGACTATGGCGCCGCCGTCTTCCCGCTGCCGGAGCCGCTGATCTTCGGGCCGGCGACGCGGGTGATGTCGCTGCGCGACGGCAAGGCGAAGATGAGCAAGTCGGATGCGTCGGAATACTCGCGCATCAACATGACCGACGATGCCGACGCCATCCGCCGCAAGATCCAGAAGGCGACCTCCGATCCCGGCCTGTTGCCGGAGACGCCGGCTGGCCTGGAGGGACGGCCGGAGGCGGCCAACCTGCTCGGCATCTACGCCGCGCTCGCCGACGAGACCCTGGAACAGGCCTGCGCCCGCTTCGCCGGCGGCATGTTCTCGTCGTTCAAGCGCGAGCTGGCCGATCTGGCGGTCGCCCGCCTCGGGCCGATCACCGCCGAGATGCGCCGGCTGGAGGCCGATCCCGGCCACCTCGATGCCATCCTCGCCGCGGGTGCCGGCCGCGCCCGCGCCATCGCCGAGCCGGTACTGCGCGAGGTGTTCGACGTCGTCGGCTTCCTCGGCGCCGGGACTCCCTCCTCTTAAGGCGCCGCCGGAGCTTGATCCGGCGGCGGCGGCGCCCAGATTCGTTGCAACAAGAGGCACCGCCGGGATGGGCCCGACGGCAGATCGCCAGGGACCAGACATGTTCATTCAGACGGAACTCACCCCCAATCCGGCCACATTGAAGTTTCTGCCCGGCTGTGCGGTCATGCCGGAGGGAACCGCCAACTTCACCCGGCCGGAAGACGCGGCGCGCTCGCCGCTGGCGCAACGGCTGTTTGCCGTCGAGGGCGTCGCCGGCGTCTTTCTCGGCAGCGACTTCGTCACCGTCACCAAGACCATCGACTGCGACTGGGACAGCCTCAAGCCGATCGTTCTTGCCGCCATCATGGATCACTTCACCTCCGGCCAGCCGGTGGTGGAGAGTGCCGCCGGCGAGGCCGCGGACGATGGCGACGACTACGACGATGACGAGATCACCGCCCAGATCAAGGAGCTGATCGAGACCCGGGTGCGGCCGGCGGTGGCGCAGGACGGCGGCGACATCATCTTCCGCGGCTTCGAGGACGGCATCGTCTACCTGCACATGCAGGGCGCCTGCTCCGGCTGCCCGAGCTCGACGGCGACGCTGCGGCACGGCATCGAGAACATGCTGCGCTACTACGTCCCCGAGGTGCAGGAGGTTCGTCCGGTCGAATACTGACGGTCTTTCGGCTGGCAGCGCCGCCGGCGCCTGACCGAACGATGGCCGCCTCTTTCGATCGCATCGCCCTGGGATTCTTCGCGGCGATGATCGCAGCGGGTGCGCTTGCGGCGGTGTTTCCGCCGTCGTGCGGCGTGGTTGCGCGACCGCACCAGGGCAGCGGCGGCGGCGCGGCGGCAGCGCCGTCGCTTGCCGGGACCGCGCTGCCGCCGCCGGCCGCCGCACCCGCGCAACCGGCGGCCATCGATCTTGCTGCCATCGCCGCGGGAGCATCGGTGCCGAGGCCGCCGGATGGGCTGGGCGGCGACCGCGGCATCGCGGCAGGGGCGACGCGGCAGGAGATGTTCCTCGCCCGCATCCTGCCGCAGGTCTTGCTGGCGGACGAGGCGGTGCGGGTGGAGCGGGCGCGACTGTGGGCGATCCGCCAGCAACTGAACCGGGGCGACCGTCTGCCGGCGGAGGACCGGCTGTGGCTCGGCGCCGCCGCCGAGCGCTATCAGGTCGGACAGGACGATACCGCCGAGCTTGGCCGCCGGATCGATACCGTGCCGGCATCAATCCTGCTTGCCGCTGCGGCGCTCGCCACCCGCTGGAACGTCGCCGACGAGCCCGCCTGGCGGGCAATGGCCGCAACGATCCGCACAAAGGCTGCGGCGCCCCCGGTCAGCGATGCGCCGGCAAGGCTGTTGTCGCCGCCGGCGGACGCGCTCGGCCTCTATCTCTGGTCGATCAACACCCAGCCCGCCTACCTGCCGTTCCGCCGCGCCCGGGAGCGGGCGCGGCTGGCCGGCTCGCCGCTGGCGGGATCGGGGCTGGCGGCGACCCTGCCGCGGGTGGCGCCGGTGCCGCTGCCGGGCGCAACAGCGCTGGCCGCGGCGATCACCAGCCAGCAGCTCGATCGCTTCGATGCGGCGCGCCTCGAAGCTGCCGGCGGCCGCGGCTGAAGGCGGAGCCGCGGCGGTGGGGCCGGCCGACCCGATTCGCCAACCAGAGCAAGGAGACCCTTCGTGACCGGGATTGTTGATGACGCGGCCCTCGACGTGCTGTTCCGCGACGCCCGCACCCACTTCGCCTGGCAGGACCGGCCGGTCGAAGAGGTGGTGCTGCGCACCGCCTGGGATCTCGCCAGGATGGGCCCGACCAGCGCCAACTCGCTGCCGGCGCGCATCGTCTTCGTCGCCTCGGCGGAAGCAAAGGCGAAGCTGAAGCCGGCGCTGATCCCGACCAATGTCGATAAGACGATGGCGGCGCCGGTGACCGCCATCGTCGCCTACGACCTCGCCTTCTACGAAAAGCTGCCACAGCTGTTCCCGCACACCGATGCCCGCTCCTGGTTCGTCGGCAGGCAGGAGCTGATCGAGAAGACGGCGTTCCGCAACGGCTCGCTGCAGGGCGCCTACTTCATCCTCGCCGCCCGCGCGGTCGGCCTCGACTGTGGCCCGATGTCGGGCTTTGACAACGCGGCGGTGGATGCGGCGTTCTTCGCCGGCACCGCCATCCGCTCCAACTTCCTGTGCAACCTCGGCTATGGCGATGGCAGCAAGCTGTTCGCGCGCGGGCCGCGGCTGTCGTTCGACGAGGCCTGCCGCATCGAGTAGCTACATCATCGGCTGCGGCAGCACCGAATCGGACAGCACCGGGTAGCGGCCGCGCGGCTGGAACAGCTGGTAGTGCCACCATTCGTTCCGGTAGAAGTCGAAGCCGGCGGCGGTCATCAGCCCCAGCAGGATGGCGCGGTGGCGCTGCGCTGCCGGCGGGATCGCCGTATCTCCGTGCCAGGACAGCGGTCGCATGTCATCGAAGCCGGTTCCCATGTCGAGTGCCGCGCCGCCCGGCCCGTCGACCAGCGTCAGGTCCACCGCCGCCCCCATGCTGTGCGGCGAGCCGCGGCGCGGATCGGCGATATAGTCGGGATCGGGCAGATGCCGCCACAGCACCCACTGCGCCTCGGCCGGGCGAAAGGCGTCGAG
>JBDHSN010000240.1:0-4083 GCA_039808105.1 Rhodospirillales bacterium
TCCGATCTCGGCGCGATCGCCAACCAGCTGGCGGCGCTCTACCGTGCCCGCGTCAACGCCAACATCCAGGCGCTGGCGACCCAGCACTACGGCGCCACCGAGCCGCCGATGATCTACCCGAACCTGCTGTGGTTCGACAGCGGCACCGGTTCCGTCAAGCTGCGCGATCCGACCAACACCAACTGGTGGACCGTCGGCACCATCGGCCCGCCGATGAAGTGGACGAATGTCGATATCCCGCAGACCGCGTTCACCACCGGCGACGTCAAGCAGACGTTCAAGACCATCGCCGATCCCGGCTGGGTGATGATGAACGACGGCTCGATCGGCGATGGCAGCTCGGGGGCGACCACCCGCGCCAATCCGGACGCCGAGGCGCTGTTCAGCCTGCTGTGGGCCAACACCAGCGATGCCTGGTGCAAGGTGCTCGCCGCTGGTGGTTCGACACCAACTGGCCGCGGTGCTTCTGCCGCCGCCGACTGGGTGGCGCACCGCCACATCCTGCTACCCAAGGTGCTGGGCCGGGTGCTGGCGGTTGCCGGCTGGGGCGCCGGCCTTTCCAACTTCGCCCTTGCGACCTGGCAGGGTGCGGAGTTCGTCGGCCTCGGCCTCGGCAACCTGCCGGCGCACACCCACAGCTTCGGCGTTCCCGCCCACACCCATACCGTCCCCGGCATGAGCGGCGGGGCCGCCGGCGCGTCCGGCGGCGACCGCACCTATCCGCTGTGGGGCGGCGGCGTGCAGACGGGCGCCGGCGGCGGCTTCTCCGGCAACACCGGCTCGGCCGGCTCCGGCGAGCCGCACTTCAACATCCAGCCCACCTGCTACCTCAACGTAATGGTGAAGTTATGATCGAACGGAAGTCCCTCGCTTCGCTCGGTGTACTTCCGCTCGGGAAAGTGGAGCGCGTGCGGCTCGAGGCGGCTCTTCGCTCGCCCTCGCCGGTCTGTTCTCTCTTCTTTCTGACATCTGACATCTGATCTCTGACATCTGAACATGACCCAGTCTGCGACATTTGGGGCGGTGCCGACCGGGCTCGGCGCGCAGGTCCGCCAGGACTTCAACCTCGCCGACCAGGCGGCGGCGACCGAGCACGAGGGGTCGCTGCAGCCGCCGGTCACCTATCCGTTCATGCGCTGGCGCAACGATGCCGGCAGGCTGCTGCGACGACGCAACGCCGGCAATTCCGGCTGGGAGATCATCGAGAACTATGGTGCCGTCATTGACCCGACGGTGAACGACGATGCCGCCGACGGCTATGTCCGCGGGGCGATGTGGATCAACGTCGCCGCCGGCCGGCTGTTCTTCTGCACCGACGCCACGGCAGGCGCCGCCGCCTGGGTGCAGGCCGGCGGCGCCGGCGGCGGCGTCGCTTCCGTCTTCGGCCGCGCCGGCGTGGTCGGCGCGCAGGCCGGCGACTACACCGCGGACCAGATCGCCGACGGCAGTGGCAAGGTGGTGATGACCGCGGCCGAGCGCAGCACGCTGGCGAGGGTCAGCTTCCCGGCCAAGGTGATCCCGCTCATCGGCACCGGCTCCAGCGCCGACAATGCGAACATCCGCGCGGCGATCGCGGCGATCAAGGCCTCCGGCCAGCCGGGCGAGCTGCTGATGTCGGGCGACTTCAGGATCGGCCACGAGGCAGACCTGGGCGGCATCGATCCCGACAGCTGCCTGGACCTGAAGCTGACCGGGCGGGGCTCCTGCCGCTGGTACAAGGGCGTGGCCGCGACGGCGGCCGGGCTTACCGGCGGCGAGGATCCCAGCGACGGCACCGCCTACCGGCTGCTGGCGCGGGATATCGACGACGGTCCCGGCAAGACTCTTGTCATCCGCAACATCGTCTTCGAGGGCGACCTCCAGGCGACGATGAAGCAGCTGGGCGATGGCAGCCGGCTGATCGCCCTCGATCACTACGACCGGATCGAGCTGACCCAAGTCGAAGGCCGCTGGGCCTCGCAGATGGCGTTCACCTTCGGCTATTGCAACCAGGTCCGCGCCCGTCGCATTTATCTCAACCGCATCGCCCGTGACGGCTTCAACGTCTCGAACTGTGCCGATGTCGCCGTCAGCGATTCCGACTTCGAATGGATCATCGACGATTGCTGTGCCGCCAGCCTCTCGGCGGCCGTCGCCGGCGATCCCGGCCAGCAGCGCGCCTTCCGCTTCATCGGCAACCGTGTCTACAGCTGTCAGGGCGTCAAGGTACTCGGCGGCAGGCACGTCACCATCCTCGGCAACAGTTTCCGCGCGCCGCTGAACCATGCGGTGTTCCTCGGCGACGATCCCGGCTACGGCGAAGGCGCGCGGCCGATCGAAGACGTGCTGGTTTCCGCCAACACCATCACCGACCTGGTTACCGCCGGCCAGTACGGCAACGACAATATCGTCGATACCGCGATCATCGTCAGGCAGTTCAGCGCCATCCCGCACAACGTCGTCATCCGCGGCAACATCCTGGCGCAGCGGACGGCGACCAGCGGGCTGACCTGGTCGGAGTTGAAGCTGCGCGGCATCGCTGGCGAGAACCGGCAGTGGCGGCGGGACGGCCCGACCGGCAGCCTGCTGTGGTACGACCCGGTGCTGACCGGGGAGATCTTCATCGGCGAGGGCAAGGCGGTCCGCATCGAGGCACCGAACGGGCTCGACCGGCTGGCTTACGACGTCGACGACAACCGTATCGAGGGCTTCTCGGGCGACGCCTTCCTGCGCTCGCAGCCGGCGTGGGCGGGCGACCAGCTGTGGACGGTGCCGTTCTCTCCTGGCGAGTTTCCGGTAGGTGCCGGGGCACGTCTCACCGGCCTCGACCTGCGCGGCTACCAGGACATGCGCCTCGTCGTCACCGTCGGATCACCGGGCGGGCCCCCGGGCGCTCAGCTGCTGTGGTCCTTCGCGCTCGACGGCGGTGCGACGTGGACGCCGACCTCGGCGACCGTCACCCTCGGCGACGCCAACCAGACGCTCTGGGGTTCATGGCAGCCGATCCCTGCGGCGCTGCGGCAGACGATCGATGCGCAGCTGGCGCTGTTCGGGCAGGGCGGTAGCGGCGCGGCGCAGGTACGCATCCTCGCGTTTGCCCTCGATGTCCGCGGCCTCGATCCGGCAGCGGCGGCGCGGCTGCTGCCCTCGCAGATCACGGCCGCCGAGATCGCCGATCCGGTCGCGACCGGGCTGCGCAGCTTCTCGCCCGCCGATGTCGCGGCGATCGCTGCCGGTAGCCCCGGTGGCTCGTCGCCGGCGTTCGGCACCATCGCGGTTGCCGGGCAGCCGAACGTCGTCGCCGACAATGCTGCGGACACGCTGACGCTGGCAGGTGTCAGCGGCCTTGCCGTCACCACCGATCCCGCCACCGACACGGTGGCGTTCGCGCCCGTCTACGGCTCGGGTGCCAACACCGTCTGCCAGGGGAACGATGCCCGGCTCGCCAACGCGCGCACACCGACGGCCCATGCCGGGAGCCACAAGGCCGGCGGCGGCGATGTGATCCGGCTCGACGAGCTGGCGGCGCCGACCGACATCGCCACGCTCAACGCGTCGGCCGCGGCGCACGGGCTGTGCCCGAAGCTTGACAGCAACGCCGCGCACTTCCTCAATGGCACCGGCGCCTGGTCCCCGGCGCCTTACGACATCCTCTGCGGCATCGTCGGCCTGCCGGCGAGCGGCGAGGTCGTGCTGCTGTTCGTCACGCCGCGACCCTTCCGCATTCCGGCCAATGCCGCAGGCTCGCGTCTCAAGGCCGGTACCGCCGCCACCGGCACGGCGGTGTTCTCGATCCAGAAGAACGGCAGCGAGGTCCTCACCGCGACAGTGGCGGCGTCGGGTACCACCGCCACCTTCGCCGGCAGCCAGACCGACTTCGCCGCCGGCGACGTCCTCAGGATTATCGCACCCTCGACCGCCGATGCCACGCTCGCCGACATCGCCATCACCCTGGTTGCGACGCTGCTTTGAGCGCTTCTGAACAGAGATAAAGCCCATGCCGGCGCGCCAGAGCTTCTACGCGGAAAGCCTCGCCGAGAGCACCACGACAAGCACCACGCCGCAGGTCAAGGCGACGCTGACCTTCACGCCCGATGCCAACGC
>JBDHSN010000241.1:0-4076 GCA_039808105.1 Rhodospirillales bacterium
CTGCTGGTACCGCCGTACATGCTGGGCGTGCACATCCTGTCGTTCCTGCCGCACGAGAACAAGAGCTACTCCCACTCCTTCGCCAACGAGGGCATCCCGACCTACGTCCGCGTCGTCAAGGACATCATGAAGACCGAGGCGGTGCAGCAGACGACGCCAGACAACGACTGCCTGGAGACGCTGGAGCTGCTGACCAAGCTGAAGGAGATCCACGGCAAGAAGGCGGTGCTGAACGGCACCTGCCAGGGCGGCTACATCTGCCTGATGAACATCCTGTCGGGCAAGCTCACCGACGTCTGCGATACCCTGATCACCAACGTCGCGCCGATCGACGGCACCTATTCCGACGCGATCAGCGGCATGCCGCAGATGCACAGCGATTTCATCACCACGCCGCTGGCCAACGGCAACCGCGTCGCCAACGGCTATATGCTGAGCCTCGGCATGCGCTTCGTCGCCATCGACCGCGAAACGCCGCTGGTGAAGGTGCTCGACCAGGCGTCGATGCACCGCGCGACCGACCTCAACCCCGGCAAGACCCCGGCGGCGCTGTTCCGCTGGCTGCTGAAGGAGCGGGTCCACCTGCCGCTGGAAGTCGCCAAGATGAGCTCGTGCACCTTCCAGCAGCCGATCGGCGACGACGGCACGCTGCCCGTCCAGCTGTTCGGCAAGCCGCTGAACCTCAAGGACTTGGCCAAGCTCGGCGTGACCTGGTACCAGAACTACGCGATCAAGGACGACCTGGTGACGCCGCCGTGCGCCACCGCCGGCAACCGCTTCCTCGACGGCACCGGCGTCGTCGAATCGGTCGCCTTCCACGGCGGGCATGTCGCCATCCTGACCAGCCCCTATGCCAAGAAGGCGCCGGTCAACGGTGAGTTCGTCGATGGTACCGGCAAGAAGGCCCGCGGCCCGGTGAAGTTCATGCTGGACCGCGCCGCCGCCTGACCTGCGGCCACCGAGCCGTCCCGAACGACAGACAGGGCACCTTCGGGTGCCCTGTTTTTTTTTTGGTTCGCCTCCGATTATCGCTATAACTCGCGCTCGGCGCCGATCGCCCCCCGATCGGGCGAGCCTCGTCGAAGGATTTCGAAAGCCCCAATCGTGCGGCCGGAACCGGATCTTCCGAGCCCTGCCGGCCGAAACCCAACTCGGAGGAGAGCAAGAATGGACTGGAGCGCACAAACCAACGAGATGATGAAGACCTGGGGGGACGCGCAAAAGCGCCTCTGGTCCGGCTGGATGGACTGGATGCAGGCCGCCACCGGCGGGAGCAAGGAATCCGGCTTCGATCCGACGCAGTTCTTCCGCATGGGCGTCGATACCTGGTCGGGGCTGAAGGAAGGCCCGACGCAGCGCCTCGCCGGCAACATCTTCGGCACCCCGGAGGTGATGACCCGCAGCATGAACCTACTGATGAAGGCATGGCAGTCGGTGGCGCCGAAGCTCGAAGCCGGCAAGCCGTGGCAGCCCGACCTGCAGAAGCTGCTGGACGAGTGGCGCAAGGAGGTTTCCGAACTGCCGAAGCGCACCGCCTCGGCGGCCGGTGATTTCGCCCAGCTGTCGAAGTCGCTGTTCGAGCGCTGGACGCCGATGACGGCGCCATGGATGTCGATGATCAGCCAGGCGACCTCCGCCCATCCCGGCGAGGCGTTCCTGAGCGGCACCGCCGGAATGGGCCAGCTCGCCGGCTTCCAGGAGATGTTCCGCGGGCCGTTCCCGCAGCTGACCCTGGGCGAGCTGCCGCGCGCCACCGTTGCCCGCGAGAAGATGGGCAAGATGCTGAAGGTGGTGGATGCGCTCAAGGACCTGAACGACGCGCAAAAGGAATATCAGAAGACGCTGTCCGAAGGGCTGGCGGAGTCGGTCGAGAAGACCATCGAGCATCTGGCGAAGCTCGCCGAGAAGGGCGAGAAGGTGAGCAGCCCGCGCGACCTGATGCGCACCTGGTACGCGATCGCCGACAAGACCCTGATGAACAAGTTCAATACGGCGGACTTCCTGAAGGTCCAGGACAAGCTGACCGATGCGCTGATGGCCCACAAGAAGGCGCAGCGGGAAGCCATGGAGATCGTCTACAACTCGCTGGAAATTCCCACCCGCAGCGAGATCGACGAGGCCTACAAGGACATCCACGCGCTGAAGCGGGAAGTCCGCGCCCTGCGCCGCGCCGTCAAGGATTCGGGCAAGCCGGCCGCCATCCGTGGCAAGAAAAAGGAAACCGAAGCGAGCGAGGCCGCGTCCTAACATTACGCGCCAGTTATCGCCCGTTCCCCTCCGAGACTCCGAGAAGCGAGGACAGTAATGAAGTTCCCGATCCAGTTCCGCCCCGACGAAGTGGCGCACGAGATCACCGAGATGGAAGGCAAGCTCTCCGCCGGCTTGGCCGCGCTCACCAGCATGAAGGATGAGGACGTCGATATCGGCAGCACGCCGAAGGAAGTCTTCTATGCGCGTGAGACTTTCCAGGTCTACCGCTACAAGCCGATCGTGGATAAGGACAAGATCCACCCGGTGCCGATGATCATCTCGACGCCGCTGATCAATGGCTACGAAGTCGCCGATCTGCAGCCGGACCGTTCCCTCGTCACCAATTTTCTGAAAGAGGGCATCGACGTCTACATGATCAATTGGGGCTACCCCAAGCGCTGTGATCGCTACAATACCGTCGACGACTACATCACCGACTATATGGACGACATCGTCGATCACGTGCTGGAAAACGCCAAGCTCGACAAGCTGAACCTGTTCGGCATCTGCATGGGCGGCACGTTCGCCACCTGCTACTCGTCGCTGCACCCGGAGAAGGTTCGCAACCTCGTCCTGACGGTGACGCCCATCGACTTCTCGAAGCATGAGGTCGCGGGCCAGCCGCACGTCGGCCTGCTGTTCCGGATGGGGCAGAGCGTCAATGTCGATGCGATGGTCGATGCCTTCGGCAACGTCCCGGCCGACGTGCTCAACGTCTCGTTCCTGATGGCCTCGCCGTTCACGCTGATGTTCGGCAAGTATGCCGATACCGTCGGCATCCTCGACGACAAGGACGCGCTGCTCAACTTCCTGCGCATGGAGAAGTGGCTGTTCGGCGGTCCGGACGTCGCCGGCGAAGCCTATCGCCAGTTCGTCAAAGAGTTCATCCAGGGTAACAAGCTGGTCGGCGGCAACCTGGTTCTTGGCGGCCAGAAGGTCGAGCTGAAGAACCTGACGATGCCGATCCTCAACGTCTATGCGGAGCGCGACCACCTGGTGCCGCCGCAGAGCACGGTTGCCCTCGGCGAGTACGTCGGCAACAAGCAGGACTATAAGGAACTGCCGATCAAGACCGGCCACATCGGCATCTACACCGGCGGCGCCTCGCAGAAGATCCTGGCGCCGGGCGTCGCCAAGTGGCTGAAGGAAAACTAGGCCTTTCTGCCACGGCTCGCTGATCTGGAGAGGCACACCGGCTTGCCGGTGTGCCTCTCTGACACGCGCTCGCGTGCCTCGCGCCGGGGGCTGTCGCGGCTGGTCCGTCTGCGGAACCGGACCGCGGTGGCTTGCCCGGGCGGGACATCATCCGTCGCCCTGCGGCGATGGGGACAACGGCAATCCTCGCCGGATCGATCCCGGTCGGATCAAAGCGGGAGGTGAATCATGCGTCTGCCAGCGGTCGCCCTTTGCCTCGTCGCGCTCGCCGCTCCCGCCGCCGCCGCGCCAACGGCCCTGCCACCGGACGTTCAGCGGTACATCGCCGGCTTCGACCAGATCTGCCGGCAGGCGGGCGGCAGCCCCGGCAACCACACCGGCATGATCACGGTTGCCGATCTTACCGGCGACGGCCAGCCCGACTTCGTCATCGACATCCACAACTACAACTGCCTCGACGCGCCGGCGTCGGTCGCCGCCGGTCGCGACGGCATGGCTGTCGCCATCTTCGTCACCGGCTCCGGCGGCAGCGCCTTCAAGGCCTTCGAGGCGATCACCGACGGCGCTACCGTCGAGCAGCAGGGCAGCCGCTCGCGGGTCTACCTCGACGTCGGCGGCGTCGATTGCGGCCAGCAGAACGCCGCGTCGCTGCCGTACACCGAATGGAAGTT
>JBDHSN010000242.1:0-3988 GCA_039808105.1 Rhodospirillales bacterium
TCGTCGTCCACCCAGCCGCGCAGCCACGGCTCCGGCTCCGGCCGGCCCGGATGCTCGCGCAGCGCGGTCAGCGACCACGCATCGACGACGGCGCGGTCGAGCGCCGGGTGCAGCGGCGCTCGCGTCGTCGCCGCCGCGATCCGCTCGTCTCCGGCCTGCGTCTTCAGCACCGCCAGCGCCCGTGGGCTGGCGTCATGCCGGCCGTCATCGCCCTGCGGCAGGAACGCCAGCAACTCTTGCGTCGCCGCCAGCAAGGCGGCATGCGCCTCGGCCTTGCGCTTCTTCGCGTCATCCTTGGCCGAGGCCTTCGGCTGTTCCGGTGGCACGCAATAAACGTCGATCAGGCCGATACGCCCGTCGCCGCCGCGGCGGTTGACCCGGCCGAGCCGCTGCACCATCCGCTCGTAGGCGACCAGATCGCAGACCATGTGATCGGCATCGATGTCGATGCCGACCTCGCCGGCCGA
Source organism: Rhodospirillales bacterium (assembly GCA_039808105.1). Lineage (GTDB taxonomy): Bacteria > Pseudomonadota > Alphaproteobacteria > Rhodospirillales > Defluviicoccaceae > Defluviicoccus. Next base: position 468 of record JBDHSN010000242.1, read on the forward strand.
CGTCGCGATGACGAACGCCGGTTCCCGCTGTGGCGCGGGGGCGTCGCCAGCAAATCCCAACTTGCCGAGCCGTTCCGCGAGCTTCTCCCGCTCGCGGACGCGCCTCGCGCCGACGATCAGCTCGGTGCGATCCTCCGCGCGGTCCGCCAAGTCGTCCGCCACCTTCTTAGCAACCTCGCGGCTATGGCAGTAGACCAGCACCCGCTTGCCACCCTCGCCCAGTTCTCCGGCGCGCTCGGCCAGCTTCGCGGCGAGGCTCGGCTTTTCGGCGGGGTACAACGTCAGCCGCTTGCCGGCGACGTAGCGCTTATGAACCATCGACTGCGCCGCCGGATCGGCGTCCTCCGCCTCCAGCCGGAACGCATCGGCCTCGGTGGTCCGGCCGGTCGCCGACAGCGGCAGCAGGCGGAAACCGGGGACGACCGCCCGCCGCTCCTCCCCGCGCGGCTTCAGGGCGTCATCGCCCGCGATCGCCCGCAGCAGCGCCTCGAACGGCGGGCTGAGGTGCGCCTCGTCGAGCACCACCAGCGTATCGGCGCCGAGCAGCCCGGCCTGATACGGGCGCATGCGGCGGCTGACGCCATAGCCCTCGAACAGCAGCCGCGAGCCGATCATATCGATGGTGCCGACGATGATCGCCGGCAGCGACGGGTCCTGCAGCCATTTGCGGGTGTCCGCAAGCTGGCCGCGCAGCGTGCTGAGCGGCAGCTCCGCCCCTTCCGCAATGAGCAGGTCACGGAGGTCCGCCAGTTCCGGCTTCTCGAGGGCGTCGCGGAGCTTCTTCGCCTCCGTCGTCGCCTGATCGACCACGGTGCGGCGATCGACGATATAGGCGAGACGACGTGGCAGCCTTGGGTTGACGAGGCGGGCGAGCAGCCAGATCGCCATGACGCTGGTCTTGCCCAGCCCGGTGGGCAGGTCGATGGCGGCCGGCAGGTCGTCGGCAACGAAGCGGTCGAACAGCCGCTGCTGCCAGCGGAACGGCGCATGGCTGGTCAGCGCTTCGAACGCTCGGACGAAGACGATCGGCATTATTTTCGAATGATCGTAAGTTTCGGCTGAGTCCAAGACGAGATACCCCCATCAAGGTTATTACGCCGAATCTATAATCGGCGTCAATTCCGCCTTGTGTCACCCTCTTCACAGACAGCCGCGGCCGCGGCCCGCAGATTAGTCGGCGCGATTTGGGGGATGGGTCCATGCCCAACGATCAGCCGGAACTGCCGTTGCCGGCACCGCCGCTGCCGGCCGATCTGCCGCTGCTGCCGGCGCGAATGATCAACGAGTTCGTCTATTGTCCGCGCCTCGCCTACCTGGAGTGGGTACAGGCCGAGTGGGCGGATTCGGCCGACACCGAGGAGGGCCGCTTCCGCCATCGCCGCACCGACAAGCCGGCGGGAGACCTGCCGGCGCCGGAGGAACTCGGCGAAGACGAGCGCATCCATGCGCGCTCGCTGACCCTCGCCTCCGACCGGCTCGGCCTGATCGCGCGGATCGATGTAATCGAAGCCGAGGGCGGCGCCGTGATCCCGATCGACTACAAGCGCGGCAAGCGCCCGCACGTCACCGCCGGCGCCTACGATCCGGAGCGGGTCCAGGTCTGCGTCCAGGGGCTGCTGCTGGAGGAGCAGGGCTATCGCTGCGCCGAGGGCGTTCTCTACTTCTGCGAAAGCCGGGAGCGGGTGCGCGTGCCGTTCGACGAAGAGCTGCGGGCGAAGACCCACGCCGCGATTGCCGGCCTGCGCTTCATCGCCGCGGGGCGGCAGATCCCGCCGCCGCTCGACGACAGTCCGAAGTGCCCGCGCTGCTCGCTGGTCGGCATCTGCCTGCCGGACGAGGTCAACTTCCTGAAGCGGGACACGGTCAATCCGCGGCCACTCGCCGTCGGTCGCGACGACGGCCTGCCCCTCTACGTCCAGGCGCCGCGCGCCCGCATCGGCAAGCAGGCGGAAACGCTGAAGATCGAGGTCGAAGACGAAGCGCCGGTGATGGCGCGGCTGATCGACGTCTCGCAGCTGGTGCTGTTCGGCAATGTCAGCCTGACGACGCCGGCGCTGCACGAACTGATGCGGCGCGAGATTCCGGTGAGCTGGCATTCCCACGGCGGCTGGTTCCTCGGCCACACCACCGGCACCGGCCACCGCAACGTCGAACTGCGCACCGCCCAGTATCGTGCCAGCTTCGATCCCGCGCAGTGCCTCGCCCTTGCCCGCGGCCTGGTGGCGGCGAAGCTGAGGAACGGGCGGACGCTGTTGCGTCGCAACTGGCGCGACGGTGAGCCGCCGGCCGCCCTGCTCGACGACCTCAAGCGCCAGGCGGACCATGCCGCGCGCGCCCGCGGCCTGCCCGAGCTGCTCGGCATCGAAGGCTCCGGGGCCGCCGTCTACTTCCGCCACCTGGCCGGCGCGCTGAAGCGCAGCGGCGGCGAGCCGGCCTTCGATTTCGAGACCCGCAACCGGCGGCCACCCGCCGATCCGGTCAATGCGCTTCTGTCCTTCGCCTATGCCCTGCTGACGCGGACCTTCACCATCACGCTCTCCGCCGTCGGCCTCGATCCCTACCGCGGCTTCTACCACCAGCCGCGCTACGGCCGGCCGGCGCTGGCGCTCGACCTGATGGAACCGTTTCGCCCGCTGCTCGCCGATTCCGCGGTCATTCAGGCGATCAACAATGGCGAAGTGCAGATCGCCGATTTCGTCCGCAGCGGATCGGCAGCGGCGCTGAAGCCGGACGGCCGCAAGCGGTTCATCGCCGCCTTCGAACGACGGCTGGCGCACGAGATCATTCACCCCCAGTTCGGGTACCGGCTGAGCTATCGCCGGCTGCTGGAAGTGCAGGCGCGATTGCTCGGCCGCTGGCTGCTGGGCGAGATCGCCGAATACCCGCAGTTCGTCACCCGCTGAGTGGCCAGGGGTCCATGAACGACGAACGGGTTTACATCGTTACTTACGACATCGCCGAGCCGCGCCGCTGGCGGCGCGTCTTCAAGCTGATGAACGGCTATGGCGAGTGGCTGCAGCTCTCGGTGTTCCAATGCCGGCTGACGCGCAAGCGCCGGATCGAGCTGCAGGCGGCGCTGAGCGAGCTGATCAACCACAACGCCGACCACGTTTTATTGCTCGACCTCGGGGACGCCGATAAAGTCGAGTTGCGGGTGAGCAGCCTCGGCAAGGTGTTTGCGCCGGTGACGCGGCAGCCGATCATCGTCTGACGCGCCGCGGGCGATGCCGGTGGGTTGCTGCCGCGGCTCCGCGAGCGCTGCGCTGACGCGGAACCGCCGGGCAGCGCTCGCAGCCTGGCAACGGATTGCAAAGATTGATGATCTTGAACATCGTGAAGAAAACGCAAGGAGAACGCCGGACGCGGCCGCCGGCGGCGTCCCGGCAGCGCTCGCAATTCGCCTCGCCGCCGCTGCGGCGCCAAAGGCTTACCAGCCAGCCATCTCCGCGGCAGTAACGCCGCGGCCTCATTGAAGCCTGCGGTTGAGGAAACCGCTCCGGTTCCAGGTGAGCCGATCTCCG
>JBDHSN010000243.1:0-3955 GCA_039808105.1 Rhodospirillales bacterium
GGTGGTCGTTGAGCTCGACGACATCGCCGATGGCGAGCGGCCGCGACGAGCCGTCGGGATTGCGCCGGGCGAGCCGGTTGGCGGCGCCGTCGGCATCGACGATGATGCTCTCGCTCTGCCGCAGGTCGGCGAGGCTGCCGGCGACCATGTCGGCCGGCCCGCCGATCAGCGTCGCGTCGTCGAGGCCGATCAGCACGCAGTTCTGGAAGGTGCCGTCGTCGAGGCGGGCGCGGATGTTGCCCTTGTACAGCGGCACCGCCCACTCGACGCCCTCGACGCCGCGCACCGCGTAGAGCTTGGTGTCCTGCATCGGCTTGGCGTCGTCGACGTACTGCACCTTCGGGTCCATCACCCACAGATCGACGCGGCCGGTATCGGTGAGGAAGCTGTAGGTGCGCGCCATGATGCCGACGAAGGTGGCCGGCTGCTGGGTCATCACGAACGCGGTGAACGCCAGCGAGACGACGATGGCGAAGTACTTGCCGCGGTTGCCGGTGAGCATCTTCAGGGCGATGGCGAGCATGCGCGCAACTCTAGGGGCCGGGCGGCGCGAAGTCCCGCCGCGGACGCCCGCCAGCCTTAGCTAGCGAGCGCCGCCGCGGTGCGTCAACCCGCGCCGTTGCATACCCCCTCCGCCCGGCCCTCTCCCCTCGCGGGAGAGGGTGCGAGCGAACGCGAGCGGGTGAGGGTGGGTGGGCACTCCCACCGCTGGGGACAAGCCGCCCTCACGTGAGGCTTACGAGTTCCTGTTTGAGCCCACGCAGCGTGGGCACTCCCACCGCTGGGGACAAGCCGCCCTCACCCTCCCGGCGCTGTCGCGCCGGGCCCCTCCCTCTCCCGAGAGGGAGAGGGGAAGGTGCGGGGTTTGCCGCGGCTGGGGGTTGCGGCATACTGGCGGGGCAAGCGGGGGGAATAAGAAGGTGCCGGCAGCACCGAAGGTCTTCATCAGCTACAGCCACGACGGGGAAGCGCACGAGCTGCGGGTGCTCGACCTCGCCAGTAAGCTGCGCGACGGCGGCATCGACGCCGAGATCGACCAGTACGAGACCTCGCCGGGCGGAGGCTGGCCGTTCTGGTGCGAGCGCAAGGTCGAGGAGGCTGACTTCGTTCTGCTGGTCTGTACGCCGACCTACCGGCGCCGCTTCGACGCCCGCGATCCGGGCAAGGGCCTCGGCGTGCTCTACGAAGCGCGAACGCTGCGCCAGCTCATCTACGACAGCAGCGGGACAGGCAAGTACATCCCGGTGCTGCTCGACGGCGGCTCGCCCGAACACATTCCGACCATCGTCAAGGGGGCGACGCGGTGGGAGGCTGATACCGAGGACGGCTACGACGGCCTCTACCGCCAGCTCACCAACCAGCCGAAGGCGATCAAGCCGGTCCTCGGTGCGATCACGCCGATGCCGCCGCGGGAGAGCCGCTCGGGGCCGGCGGCGGCGGTCGAGGCGGTGGCGGCTCCGGTGGTGTCGCATCCAGCCGTCGGCAGTGCGCCGCACGCGCGGGTGGCGGACGTGTTCGTCGGGCGGACGGCGCAGCTTGCCGTGCTCGCCGCCTGCCTGCTGCCGGCGGATGCCGGCAAGCGCAAGCCGGTGGCGGTGATGGGGATGGGCGGCGTCGGCAAGTCCTACTTGGTCGACCGCTTCTTCGTTGATCACCGCGCCGCCTTTCCCGGCGGCTACCACCGGCTGGCGGTGGATGCCGACAAGCCCGGCAGCGCCGATGACCTGCTGGCGCTGCTCGGCGGCCGGCTGAAGCTGCCGGCGGCGGACGATGCGGCGCTCGCCGCGGCGCTGACGACGCCGCCGGCGCTGGTGCATGTGGAGAACATCGATACGCCGGAGGCGGCGGCGCTCGGCGGCGGGCTGGCGGCGCGGCTGCCGGGCTGCGCCCTGGTGTTCAGCGCGCGGATGGGCACGCTCGCGGCCGGCACCGGCTGGGGCAGGGCGGTGCTGGCGGCGTTTGACGCAGGCGACGCGCTGGCGCAGTTGCGCGCCGAGCTGGGGGAGGCCGCCCCGCCGGACGACGCGCTGCGGCCGGTGATCGCCGCGCTGGGCGGGCTGCCGCTGGCGCTGCATCTGGCGGCGGGGCACCTGGAGGGCGGCGAGACGCCGGCGAGCTTCCTGAAGCTGCTGCGGCGGCAGGGGCTATCGCTGGCGCCGCTGAATTCGGCTGATCCCAGCTTCCTGGAGCGCAGCCGCGTCCGGCTGGAGGCGGTGTTCGCGCTGTCGCTGGCGGCGCTGGGGCGGGCGGCGGAGGCTGCCGGCCAGCCGGCGGCAGCATGGACGGCGGCCTTCCATGCCCTCGGCTACGGCCCGGCCGCCGGCTTCGGCGAGAGCCTCGGCGCTGCCCTCGCCGGCCTCGACGAGGATGCGTTCGGCGACCTCGCCCGCGCCGCCTGCGCGCTGTCGCTGCTCGACCGGGTGCCACGCGGCGGCGACACCGCGCTGCGCCTGCACCCGCTGCTGGCCGAGCTCGGCCGCCGGGAGGTGCCGGCGGAGGAAGCGGTGGCGCGGATGACCGGCTGGTTCTGCGCCCGCCTGCCGGAGCCGGAAGCCGGCGATGAGTGGCGATGGAACGAGGTGCACGCCGAGGCGGCGGCGCTGCTGGAGTGGCTGCCGCTGGTGCCGCCGGCGGAGCGGGTGCGGGTTGAGCGGGCGGGAAGTCGGTTTGCGATTAACAACGGCCCGTTTCACGCATGGAGACAGTTCTGCGAGGCGGCGCTGGCCGATGCAAGCGAGGATGCGCAGCGCTCGGACATCCTGTGGACGCTGGGCAATGTCGCGCTGCGTGGCGACGATCCTGACGAGGCACTGCGGCGCGCCGGCGAGAAGCGCGATCTTGATCTCGCCCGATCCGAGGAACGCGAGGCGGCTCTCGCCGCCAGCTTGGTCGCCGACATCCTTTTTGCGCGCGGTGAGCTTGACGAGGCGCTGCGGATCCGCCGGGAGGAGGAACTGCCGGTGTACGAGCGTCTGGGCGACGTGCGCGAGCGGGCGGTGACGATGGGTCAGATCGCCGACATCCTTGAAGCGCAGGGGGAGCTTGACGAGGCGCTGCGGATTCGCCGGGAGGAGGAACTGCCGGTGTACGAGCGTGTGGGCGACGTGCGCTCGCGGGCGGTGACGATGGGGAAGATCGCCGACATCCTCTATCGGCGCGGTGAGCTTGACGAGACGCTGCGGATCCGCCGGGAGGAGGAACTGCCGGTGTACGAGCGTGTGGGCGACGTGCGCTCGCGGGCGGTGACGATGGGTCAGATCGCCGACATCCTCTATCGGCGTGGTGAGTTTGACGAGGCGCTGCGGATTTGCCGGGAGGAGGAACTGCCGGTGTACGAGCGGCTGGGCGAGGTGCGCTCGCGGCTGCTCGCCCGGGGACGCCTGGCGATGATGCTTCTTGCTCGCAACAACAACCGGCAGGAGGCCGAGCGGCTGCTGCACCTGGCGCTGGCCGACGCCCGGCGGCTGCGCCTCCCCGAGGCCGGGCAGATCGAGGCGATCCTGCAGCAGCACGGATTGCGCCCTCTCCCCTCGCGGGAGAGGGAGGGGCCCGCGTCAGCGGGAGGGTGAGGGGGCGGGCCACAGCCGCGCGAGGGGGTGATCCTGGTCCGCGCGACGAGGTTGGCGGAGGTTGTCGGGGCTTGCCCTCACCCTCCCACCGCTGCGCGGTGGGCCCCTCCCTCTCCCGAGAGGGCCCGAGAGGGAGAGGGGAGTGCGACCCTCTCCCCTTGCGGGAGAGGGTGCGAGCGAAAGCGAGCGGGTGAGGGTGGGTGGGGCAAATGCTCGGCGCTGGCGCAAGCCGCCCTCACCCTCCCGGCGCTGTCGCGCCGGGCCCCTCCCTCTCCCGAGAGGGAGAGGGGAAGTGCGACCCTCTCCCCTTGCGGGAGAGGGTGCGAGCGAACGCGAGCGGGTGAGGGTGGGTGAGGCAAATGCTCGGTGCCGGGCAACGCGGCCTC
>JBDHSN010000244.1:0-3905 GCA_039808105.1 Rhodospirillales bacterium
AAGATGCGCAGCGCGCCGAACTGGCTGTAGGGCTTCTCGTCCTGGGCGCGGCGGCTGATCGCCGAGATGCGGGCCAGCAGCTCGCGGATGTGGACCGGCTTGCGCACCACGTCGTCGACGCCGGACTCGAACAACCGCAGCGTGTTCTCCAGCGAGTTGTGCTCGCTCAACGCTATGACCGGGGCCGCGCTGCGGTCGCGGATGCGACGCGGGCAGACGATGTCGTCGGCGCATTCTCCGATCAGGAACGCCCGCACCGCCTTGAGGTCGTCTTCGGCGGCGCTGGCGACCCAGTCGCTGAACTCGGACGAGCCGAAGCCGGCGCTCGCCACGCCCTCGCGGCTGAAAAGTGAGTTATAACCGTCTTTTACGAGCTCGCGCTCGTCAACGATAACTATCATCGGCCCGCCCCCGAATCAGTTGATATCTTCTATGGACAGAGACGTAGCCGGTGGGGGGAATCAGCGACAACCACGAATTCTTGTGAGTCGTTTTTCAGGATTCTCGCGGCAGGCAGCCGCGGCCGGCGCGCGGGCGCTGCAATCATGAGTGGCAGAAGCTGCGCGCCTCCGGCGTCCATTGGCCGAAGCCGGTCGCGGCCAGGTTGGCGATCACCCGGCAGACATACCGCTTCTGGGCGGGGTCGTTGTCGGGGCCGGCGTGGTAGCGCGCCACCGCCATCGCCCAGGTGCCGTGCCGCTTCTTCAACCCGGCGAGGAAGCGCGCGGCATAGTCGACGTTGAACCTCGGGTCGAGCATGTGCCGCAGGCTGGTGAAATGCTCGGAATGGTAGTGGTGGTTGATCTGCATGCAGCCGAGGTCGATCAGCCGGGTCCCGCCGGCGCGGGCGCGGCGGAATTCGGTTTCGGCCTCGGCGGCCGATGCCGCAAACACCGCCTTGCCCTCGATGTTCAGCGCATAGGGCTGGAGGCTGCCCTTGCGGCCGGTCTCGGCCAGGCCGACGGCATAGAGGATGCCGGCAGGCACGCCGTGGCGCGCGGCCGCGCGCAGGATTTCCGCTTCGCACGGGTTGCCGGCGGCGAAAGCCGGCATCCAGGCGAGGCTAGATATAAACGCTGCCGCCAGCGCGCTCCGCGCCCGGCTCGCCGGCGTTGCGCTGCGCAGCGGTCGCGCCGTTGCCGCTGTTCTGTCCATTGCGCCCTCCGGCGTTCGCGCCGGCCTGATCCTGTTGCTGGCCCTGCTGCATGAAGGGATCGCGCGATGCCGCGCCCTGCTGCTGGGCCTGTTGCTGGGTCCCTGGGGACCCTTGCGGCGCCTGCTGGATCGTCACCCGCTCGATGTCGTAGCCGACCCCGCGCAACGCCTTGACGATGGCGTCGGCATCGTGCGCGAGCTTCTGGCGCGCATCGTTGGATTCGACCCTGATCTCAATTTCAAGTTGCGATCCGGTGGCGACCAGCCGCGCGGTCACCATTCCGAGCTCGGCCGGATTGAGCTGGATGCGCAGCGACGAGACGACGCCGGCCGTCTGGCCGCGCTGGGGAGCGGCCTCGGCGGCGGCCGCGCGCCAGGTCGGCTCCGCCTCGATGGCGGCGACGACGCCGGCGCCGGTTGCCGAGAGCTGCGAGGCGAGGTTAGCCGGAACGATATTGGCCGGAACGACGGGGGCGGACGAGGTCGAGAAGCCGAGCACGCTGACGACCGGCTGCGGCTTGTCGGCCCCGGCCGGCGCGGGGGTCGTGGCCTCGGCGCGCGGCGGGGCGGATGCCGCGCCGGCCCGGCCTGCCGTCTGAACGGCTTCGAGCTGGCGCAGGACATCCTCCGGCATGCCCTGGCCGGAACTGGCCGGCGCGCCGCCGCCCGCATCGACCGGGGCGGAAACCGCCGCCCTGACCTGCGGCGCGGCGGGCGTTGCCGGCCTGCCGGGCCGGCCCTCGGCTTGCCGGGGACCTTCGACCGCCGGCCGGTCCTGCATGTCTTGCATGGGCGCGGCGGAGACCTGCTCGGCGGTCTGCGCGCGTACCGCTGCCGCAGGGGGATTGCCATCGTCGGCAGCCAGGCCTGCATCCGGGCCTGCCGCCGGCGCGATCGTTGGCCGGGCCGCTCGATTGCCGGCGGGGCCGATGGCCGGGCCAATGGTCGGGCCGGCGGCAGAAGCGGATGCCGGGACCGTCGCGCGACGCGGCGAAGCGGAAACGGCGTCGGTCTGGCCGCGCGCTGGACGCCTGTCGCCAGCGTCCGGCATCGCGTTTGGCATCATGTCGGGCGTCGCGTCACGGGTGCCTTCGCTCGCGGGCGACTGCGCCGCGACCGCGGCCGGTGCCTGCGGCGCGGCATCGCCCGTCGGGAGGCGCTCGGCGGGCTGCGCCGCGCCGTCCTCCGGAAGGTCCGCTTCAAGGACGCTTTCGCCGGTACCGTCGGCGGGTCCGGCCGCCGCGAGCGGCAGGAGCAGTTCCCGGAAGCTGTCATAGGCCGCGTCGGCTTCCGGCTCCTGCCGGGTCGGCGCAGATCTGCCGCCCGTCGCGGCAGGCTTCCAGCGCGGCTCGGCGGCGGGCTCGCCGGGCTGCCGGTTCTGGAGCGCGCGCTTGGCCGGCTTTTCCGACAGGGCGCGGTCGAAGGCGCCGGCGTCGGCCCCGGACTTGCCGCCGCGGTCGTTGCCGCGCGCGGAAACGGCGGAAACCAGACCCATGGCAACGTCCATCGTCACGGTTTGCTCTCCTCTAGCATCTTGTCGATCTCTTGCAGCCTTGCGCGGGCCGAAATGACGACGGGGTCCTCGATGTGCGGTTCCGCTCCGGCGACGGCGGCGGCCGGTGGGGCGGCGGCCGGCGCGGACCACGCCGGGCCGCGCGTGTCGACGGGCGCGATCACCTCCGTCGCCACGGTGCGCGCGGCCTCGAGCAGCGCGCGGTCGCCTGCCGAAAGCTGGGACGCGTCCAGCTCGATCAGCCGGTTCAGCACCTCTTCGACCGTGTCCGAGGTGACCGACGATATGCTGGCGTAAAGCTCGCCGCGGGCGTCACGCTGCTCGTCGGGCTCAGCCGCCGCGTCGCCGGTGGCGCGCGCGGAGGCGAAGGCGAGAAGCTCGGCGTCGCCGTCGATGGCGGCGCGGCGCGCCAGGCGCAGGTAGACGGTGCGGGCCTGCTCCTGCGTCATCCAGGCGATCGCCTGCTCGAGCCGGGAAAGGTCGAGATCCTTGCGCAGGGCGACGATGCCGGAAACGAAGGTCTCGGCGAACTGCGCCGCGTAGGGCGAGCGCAGGAACCGTCTGGCATATTGCTCCGAGGTGCGCATGAAGCGGTCGGCGTCGGCTTCGGTGACCGCCAGCAGGAGCGTGCGCCGCAGCGCCGCCTCCTCGACCAGCGTTCCGGGGGCGAGCAACCTCGCCCTGTCGAGCATGACGAGGCCGGCCCTGGCGTCGTCGCCGGCCACGACCGAACCCTTGACCAGCGCCAGGAACGCCGCCACCTCCTGCGTGTGGGCGGCCGGATCAACCTTCTCCATCGCGCCGCGCGCCCTGGCGACGTCGCCGCCGAGATAGCTCAGCACCCCGCCGGTGGCGGCGCTGTCGGCGTCGTCGAGCGCGAGCCCGCCGAGGCTCGCCTCGACGGTCGTGGGGTTGCCGCCGCTCATGGCGTAGATCATCAGCGCGTCGAAATTGCGCCGTTCGGCGAATTCACTCGCGTCGGCGGCGCGGAAGCGCGCGTCGATCAGCTCGAGCAGCTTCTTCTGCATCGGCAGCGCGGCGTGGTCGCCTCCGGCGATCCGGTCCTGCACCAGTTCCAGCGAGCGCACCATCTGGTAGGGCTGCAACCGCCCTTCGGCCGACCCCGCCGTTTCGGCGCGAGCGGCCAAGGGAGCGGCCAGGGGAGTGGCGGCGGCCAGCGCCAACCCGCAGACGACGATGCGGCGGCGGGGTTTCATCCCTCCGTCTCCCCCGCCGT
>JBDHSN010000245.1:0-3887 GCA_039808105.1 Rhodospirillales bacterium
GCAAGACGCTGACCGACGCCGACATCGAGGCGGCCTCCGCCCGCATCATCGCCCAGGTCGGCAAGGCCACCGGCGCCACCCTGCGCGGGTAAGGAAGGCTGCGCGAACCGGCCAAACGAGGTGAAGCACAGGCCGATGCGACGCGAAGCCGCATCGGCTGTTACCTCGCATCAAAATCGTGCAGCTACGCGTACGCGAAGCCGCACGCAGGAGCGCCGCGTTTGGTTACCAAGGAGGGAACTTGGCGAGAAACGCATCCGAGCGCCCCTTGCTCGGACCGCCCAGGTCGCCGCTCGTATAGCCCGCGATGTACGAATTGCCGGTGCGATCAACGGCGACGGCTTGCACTACGTCGGAGTTGTCTGAGTTAACCAAGCTATCCCCCAGGAACGCCCCGTCGCGGTTGCTGTACTTGGCGACAAACACTCCCCGCGAAGGAGAGAGCCCGGTTGCGATGACTGCGCCGCCGCTGGTGACGGCAAGACCTCGGATGCTTGGTCCGCGCCCGAGGGAATACTCGCGGATCCAGCTCAATGCCCCGCCTATGCTGTACTTGGCCAGCCAGCCTCTTTCCGCACGCCTGCTGGCGGTGCTGAACCTGCCGTATGTTCGGCCGCCGACGAAGACGTTGCCGCTCGCGTCAACAGCTACCGCATCGCCGTAGTCGATACTCGAGTCGAGTGAGTCGAGCTGCTTCGTCCACAGGAACCTGCCGGTGCCGTCGAGCTTGGCGAGCCAAGCGTCGCGGCCGGTGTTGCGAGGATCAGGTCCGGCGAACGGCCCCCAGGTGGTGCCAACGAGCAGCACGTTATTGTCCTTGTCGACGGCAATGCCATTGCACTCATCGTCTTGGTCGGTGCCGAAGATCTTCGTCCACAGCCCGACACCTGCCGAGCTGTACTTGACGAGAACGGCATTATCCTGTGTCGTTCCCGCAGTATAGATGTTACCAGCTTTATCGACGGCGACATGAATGGCGTAGTTGATGTCAAATTTTCGTGACCACAGCAGCGTGCCAGCGGCGTTATACTTCAGCAGCCAGGTATCACGGTGTGTCGTCGTAATAGAAACAATGATATTTCCAGTACCATCGACGGCAACCCCTTTGGCCCGCCCTGATTCCGGCACAAATTTTTTCTCCCAGACTACGGTACCAGCGGCATTGAACTTGACGATCCAGGAATCATAGTTTTCGAAGTGGCCGACCGTAACGATGTTGCCGGCAGCGTCCGTGGCGACGTCGGTAAAGTTGTCGTACTGGGTTCCTCCGAGCTGCTTGATCCATAGTGGCGGCGGACCGGCAACCGCCGAGCCGGCTGTCGTCGCCATGAAGAATGAAAGGAGCAAGCCGGCAGCACCAACGGTGCGGACGCGTTGCCGCGTCCGGCTAATAAATTTGACACCCATATTATTCTCCCCACGAGGGCCACGCCCGCCCGCGACTTGGTTTCGCGCCCGGATATGGCCTGCTTGTAGCATATAGTAGCGGTAATGCTTCTTAGTGCAAAGCCAATTACGCCCCTTATCGTCATGGCGGCAAAGAAGCCGATTTCTAGGATGTTATGCGCTGGCCCCCAACCCCTGTGCACGGTTGGACCCCTTAAGTGTAAGTGGATGCAGGCGCCGGCTGCCTTGGGTGCGCTTTCCTGCCGGGCGAGCGGGCTGCGGTGTTGGCCTCGCCGGCGTGAGCGCGGAAAGGATGGGGGCATGGCGGCGGGCGGCAGAAGCGGTGGAGGGCTCGGCCGCCAGGGGTCGCTGCGCCGGCCGTTCTTCATCGCTCGACGCGCACGCCCTTCCAGAAGCCGACATGGTCCTTGATGCTGGCCGCCGCCGGCTTGGGGTCGGGGTAGTACCAGGCGGCAGCGGGATTGACGTCTTCACCGACCACCACGTCGTAATAGCGGGCGATGCCCTTCCACGGGCAGACGCTGGTGTGTTTCGAGGGCCGCAGGTATTCGTGCCTCACTGTCTGCGGCGGAAAGTAGACGTTGCCCTCGACCAGTTCCCACCGGTCGGTCTCCGCGATCACTGCGTCATGCCAGAGTGCGCGTGCCATCGCCTCCTCCTGCTTCGGGCTGCATGGCTGGTCCAGGTTCTGTAGGTGGGGTCGGTGCCCGCCGGCGGCAGGGGCGCCGGCAAAGCATCTGCTCCACGACGGGCGGCTTGCCGCCTGCAATCCCGCGCTTTCTCCTCGCCGACGACCGTCCGCGGCTGTCATGGTTGCGGTGACGGCGGCCATGCGCGACGGCACGGCCGTGGGCGCACAAGCGAGCGAAGAAGACGGGACGGGAGGGCCGGATGCGGCGAACGATGGGGAGGACGCGATGATGCCGGCATACCGGCAGGCCCTGATCACCGGGGCGAGCGGCGGGATCGGCGCCGCCTTCGCCCGGCGGCTGCCGAAGACGACGGCGTTGCTGCTGACCGGCCGCGACCGCCAGCGGCTGGACGAACTGGCGGGATGGCTGATCCGCCACGGGCGCACCGTCGAGGTGTTTCCCGCCGACCTCACCCACGAGGCGGAGCGGGACAGGCTGATCGAGCGTGCTGAAGCCTGCGGCATCGACCTGCTCATCAACAACGCCGGCGCCGGCCGCTTCGGCCGGTTCCTCGACAGCCCGGCCGAGGTCGAGCGGGATACGGTGCTGCTCAATGTCGTCGCCGTCGTCGATCTCACCCGGCGGCTGCTGCCGGGCATGCTGGCGCGGGCGCGCGGCGAGCGGCGCCGCGCCGGGCTGATCATCGTCGGTTCCGCCGCTGGGCTGGCGCCGGTGCCGATGTTCGCCACCTACGCCGCCTCGAAGGTGTTCGATCTGCAGTTCACCGAGGCGTTGGCCGAGGAGTTGCATGACGAACCGGTCGACGTCGTCGCGCTGCTGCCGGGGCCGACCCGCACCGGCTTTGGGCCACGGGCCGGCTGGCGGGGTGCCGCCATTCCTGGTGCTGCCGACCCGGACGATGTCGCGGCCGACGGCCTCGCGGCTCTCGGGAAGAGGACCGTCTGCGTCGCCGGCCGGCTCAACGGCGCGGCGCTGGCGCCGGTAATGGCGCCGCGCCGGCTCGTCGCCGGGGCGCTCGGGATGGCCATGCGCTTCGTCGCCCGCCGGCGGTGACCGGATCCGCCGGGCCTTCGGCGGGCGCTTGTACGCGCGTCCGGCACGCTTAACTACTCGGAAGGGGCGTGGAATGCTCGGCGAAGTTCTGAAGGAGATGGTGGCGGTGTCGGATCGAGCGGAGGTGCTGGAAGCGCTGCGTCAGATCGGCACGTGCGCCGATGACAGGATCGATATCGCCGAGGCGGCGCTGCTGCTGGCGGCGCTCGATCGCCCGGGCGAGCCCCTGGAGCCCTACCGCCAGCAGCTCGCCGAGTTGGCCGAGCAGGCGCGCGCCGGGACGTCGCGCACCCACAGCGTCGAGCTGCAGGTCAAGGCGCTGGTCGACCTGCTGGTCGATCAGTGGGATCTGCACGGCGATACCGAAACCTACGATGATCCGCGCAATGCCAACCTGATGCATGTGCTGGAGCGGCGGCGGGGCCTGCCGGTCGCTCTCGGGATCCTATGGCTGCACGCCGGCCATGCCTACGGCGCCGACATCACCGGTCTTGCGTTTCCCGCCCACTTCCTGGTGCGGCTGGCGGCGCGCGGCCAGCGGGTCATTCTCGACGTGTTTCGCGGCGGCCGGATGCTGGCCGCCGAAAACCTCCGCCGCATGCTGAAGGAGACGCAGGGGTCGGACAAGGAGATGGAGCCGCACCACTATGCCGCCGTCGGCAACCGCGACGTGCTGCTGCGGCTGCAGAACAACATCAAGCTCCGCGCCGTCGCCACCGAGGATCTGGAACGGGCGCTGGCGGTGCTGTCCACGATGACGCTGATCGCGCCCGA
>JBDHSN010000246.1:0-3884 GCA_039808105.1 Rhodospirillales bacterium
CTGGTAGAGGCCGACGACGCCCTGCTTCGCCTCTCCCGTCCGCAGCAGGATGATGCTGGTCTTGCCGTCGACGACCGGGACCTTGTTGGACGGAACCAGCGGCAGGCCGCGCCAGGTCAGGAACGGCGAGCCGAACAGCGTCGCGGTTGGCGGTGGCACGCCGCGAAAGGTGCACTCCCGCCCGAACGCCGCGATCGCCGCCGGATGGGCGAGAAAGAAGGCCGGCTCCTTCCAGACGCGGGCGATGAGTTCGTCCAGATCATCCGGTGTCGGCGCTCCCTTCCGCGTCGGGATGCGCATCGCCGACGCGACGTTGTTGAGCAGCCCGTACTCGGCGTTGTTGATGAGCTCGCTTTCCTGCCGCTCCTTGATCGTCTCGATGGTCAGGCGCAGCTGCTCGCCGATCTGGCTGTAGGGCGAGCTGTAAAGGTCGGAAACCCGGGTGTGCACGTCGAGGACGGTGTGCACCGCGCTGAGCAGGTATTCGCGCGGATGCTCCTCGTAATCAACGTACGTCTCCGGCAGGCCGCGCTCGTCGCGGGCGGAGCAGTCGACGGTCACGCTGGAGTCGTCCCGCACCCGGTTGCGGCGGTAGATGCCTGCCTCGACGGGAACCCATTGCAGACAGTGCACGAGCCACCGCGGGGTAATGCTCGCCATCTGCGGGACGGTCTTGGTGGCATTCGCCAACTGCCGCGCCGCCGCATCGCCCAACGCTGTTGTTGTCAAAGGCTCAGTCGCCATTCAGGAAAATCCACTCTCTTGTTGATCTTCTCCGCTCCCACACCGGCTACATCGCCAGACCCCTGCGGTGAGCGAGAAGAGAAGCTAGAGCCGCAATACCAGTAAGTCAATAGGGTTAATGGTGTTCGCCTTGGTGATCGCTTGTTTGGCAGGTCGCCCAGCGCGCCGGTCCGCATCGTCACACCAGCCGGCTGACCAGCCTGATGGAGACATGCAGCCGTAGAGGGGCGGGCTATAGGGCATGACTCGCAGCCGATGGTGCGGCTCGCTCCCGCTCACCGGCACCTTATGCGCGGGCCGTAGGGTGGTGCTGAGCGGAGCGAAGCCCACCAAATTCCCGCACTCTGCTAATTTCGCCCCTCCGCCGGGACCCTGCACAGGGCAAGGGTGGCGCAGACCAACGGGTCGGTCTGTCGGGCAGCAGGATAGGCGCACCATGAACATCATGACGGATATCATCCTGCCGGCCGGAAAATCGGGGATGAACCTCGTGCTGTTCATCTTCCTGCCGGTCATGGTCGTCATGCTGACCGCGATGCGGCTGCTGGAACTGACCGGCTTCCTCGACTGGCTGGTGGCGCGGCTGGCGCCGGCCCTGCACCCCTTCGGCCTGACCGGCCTTGGCGTCTTTGCGGCGCTGCAGGTCAACCTGGTGAGCTTCGCCGCGCCGGTGGCGACGCTGGCGATCATGGAACGGCGCGGCACGTCGGACCGGCATCTCGCCGCGACGCTGGCGATGGTCTGCGCCATGGCCCAGGCCAACGCCAGCCTGCCGATGACGGCGATGGGGCTGCGGCTGGGGCCGGTGCTGGTGATCTCGGTGATCGGCGGGCTGGCGGCGGCAGCGACCACCTATCACCTGTTCGGCCGCGGGCTCTCCGCCGCGGAGACCATCGCCGACGACCTGCCACACCATACCGCGGCCCCCCGGCGCCAAGGGCGTGCTGGACACCATCAGCCGGGCCGGCAGCGAGGCCTTCGCCATCTCGATCGGCGCCATCCCGTTCCTGATCCCCGCGCTGGTGATCGTCAACATCCTGCGGCAGACCGGCGCCATCGACGGCCTCACCGGGCTCCTCGCCCCGGCGCTGCAGCTCTTCGGCATCGATCCGGCCCTGGTGCTGCTCACCATCACCAAATATCTCGCCGGCGGCACCGCCACGCTCGGCATCGTCGACGACATGGTCCGCCAGCATCACCTCAGCGCGTCGGTTCTCAACCAGTCCGCCGGCTTCCTCATCCACCCGTTCGACCTGCCCGGCTTCGCCATCCTCATCTCCGCCGGCCGGCGGGTGGCCGCCGTCTGGAAGCCAGCCTTCTGCGGTGCCTGCGTCGGAATCGCGCTGCGCGCCGTCCTGCACATCGCGGTGGGATGAGCGTCCCGCCGACAACCCCCGGCCAGGACGAGCGCAAGGCAGTGTGGTTGTGAGAAAAGAAAGCCCCTCGGGCGGGACCCGAGGGGCGTTGCAGTGGTTCTCCGCCGTCCGGAGTGCTGTAGGCCCCGGAGCGGCGGCGCGGACCGGGCGGCTCAAGACCTCCGCGGCACCGGCCCGCAACGGGCGAAGATCAGCGACGACGCGTCAGCCGTCCCTTTCGCCCGCCCCCAAAGCTCAGTGAGCCTGAACGGGAAACCGTCCTCCTGTAAAGCCGAAGCCGAGGCGCGCCAGCGCTTTGGCATGGTCGGCATCGAGGTTCGTCTGCCCGTCGGCGACCCACACCGTCTCCAGCGCGAGATCACTGAGATGGCGTCGATCGGATCGCTTCTGTGCCTGTTCCATCGTTCGTCTCCACGAATTTCGGAAGTCGCACCACGCTCACGGGTGTCGGCAACAACCTCCACGCAAGCAGCTCCAGCCTTCTGCCTCTCCCGGTTCCCCCGGCATCCTGTTCGCGGGGCAGCCCCGGATCGGGCTGGTAGCGCCCCGCGATCTGTGACCTCTGTAGCCCCACTACAAGGGGCGGGCCGCCGCTGCACCAACCGACTGTGGCCGATCAGCCACGGGCAGTCGCGCCGCCGGCTGTCGCCGCGTCAGGGCATCGAGATCGCCGTCAAGGGGGGCGAACCCATTGTCGCGCCTACTCTTTCGTTGGGTCGACTTCAGGCTCCCTGACCACCGTCGTCGTCCGGTCCCCCTGGATCGCGGCGATGTCCTTGCCGGTGGCGGCGACGCTCTGCGCATCGGCGAGGATGGTGTAATCAAGGGTGAACGCGCGCGACGCCCCCGGCGCCAGTTTCGGCACCCGCCCGAGACGCCGCTCGATCCGCCGCGTGTAGGCAAAACCGGTCCCCGGCTCGAGGCCGGTCACATAGCCTTCCTTCAGCGTGTCGGTGTTCTTCCATAGAGTGAAGTACGGCAGCTGGTTGACGTCGTAGGTGATGCGGATGCCGAGGCTGGCCGCCTTGTTGTGCAGCATCACCGTCGTCATCCCCTTGTCGTCGGCGAAGGGGATGACGTTGAACACCTGCTCACCGAAGTCCCTGGTCGGGGCAAGGTAGGTCGTCCAGGTGGCGATGTCCTTCGCCGCATTGGCGTTGAACGGCGTCACCTGCTTGACCGCGCCGACGAACTCCGCGCCTTCCTCCAGCAGCGGCGGGCCGAAGTTGCCGTGGTAAATCACCTGGAACTCGCGCTCGTAGTCGCTGCGGTTGGTGAGCGTATCGCTGACGCGCAGGCTGATGCTGCCGGGTTCCGTGGAGATCTCCGTCCACGCCTCGTAGTCGGCGAACTTGAACACCTTCTCATCGACCCGGCCGCGGATGTGGATGCGGTGGGGAGCCTGATCATCGACGCTGACGATCACCTTCGAGGCCGGGGTGTTGCCGACACGGCCGTGCAGGGTCATCAGCCTGCCGTCGTCCATGCCGGGGTGGCCGGACCACTCGAAGCCGCAGCGCACCAGCCACTCGTTGAAGCCGTCCAGCCAGCCGAGGCCGCCGCGGGCATCGAGGGTCATGAACGCGGGGTTGACCACCTCCTTGACCGGCGAGGTCCAGCCCAACGTGATATCGCCGGTCTTCACCCGCAGCACGTTCATTCCGCGCGTCGGAATGACCCAGAAGGACATCTTGCCGTTGTCGACCTCGATCAGCTCCGAGCCTTCCTGCTTGCCGCCGTGCAGGGTCCGCTTGCTGATGCTGA
>JBDHSN010000247.1:0-3870 GCA_039808105.1 Rhodospirillales bacterium
CTGCTGCTGACGTCGAAGGGCGCCGCCGGCGTCACCGGCTCCGGCTTCATCGTTCTCGCCTCGACCCTGGCGGCGGTGGGCCATATTCCGGTGGCCAGCATCGCGCTGATCCTCGGCGTCGACCGCTTCATGTCGGAAGCGCGGGCGCTCACCAACCTCGTCGGCAACGGTGTTGCGACGGTGGTGGTGGCGAAGTGGGAGAATGCTCTCGACAGCGACCGGCTGCGCAAGCACCTGAACAAGGAGACGACCGCCGAGGCGGACGAGCCGGAGATGGTGCTGGTCGACACGGAAACCGGGGCGGTCAAGCCAAGCTGACCGACCGCACTACGCGGCTCTCGCGACAGACGATCCGGGTGGTTCCCCCACCCGGATCGATCCGTCCTTTACCCCACATCGCCAAGTATATTCCCCGCAGCGACATCCTTTACCCGGCGGCTCCCGCTCGTGCGCACGCCGGCATCGACCGCGGGCGGGGTGTGGGCCGGCTATCAGCGGCTTCCCGCATCAGGACCGCGGCGACGGCGGGGCGCGATGGCGGGGCGCAGAAGAAGTCAGTTGGAAACGCCGACCTCGGCCTTGAGCGCCGCCGTGCGCGCCCGCAGGGTGTCCAGCAACGCCGCGGGTCGGCCACTCTGCTGGATCGTGGCGGAAAAATCCGACCGCCACGTCTGGCTCAACGAGACGTTCTCGACAACGACATCGACGATACGGAAGACGTCGGCCCGGCCGCCGACGCGCCAGTCGACGCTGATCGGTTGCCCGCCCCCGCCCGGCCGGTCGATCTCGCTGAAGACCGTCGCCTGGTTGTCGCTGTCGACGACGGTGCGCACGATCCGCAGCCGCTGGCCGGTGTATTCGCCGAAGCGCTTGGCATAGCCGTAGACCACGAGATCCTCGAACAGCCGGTAGTATTCGTCGCGCTCCTGGGCATCGAACTGGTTCCAGTGACGCCCCAGGACCCACCGGGCGATCACTTCGGTGGCGAAGTACCGGCGCAGGAGCCCGCGAAAGCGCTCGGCACGCACCGCCGCCGATGCGCTGCGGTCCTCCAGCAGCGAGACGCCTTCATCGGCGAAGCTCTTGACGACGGCCTGGGCGCTGGCGGCGGTCGCGGCGTCATCAGCCCGCACCCCCGGTACCCCCGGTACCAGCAGCACGACAGCGAGGATGACGACCAGCCGCACAACCACCGAGCGGCTGATCAGAAGTCGTAAGTCCGGCATCGGTTATCTCGCACTAGTCTGCGGGAAGGCTCGGGAAATCGTCGAAGCGCGGGCCCTCGGTGGACGCGGGTGGATGACCCTGCCAGATTTCCGATGTCCGGTACTGCCGGTAGAGGCTGCGCAGCGCCGCGTAGAAATCGAGCGACGACTTCTGCAGATCGTCGAGTTCCTCGACGTTTTGCGAGCGTTCGTCGACCAGCGTCGCGCCGTACCGGACATACTGCATGGTCACCATCCACTCGGGGGCCATATCTAACGTACTCATCAACCCAAACGGATCCAGGATGAAACTGTCCACCGCAAGGCCGACGGCGTCGCGCGGATTGGAGGGGCCGATCACCGGCAGCATCAGGAACGGACCCTCGGGAGAACCCCACACCGCCAGCGTCTGGCCGAAGTCCTCGTTGTGTCGGGGCAGGCCGAAGTCGGTGGCCCAGTCGCAGAGCCCGCCCACGCCCAGCGTCGAATTGATCAGGAAACGGCCGGTGGTGGTCCCGGCGCGGTCCACCTCGCCCTGCAGCAGGTCGTTGGCGAGAATGACGGGAGAACGCAGGTTGGCGAGAACATTATGCACCCCTTCGCGAAACGGCGCCGGCAGCAACAGCCGGTAGAAGTCGGCGAAGGGGCGCAGGAACATCGCGTCGATGGCCTGATTGAAGCCGAAGACCGTCCGGTTCAGCGGCTCCAGCGGATCGTTAAGCGCTTTGAACTCGGCATAGGCTTCCGGATCGGAAGGGTCGGGCGGCGTGGCGCATCCCGCGGCGGCCACCGCCATCAATGCCGCGACCGCCAGGCCGACGAGACGGTGCGCGCTTCTCGGCATCTCCATGCCCTTCTCTGTTGTTCCGGTTTCTTCGCGGCGCACCGATCGGACAGCCGGGCGAACTCAAAAACCATCGATATTGCAGGGGCAAGTAACACAACCCGCCCGCAAACGCCAGATCGCGGCGTTATCGGCCGGCGCGCCTTCGGGATCTCGAGACAGGATCGTGGCCGCAGGGCGCTCCCCGCTGCCTCCGTCTTCGCGTGCAGCCGGCCCGCATCAATCCCGCGCATCCCGGCCAGCACGCAGGACCTTCCGGCCGAATCGGGCGGTCGCGCATCAGCTGAAACTGCGGTTTTCTGTCCTGCCGGCTTGAGGCAAACTGGGGGGCCGACGATACCCGCCTCGGCTCTGGCAGTCAGACCGGTTTGCCCTGATCATGAACGACAGGGCACCGTTATCCGGTTCCGGCCAACGCCGACGAGGATGCACCATGAACGATCCGGCCGCCCCTGCCGCGCCGCCGCCCGTGCCCCCGGAACTCCTCTACCGCACCTGCCCGGCGGACGATCTGCCGTTCGAGACGACCGCCGAGCTGCCGCCGCTGGCGGACGGTATCGGCCAGAAGCGGGCCGCGAGCGCCCTGCACCTGTCGCTGGGTATGCGCCACCCCGGCTACAACCTGTTTGCGCTCGGGCCGCACGGCACCGGCAAATATGCCTTCGTCCGCAACGCCGTCGACAAGGCGCGCGCCTCATGGCCGGCGCCGTCCGACTGGTGCTACGTCAACAACTTCAGCGAGCCCCACAAGCCGCGGGCGTTGCGGCTGCCGGCCGGCCGGGCGCGGCCGCTGCGCGACGACGTCGAGCACCTGATCGATGAGCTGCGGCTGGCCCTGCCGGCGGCCTTCGAGAGCGAGGAATACCGCAACCGCCGGAACGTCATTCAGGAGCACCTCAAGGAACGTCAGGAGCAGGGATTCCACAGCCTGCAGGAGCGCGGCCGGCAGCGTGACGTCGCCATCCTGCGCACGCCGATGGGCCTCGCCATCGCCCCGGTGCGCGACGGCGAGGTGCTTAGCCCGCAGGAGTTCGAGGCGCTGTCGCCGGAGGAGAAGCAGCAGCGCAAGCAGGCATCGGAGCAGATGCAAAAGGAACTCGGCGAGTTCCTGAAAGTGGTGCCGGGCTGGGAGAAGGAGCAGCGCGACCAGCTGCGCGCCCTCGATCGCGAAATCACCATCTTCGCCGTCGGCCGGCCGTTCGAAGAGCTGATCGCCCGCTGGAGCGATCTGCCGCAGGTCAAGGCGCACCTGGACAAGGTCCGCGAGGATATCATCGAGTCGGCCGAGGAGTTCCTGCCCAAGGAGGCGGCCGGCCCGCAGATCGTCATCGGCGGCCCGGGCCGCGCCGGCGGCCCCGAGCCCGACCCGTTCCGCCGCTACCGCATCAATGTGCTGGTGAGCAACGCCGACGGACCCGATGCACCACCGCAGGCGCCGGTCATCTACGAGGACCATCCGACCCTGTCGAACCTCGTCGGCCGCGTCGAGCATCTGGCGCAGTTCGGCACCCTCGTCACCGACTTCTCGCTGATCAAGGCCGGCGCGCTGCACCGGGCCAACGGCGGCTGCCTGATCCTCGACGCCCACAAGGTGCTGGCCAATCCCTTCTCCTGGGAAACGCTGAAGCGCACGCTGCGATCGTCGTGCATCCGCATCGAATCGCCGGCGGAACAGATGGGCTGGTCGGCGACGACGACGCTGGAGCCGTGGCCGATCCCGCTCGACGTCAAGGTCGTGCTGCTCGGCGATCCGTTCCTCTACTATACGCTGAGCGGCCTCGATACCGAGTTCGCCGAGCTGTTCCGCGTCGCCGCCGACTT
>JBDHSN010000248.1:0-3857 GCA_039808105.1 Rhodospirillales bacterium
GTGGTGTTCTCGCCGTCCTCGGGGAAGAGGGGAACCGATGGTGTGATGCAGGCAACGATCGTTGCGCTCTACGGTGACAAGCCGGAGCCGCTGCGCAGCTTTCTTGCAGCCTGTCAGGCCGAAGCGGCGGCGGTGGTGGGTCCCCGCTTCCGGCCGTACACGATTACCCAGATCCACGGCACCCTCATCGGGCTGGAGCGGCAGCAGAGCACGGGCGGGCCGGTGAACCGCAATTTTCTGCGGCTCCGCCAGCGCGAAGTCGGGATGGATTTCGCCGGCGTCCTCAGCCTCGTGCGCGCCGCCGTGCCGTTCCAGGTGCGGATCGGCGGCTTTGCCGAAGCCGACGAGCCGTTTCTCAGCCGGGGCGCCCGGCCGTTCGCGCGCGGCTTCTCGGTGCACGGCTGCGATGTCGTCGTCATGGGATGGCCGGTCGCGCGGGCGAAAGCATCGCCGGACCGGGTGCACCACTCCACCCACCTCGCCGACGTGCGCCGCAGCGCCGAGCGATGCGGCGTGCTGCACGCCTACCACGGCGATCCGTCGCGCCACGACAACGACTTCTATTTTCGGATCGGCACCCTCGACGGTCCGCTGGACGATCGGCTGGTCAGCCGGACGCACGGCCGCCTGCGGGGCTGGCTCGCCAGCCGGCCGCCGCTGTTCTGTACGATCGCACTCGCGGATCTCGCCGTCGCCTTCTACCGTTCGCCGGAACTGCCGGGCGAGAGCACGCTGACCTTCCCCCTTGATGCCGCGGCGGTCGATGGGGCGTTCATCCGCGATCGCCTGCGGTGAGTCCTGCGCTGCAAGCCCGGCAGCGGCGACGGAGGCGTCGCTTGTGCCGGGCTGCTGTGCGGCGTAGATATCAGCGATGGCGGATGCACCTGCACAGCACCGGTGGCGAAAGAAGCACCGTTTCGTCAAGCGGCAGCTCAACGTCATGGCTCGCAGCCACACCCACGCCGCCCTCGACAGCTTCGCCGCCACCTTCCGGCTGCGCGGCAAGGGCGAGGCGGTCGCGTTCGCCTGCTTCGTTACCCGCGCCCTGATCCAGCGGGCCGAGTACAGCGCCGAGGCGGCACAGATGCTCGAAGACTTTTCCACGGGGTACCACCGCGATCGCGACCTCCACGCCGCCTGAATTCCAGGCCGTTTCCTCCGCTGGCCGGGCGGCTGTGCCGGCCGGCACCATCCCGCTGCCCGACCCCGCCGAGGTCGGCGGCATCCTGCGCGAGGTGGCGGCCGCCGTCATCGTGCCGCGCTTCCGCAATCTGCTGGCCGGCGACATTGCGCAGAAGCGCAGCCCGCGCGATCTCGTCACCATCGCCGACATCGAGGCGGAGCGGGCGCTGGAGGAGCGGCTGGCGCCTCTGGTCCCGGGCGCGGCCTTCGTCGGCGAGGAAGCCGCCGAGCATCGGCCGGAGGTGCTGGCCGCGCTCGGCACGCGGGCGCCGGTGTGGCTGCTCGATCCCGTCGATGGCACCGGCAACTTCGTTGCCGGCAAAGCCTGCGTCGCGGT
This sequence comes from Rhodospirillales bacterium, assembly GCA_039808105.1. Lineage (GTDB taxonomy): Bacteria > Pseudomonadota > Alphaproteobacteria > Rhodospirillales > Defluviicoccaceae > Defluviicoccus. The sequence goes on from JBDHSN010000248.1 coordinate 1,520, forward strand.
GATCGTCGGATACGGATGCGACGGCGAGACGCTCGCCGGCTTCATCCTCGATCCGCTGGGCGGTACCTTGCTGTGGGCGGTGGCGGGGCAGGGGGCGTGGCTGGAGACGGCGTCGGGGCGGTCGCCGGTGACGGTCTCCCACGATCGGCCGCTGGCGGCGATGACGGGATCGCTGGCCTGGCGGTCGGCGGAGCGGCTGCGGGCGACGGCGGCGGAGCGCGGCGCGGCACCTCCTGCCGTGGCGAGCCGCTACGGCTCGGTCGGACGCGAATACATGGATCTCGCGACCGGAGCGCTCGACTTCGCCTGCTATGCCCGGCTGAAGCCGTGGGACCACGCGGCGGGTGTGCTGATCCACCGCGAGGCGGGTGGCTTTGCCGCGCTGCGCCGCAACGGCGCGCCTTATCGTCTTGCGCCCCATATCGTCGAAGAAACCCTGCTGCTGGCACCGGACGCGGCAACCTGGCAGCTGCTGGACCGGCTGCTCGGCTGAGCGGACGGCGAAACGGGAGAGGAGGCGTCGGCGCATGCGCACCGCATTCATCGGCCTCGGCGTTATGGGTTTTCCCATGGCCGGCTACCTGCAGCGCAATGGCCATTCCACCACCGTCTACAACCGCACCGGCGCCCGTGCCGAGGCGTGGGCCGGGAAGTTCGGCGGCAACGTCGCCGCGACGCCGGCCGCGGCGGCGGCGGGCGCCGAGCTCGTCTTTACCTGCGTCGGCAACGACGATGACCTCCGCGGCGTCGTGCTCGGCCCGACCGGCGCGTTCGCCGGCATGAGCCAGGACGCGATCCTCGTCGATCACACGACGGCATCGGCGGAAGTGGCGCGGCAGCTCGCCCGGCTCGCTGGCGAGCGCCGGCTGCACTTCCTCGATGCGCCGGTTTCCGGCGGCCAGGCGGGGGCAGAAAATGGGCAGCTGGCGATCATGGTGGGCGGCGAGGCCGCGGTCTTCGATCGTGCGGTGCCGGCGATGTCGGCCTACGGCAGGGCGATCACCCTCATCGGCCCCGCCGGCGCCGGACAGCTCACCAAGATGGTCAACCAGATCTGCCTCGCCGGGCTGACGCAAGGCTTGGCCGAAGCCCTCAATTTCGCCGACCGCGCCGGCCTCGATGCCGAAAAGGTGCTGGCGACGATCTCGAAGGGCGCGGCGCAGTCGTGGATGATGGACAACCGGGCGCAGACGATGCTGGCGGACGCCTTCGACTTCGGCTTTGCCGTCGACTGGATGCGCAAGGATCTCGGCATCGCCGTGGACGAGGCGAGGCGCAACGGCGCGCCACTGCCGGTCACCGCCCTCGTCGATCAGTTTCTCGCCGATATCCAGCGCAGCGGCGGCAACCGCTGGGATTACACCAGCCTGATCCGGCGGCTGCGGTAAGGCGCCGGATAGCGCCCGTCTGATCCGCGCTTCCTTCGACCGGGGGCTCCTGCGCGCTTCGATGGACCGCGCGCCACGGCGCAGGCGCGCAGTGACGCACCGCCGGGACGATCAGCGGGAGGGCACCTCGCCGATTGCCTGCCGCCAGGCGGCCAGGGCCCGCCGCAGGTCGGCGACGGCGAGACGCAGCGGCGCCCGGCGGTCGTCCTCGCCGTTGACGAGCTGGGCGCCCTCGGGCCCCGCGCGCAATTCGTAGAGATTGCCGGACGCCTCGAACCGCTGGCCGATACTGGCGAGGTCGAGACCGCGCAGCAGCTCCTCGCACCACGCCGGATTGTCGCGCACGTCGGTTTCGAGAAAATCGGCAAGCAGGGTGGGGAAGACTTCGGGCGAGGCCCGCAGGCGGTCACGGTGGTCGCGATAGATGCCTCGCATCAACGCCTCATCTCCCGGCACCGCCGCCTCCTCCGGCTTTTCGGCGGCGCCCTCGTCAGTTGGGAAATGCCGTGTTGATCCGGCCATTCGCGAGCACTCCGAGGCGAATTTCGAATGGCTGCCCGGTGTTGTCCAGACAGAACGTTTCGAGATCGCCGCGCCGGGGGGCGGCCGGCGGCGGCGCCGAGAGGCCGATTGCGCCCCAGGCGCGGTGGCGGCCGCTGACGTTGGCAGCGGCATGGGAGACGGACCGGACGATCTGCTCCAGCGTGCAATGGTCGGGAAAGAAGGTTGAAAGCTTGCTCCGGCCATTGGCGAATTCGACGATGGCGCTGTAGATGCCGCCGCCCTCCTCGGTGCGGTGGCCGACGTTGCGGATCAGCCGGGCAGTCGCGACGAGGCGGACCGAGTGAAAGCCCTTCGGCTGGCCGCGCCGGATCTCGCCGCAGAAAAGATGCCGCAGGTTGATTCGCGGATCATCCGCGCTCCAGTAAAACTGCCGGTCGGTGCAGTTG
>JBDHSN010000249.1:0-3854 GCA_039808105.1 Rhodospirillales bacterium
CGACGAGGCCGTGCTGCGCCTGGCCGGTCCCATCGCCGCCAAGTCACCTGCCGCTGTCGCTCTTGGCAAACGTCTGTTCTACGCCCAGCTTGAAGCCGGGATCGAGCAGGCCTACGCGCTGGCGAGCGAGACGATGGTGTGTAACATGCTGACCGGCGATGCGCAGGCGGGGATTGATGCTTTCGTGCGCAAGCAGCCGACGCCGGAATGGACCGGGCGATGAGCGACCGCCTCGTCTGCCGCGACGATCTGTTGCGCCGGATCTTCGAAGAGACCTCGACCATCGCGATCGTCGGGGCGTCGCCCGACCCGGCGCGTGCGTCCAACTACGTCATGGCCTTCCTGCAGGCCCGCGGCTGGCGGACGATTCCGGTCAACCCCAATGAATTGGGCCAGACGATCAACGGCGAACGGGTCTACGGGTCCCTCGATGAGGTGCCGGTACCGGTTCAGATGGTGGACATCTTCCGCCGCAGCACGGCAGCGGGGCGCTGCGTCGATGAAGCCATCGCCCTGCGGCAACGGCTGGGAATCCGGTTCGTCTGGATGCAGCTCGGCGTTCGCGACGATGCCGCCGCCGCCCGTGCCGAAGCCGCCGGCTTGGTGGTGGTCATGGATCGCTGCCCCAAGATCGAGCTGCCCCGGCTCGCAATTGAGACCCGTCTGGGGGTGAGCGGGACCGCACTGTAGTCGCGCCGCCCGCAAGGGTGGGCGACGGCTACGCCCGCCCGGCGACGGCTGCTGCCTGGCGCTAAGTCATTCGTGGTAGGTGCGGGGTATCGGCGGGAAGCGGAGGTTTCCACCGCCCATCGGTCGTGCTCAGGCAGAATTTCTCTCGGCGGTTGAATATTCGCTTATCTACATCGTCGGTTCGTCATTATGACGCGTGAGTCTCGACAGCCCGTACAACTTGCCGTACGTTGGCCCCATGAGGAAGCCCGTAGCGGAAGAGGGCCCCGACCCCATTGATCGACACGTGGGTACCCGCATAAGGGGCCGGCGCGTCGGCTTGCGGATCAGCCAGACCAAACTCGGTCAATCGATCGGCGTAACCTTCCAACAGATCCAAAAGTATGAGAGCGGCACCAACCGGGTCGGCGCCAGCAACCTCTTCAAGATCGCCAACGCGCTGAACGTGGACGTCGCGTTCTTTTTCGAGGGCGTCGGGGCGGAGGATGCGATGGTTCCGTCCATGCCCGAGGCCGGTGCCACGCTCGGCCTCGCCGAGGCGCCAAATCCGGGGTTCGAAGTCAATCCGATGAACTCGCGCGAGGCGTTCGAGCTGATGCACAATTACTTCCGCATCCCCGATCCCATCGTGCGCAAGCGCCTGTTCCAGCTCGTCCGTATCCTCGCCTTCGCCGAGAAAGAGTGAGCCGGGCGCAACTCTTCTGGATCCGCCCTTCCGGTACCGTCGGCGATGAACGCCATCTTTCCCCTGCTCGTCCTGTCGGCCTTCGGCGTTGCTGCCGTCCGGCAACTGGGCCTGTGGGGAAGCGAGGCCGCGACGATGGAGCGGCTGACAAAGGCCATCGTCGACGATGCCGGGCAGTCGGTCGTCCTCGCCATCGGCCTCGTGGGAATGATGGCGCTCTTCCTCGGGCTGATGAAGATTGCCGAGGCGGGAGGCCTGCTGCACGGCATCGCTCGCCTGCTGCGGGCGCCGATGATCCGCCTGTTCCCCGCGGTGCCGCCCTCCCATCCGGCCATGGGGGCGATGATTCTCAACATCGGCTCCAACATTCTCGGCCTCGGCAACGCCGCCACCCCCTTCGGCATCCGCGCCATGCAGCACCTCGACGCGCTGAACCCGGCCAAGGGCACGGCGACCAACGCCATGGTGTTGTTCCTCGCCATCAACACTTCCAGCGTCACCCTGCTGCCGACCAGCGTCATCGCCCTGCGGGCGGCGGCGGGTTCGGCCGATCCCGCCGGCATCATCCCGACGACGCTGTTCGCGACCCTTTGCTCCACCGCCGTCGCCATCGTCCTGGCCAAGGCGTGCGAGGCCTTCTGGCCAGGCGCCGGCGGCCTGGAAGCGGGCGCCCTGCCCTCGCCGCCCTCACCACCTCCAACCGCCACTGCGTCGGACGCCGGCGCCAGCGGCGGGGAAGAGGATACCGCCCCGCTGCTGGCGGCGGATGCCCCGCGCGCGTGGTCAACGGCGCTGCTGCTCATGGTTATCGTCGCGATGATCCCGGCGATGCTGATCTGGGGCGATACCATCGGCCCGTGGATCATCCCGATCCTGGTGGCCGGGCTGGTCACCTTCGGCGCCGTGCGCCGGGTTCGCGTCTACGAGACCTTCATTGCCGGGGCCCGCGACGGTTTCCAGATCGCGGTGCGGATCATTCCCTATCTGATCGCGATCCTCGTCGCCGTCGGAATGCTGCGGGCGAGCGGTGCGCTGGACCTGGTCATCCGGCCCCTCGGGGCGCTCACCGCGCCGTTCGGCCTGCCGCCGGAGGGGCTGCTGATGGGCCTGCTGCGTGCACTGTCCGGATCGGGCGCGTTCGCCTACCTCGCGTCGCTCTTCAATGATCCGGCCATCGGTCCCGACAGCTACACCGGCTACCTGGTCAGCACCATCCAGGGGTCGACGGAAACCACCTTCTATGTGCTGGCTGTCTATTTCGGCGCGGTCGGCGTGCAGCGCATGCGCCACGCCATCTTCGTCGGCGTTGCCGCCGATATCGCCGGGGTTGCCGCCTCCGTTCTCATCTGCTCGATCCTCCACGGCGGTTGAGCGGACAACCGTGTCTCGTCCGCCACAGACCGACGGCGCACACGGCGCCGCGGAGCGAATGTGAAATGGTTCATAGAACCCGCTGTGAACTCGCCCGAAGAATAAACTCGCAGAAGACGGTTATTCCGGGTGCCTGCCGCCGTCCGGCGAACAAGCCCTTCGGCGACGCCGATCGCCGGGCCGGATCGCAGCGGTCGGCCAATGCCAGTTGACGATTTGTAAAGAGTGTCATCTTAGATTAGCACCCGCCCAACGGAGGCGACGATGGCCAGTCAGACCGACGCTGAACGCGCGCTTTATACCGACCTGACAAGGCTGTTGCTGGCCATGCGCAACGCTCCGCACGGCGAGGTTGAAGCTGCCATCGAGGAACGCTTCCGCAGCTTCGTCCGCGCCCAGACGGCGGCGGGTGGCTGCACGCCGGCGGGCGAGCTGCAGATCACCTTCACCTGGACGCTTCCCGAGGGGCCGGATGACTGGGCGGTTTACGGAACCCAGTATCTGACGATGCCGATCGAGCCGCAGGCGGTGGCGCGGCAGGCCGCCGTCGCGGCCGGCGCCTCCGAGGTCATCGCATTTCCGCCCCTGCATCCCGGCAGGTCGGCATCGACGGACGGCCCCTCCGCCGTTATCATTGCCTTTCCGGGCCGCTGAGCCGCTGCCCTCCCTTTGGGTGCTGCCTGCTGCGTCGACGCGGAGACGGTAGTCCCAGGCCTGGGAAGTGGCAATTCTGTGTTCTCTGAGCAACGAAGACTGCGGCTATTTGTGTCTTCTATGCGACCCCGAGTTGTTTTCCCGCTCGTGGTAGCCATAAAAGGGACATTGGCGATGTCGCCGAGAGACACATGTGCAGCCGTGGCGGCGGCAAGCGCTAACCTGATCAACCAAGAGGATCCAGCATGCGTCGATATGTGATTCCCGTTGCCAGCCTGCTCTTACTGCCGGCAGCAGGCTTTGCGCAGGAGGTAGGCGCGAGCGATCAGCTGTTCGCGCAAGCCAAGCCGACCGCACCGGTTCGTCCGGCGCCGGCTCCGATGGCCGCTCCCGCGGCTCCGGCTCCGGCGATGCAGCAGGAGATGAAGAAGTTCCTGGTCTTCTTCGACTGGAA
>JBDHSN010000250.1:0-3839 GCA_039808105.1 Rhodospirillales bacterium
GGGGTGTGGGACTACCACTTCGACCCGCAGACCAACGTCATCGACGTCCATATCAGCCGGCTGCGGGCGAAGATCGACAAGGGCTTCGACGAGCCGTTGCTGCAGACGGTCCGCGGTGCCGGTTACTGCCTCCGTGCTGCTTCCTAATCTTTTCCGCACGACCGCCTTCCGGCTGACCGTCCTCTACCTGATGCTGTTCATCGCCTCGGTCATGGCGATCCTCGGCTTCATCTACTGGTCGACGGTGGCGGTGATCGACCGGCAGACAACGGCGACCATCGAAGCCGAGATCTCCGGCCTCGCCGAGCAGTACAAGGAGCGCGGCCTGCGCGGGCTGATCGATCTGGTGCGCCAGCGTGCCGGCGACGGCGGCAGCCGCGACAGCGTCTATCTGCTGTGGGATCCGGCGACCGGGCCGCTGGCCGGCAACCTCGCCGCCTGGCCAACCAAGGCGGTCGCCCTGAGCGAGTGGATCAGCATCACCCTCACCCGCAATGAGGATGACAAGCCGATTCCGCATGAGATCAGGGCCCGGACGTTCGAGCTGCCGGGCGGGTATCGGCTGCTCGTCGGCCGCGACATGCACGAGCGGGCGAAGTTTCGCCGGATCGTCGTCAACACCCTCACCTGGTCGCTGGCGGCGGCGGTCGCGCTCGGCCTGCTCGGCGGCATCTTCCTCAGTCGCCGGATGCTCGGGCGGGTCAACGGCGTGGTGCAGACCACGCGGCGGATCATGCAGGGCGACTTCTCGCAACGGATCCCCCATCGCGAGGCCGGCGACGAGTTCGACCGGCTGGCCGAGAGCCTCAACCGGCTGTTTGCGCAGATCGAGCGGCTGATGTCAGGTATGCGGCTCGCCACCGACAGCCTCGCCCACGACCTGCGCGGACCGCTGACGCGGCTGCGCGGGCGGATCGAGCTGGCGCTGATCGCGCCGCCCGATCCGGCGCACGACCGCGAGGCGCTGGTCTCGGTGCTCGGCCAGGCGGATATGGCGCTCGCCACCTTCGACAGCCTGCTGAAGATCGCTGCCGCCGAGTCCGGCATGGCGGCGACGGAGCTGAAGCCGCTTGATCTCGGTGCTCTCGCCTGCGATGCCGCCGAGCTCTACGAGCCGGTGGCGGAGGAGAAGAGCGTCCAGCTGCACGCGACGGCGGACGCGGTGCCGAAGATCGCGGCGCAACGCGAACTGCTGGCGCAGGCGGTGGCGAACCTGCTCGATAACGCGGTCAAGCATACGCCGGCCGGCGGCCGCATCGACGTCCGGGTCGCGGGGGAGGGGGACGACGTCGTTCTGACCATCGCCGATACCGGCCCCGGCATTCCCGCCGCCGATCGCGTCCGCGTGCTGGAGCGGTTCGTGCGGTTGGAAGAAAGCCGCAGCACGCCGGGCTCGGGGCTGGGGCTCAGCCTCGTCGCCGCTGTCGTCCGCCTGCACGGGGGAAGCCTGCGCCTGGGTGACAATGATCCCGGGCTGCGCGTCGAGCTGCGCTTTCCCGCCGCGGCACGGCAACCTTCTCTCGCTCGTGCCGCGCAGTGAGAGCGCGAGCCACCCGCATGGCGGCGGGCGAGGAGGTTCGTCGTCAGGCTCAGGCCAGCTCGTACAAGCCGAGATCGAGCGGCGCGCCGTCGCCGCGTTCACCGAGAGCGGTCAGGTAGGCGCGGGTCCGCCGTGCCATGGCACCGGGAAACCCGGTGCCGAGCGGTGAGACGCCGTCGCCGAGCAGCTCGCGCATCAGCCAGGTGAGGGACAGGCCATCAAAGACGCGATACCACGGCGACAGTTGCTCCACCGGCAGCGACAGCCTCGCCGCACCGGCGAGGCTGTGGGCGAGGTGGCGCGGCGTCCGCGACGCCATGATCTCGAACAATTCGGGACAGGGCGCCTGAACGCCGATCAGGGGATAGCCGCCGTTCAGCGCCGGAGCGAGGATGATCCGGTTGCCCGGTTGCCTGAGCGCCGCGATCGCATCCCGGAAGACGGAGGACGGCAGCGTCGGCGCGCCAGCGTCGATCAGGCAGACGCCGGCGTAACCCGCTGCCAGCAAGTCATCGATGATCGCTGCGTACCGGTCGGTACGGCTCTGACCGCGCTGCGGCAGGAGGGTGAAGCCGGGCGGCAGCAGCTTGCGCATCTCATCCGCGGTGAAGGCCGGCGCGTAGGCGGCAATGCCATCGACGCCATCGCCGCCGAGACAGGCGACGGCGGCGCCGATATCGGAGATGAAGCAGGCGCGCAGCGCCACCTCCTCTTCACGGCTTAACGGCGGTGACAGGCGGGATTCGCCGACACCGGTCAGCGTGTCGCAGATGACGGCGATGGCGAGGCGTCTCGCCGGTCCCGCAGCGTCCTGGTCGGTCATCCCTTGGGTTCGCTTCTTTCTGATTCGAGCCAGTATGCGCAATTCAGAAGCAAACTCCTATCGAATGATCGGTTGCTGAACTCACATGTGTGAATGAGGTTGAGGACCAGGGGTGTTGATGCGGTACCGGTCGGTCGGCGGTGCCGGGTAAACTGCCTGAATGGGAAAAAACGGGAGGTGATGGATGAGCGGGTTTCCAGGTGACGTGCCGGGGAAGGCTCCTGGCGATCAGGATGCCATCGAGACGACGCTGGAGGGTAAGGCCAAGGATCTCGGCGGCTTCGAGGTACGTCGGCTGCTGCCCTCGATCCATCGGCGGATGATCGGCCCGTTCATTTTCTTCGACGCCATGGGACCTGCCACCTTTCCGGCCGGAAGGGGAATCGACGTGCGGCCCCATCCCCACATCGGCCTCGCCACCGTCACCTATCTTTTCGAGGGCGAGATCCTGCATCGCGACAGCCTCGGCTCTGTCCAGCCGATCCGTCCCGGCGCGGTCAACTGGATGACCGCGGGGCGAGGTATCGTCCATTCCGAGCGGACCGGGCCGGAGACAAGGGCGGCGGGTGGACCACTGGCCGGCATCCAGGCCTGGGTCGCACTGCCGCGCGATGCGGAAGAATGTGCGCCAGCCTTCGATCACTACCCGGCCGAAGCATTGCCGGTGGTCGAGGACAGCAACTGGCGCCTGCGGCTGATCGCCGGCTCCTGGGAAGGAACGCGCTCGCCGGTCCGGCTCGCCTGGGAGACGATCTATGCCGATGTCTCGCTGGCGGCATCGGCACGGCTGTCGTTTCCGGCGGAGCATCCGGAACGGGGCGTCTACGCCGCCGAAGGAGCGATCGAGATCGACGGCAGGCCGCAGCCGGCTGGCGCGCTGGTGGTGCTGAAGCCGGGCCGCGCGGTGACGATCACCGCGCTCCGGCCTTCCCGGCTGATGCTGGTCGGCGGTGCGCCGATGGACGGGCCGCGCCACATCTGGTGGAACTTCGTATCCAGCTCGCAAGAGCGGCTGGAACAGGCGAAGGAGGATTGGCGGCAGCAACGTCTCGGTAAGGTGCCAGGCGACAGCGAGTTCATTCCGCTGCCCGCCTGAGGCCGGCGGCCGGTCCTTCCAGCGCATCATTCCCGAGCGGGCGCCGGGACGGCCCCGTTCGCGGACCCTTGATCTCACCGACGCGTTATGGGCACAGCAGGCGTGCGGGTATAGACTGCTCGCAACTGGCGCGCACGCTCCGCTGCGACGACCGGAACGAGGGGAGGAGAAGTCATGTATATCGCCTACTTATGGGTCGATAGCTGGCTCAAGCTGATGTCCGCGTGCGTCGAGCAGATGCAGCCGGAGATGGTCGCTTCCGGCCGCACCGGCTTAAACGCCGGCGAGATCGAGCGGCTCAGAGCCGAGCATGATGGCGTTCTGCAGGCACTGCTGGCGGCCCATGCCAATGAGCTGGGTGAACTCGAACAACGGATGAC
>JBDHSN010000251.1:0-3836 GCA_039808105.1 Rhodospirillales bacterium
GGCGAGGTCGGCGAGGCGGAAGGCGGGCAGGCCGCTCTGCTTGACCCCGAGCAGGTCGCCGGCGCCGCGCAGCCGCAAGTCCTCCTCGGCGATGCGAAAGCCGTCGTCGGTCTCGCGCAGCACCGCGAGCCGCGCCCGTGCCGTCTCGGTGATCGGCGCGGCGTAGAGCAGGATACAGGAGGCGGCGGCGCTGCTGCGGCCGACGCGGCCGCGCAGCTGGTGGAGCTGGGCGAGGCCGAAGCGCTCGGCATGCTCGATCACCATCACCGTCGCTGCCGGCACATCGACCCCCACCTCGATCACCGTCGTTGCCACCAGCACCATCGGCGGGCCGTCGCGGAAGGCGCGCATCGCCGCGTCGCGCTCGGCCGTCTTCATCCGCCCGTGCACCAGCCCGACGCGCCCGGGGAAGGTCCGGGCGAGGGTGGCGTGACGTTCCTCCGCCGCCGCCACGTCGAGGGTCTCGGAGTCCTCTACCAGCGGGCACACCCAGTATGCCTTGGCCCCGCCAGCGAGCATCCGGCCGAGGGCGGCGATCACCGCATCGAGGCGGTCGACCGGCAGCACCCGGGTATCCACCCGCTGCCGGCCGGGCGGCTTTTCGGTCAGCCGCGAGACGTCGAGATCGCCGTACGCGGTGAGCGTCAGGGTGCGCGGGATCGGCGTCGCCGACATCACCAGCACGTCGGTATGCCCGCCCTTGCCGGCCAGCGCCAGGCGCTGCTCGACGCCGAAGCGGTGCTGCTCGTCGATCACCGCCAGCCCGAGGTCGTGGAAGGCGACGCCCTCCTGCAGCAGCGCGTGGGTGCCGACGGCGATGCCGATCTCGCCCGATGCGAGGCCGGCGAGGGTCGCCTGCCGGGCGCTGTCCTTTTCGCGGCCGGTGAGCAGGGCCGCGCGCACGCCCGCCGCTTCCGCCAGCGGGGTAATGGTGGCGAGATGCTGGCGGGCGAGCAGCTCGGTCGGCGCCATCAGCGCCGCCTGGGCGCCCGCCTCGATGGCGTGCAGCATCGCCAGCAGCGCCACCACCGTTTTGCCGCTGCCGACGTCGCCCTGCAGCAGCCGCAGCATGCGCGACGGCCGCGCCATGTCGGCGAGGATCTCGGCCAGCGCCAGCCGCTGTGCGCCGGTCAGGGCGAAGGCAAGCTGCTGCAGCACCCGCTCGGCCAGCAACCCGGGCACCTTCACGGCGCGGCCGGCCTGGCGGCGCTGGCGCCGGCGCACCACCGCGAGAGCGAGCTGGTTGGCCAGCAATTCGTCGTAGGCGAGCCGCTGCCGCGCCGGCGCCGACGTTTCCAGGTCGGCGGCTGCCTGGGGGGCGTGGGCCAGGGCCAGCGCCTCGCGCCAGGCGGGCCAGCCGCGGCGGGCCTGCAGCGCCGGGTCGAGCCATTCGTCCAGTTCCGGCGCCCGCTCCAGCGCCGCGCGGACCGCCTTCAGCAGCAGCTTCGGGGCAAGGCCGGCCGTCATCGGGTAGACCGGCTCGATCGCCGGCAGCCCGTCGCCGGCGTCGTCCGGCGGCACCACGTAGTCCGGATGCACCATCTGCAGCGCATCGCCGTAGGCCTCGACGCGGCCGCTGATCACCCGGGTCTCGCCCGGCGGCAGCAGCTTCGTCAGCCAGTCGGAGCGGGCGTTGAAGAACACCAGGGTGATCTCGCCGGTGGTATCGCCGCACTGTACCCGCCACGGCTGGCGGCGGCTGCGCGGTGGGCCGTGCTCGATCACCCGCACCGTCAGCGTCGCCATGGCCTGTGGCCGTGCGGCGGCGATCGACGGCATTCTGGTGCGGTCGACCAGCCCGGTCGGCAGGTGCCATAGCAGATCGACCAGCCGGCCGCCGCCGAGGAGGCGCGCCAGTGCCTTGGCCAGCGTCGCGCCGATGCCCGGCAGCGTCGTTACGTCGGCGAACAGCGGGAACAGCGGGGCAGGGCGCATCGGCAGACGAGATCGCTGACAAGGCCGTCGCCGCCCGCTATATGCTGCGGGCAGGGGAGCGGAGGCACGAGGCGGATATGAGCGACGCGAACGAGGTCAGGCGCAAGCGCGTGCTCTTCCGCGCCCACCATACGGGCATGCGCGAAAACGATCTACTGATCGGCGCGTTCGCCGACCGACATCTCGCCGAGATCGACGATGCCGGGGTCGAGTGGCTGGAATGGCTGCTGATGAACCACGACGACATCGATCTCTACAACTGGATCACCGGCCGCGAGCCGGTTCCGGAGAGGCTGCAGCACCCGGTGATGACCGCCCTGACGAACTTCAAGTTCACCGTCTGAGCCCTTGATTCTCACAGCAGATATCCTTTCCGCAGGCGGCCGCACCCTCATCGCTGGCGCCCCGCCGGGGCACGATGCGCGCATCCTCGCCGAACTCGCCGGGCGCGAGCGGTGCGTTGTGGCCATGGTCTGCACCGATGACGGGCGGATGGCGCAGCTTGCCGACGCGCTCGCCTTCTTCGCGCCGGAGGTCGAGTGCATCGAGCTGCCGGCCTGGGACTGCCTGCCTTACGACCGCGTCTCGCCGCACGCCGAGCTCGCCAGCCGGCGGATCGATGCGCTGGTCCGGCTCGGCGCTGCCGCCGCGGCGAAGGCGGCGCCGCAGAAGCCGCGCATCCTGCTGACGACGGTTTCGGCGGCGCTGCAGAAGGTGCCGGCGGCGACGGAACTGGCCGAACGGGCGCTCACCGTGCGCCGCGGCGACCGCCTTGATCCCGAGAATCTGGTCGCCCGCCTGGTGCACCTCGGCTACAGCCGGGTGGAGACCGTCGCCGATCGCGGCGATTACGCCGTACGCGGCGGTATCATCGATCTGTTTCCGCCGCGCGCCGGCGAGCCGCTGCGCCTCGATTTCTTCGGCGACGAGGTGGACGGCATCCGCTCGTTCGACGTGGCGAGCCAGCGCACCATCGCCAAGCTGGAGACATGCACGCTGCTGCCGGTCAGCGAGGTGCTGCTGGATGCCGGCAGCATCGAGCGCTTCCGCATCGGCTACCGGGCGCTCGCCGGCATCAAGGCGGCGGACGATCCGCTCTACGCCGCCGTCTCCGCCGGCCAGCGCTATCCCGGCCTCGAGCACTGGCTGCCGCTGTTCTGGACGACGCTGGTCAGCGTCTTCGACTACGCTCCTGGCGCGCCGGTGTTCCTCGACCAGCAGGTCGACGACACCTTGCAGCGCCGGCTGGCCACCATCGCCGACTACTACGCCGCCCGCCGTCAGGCGGGGACCGGCCGCTTCGCCGAGGCCGCCGCGGCCTACAATCCGGTGCCGCCGGAGACGCTGTTCCTCAACCCGGAGAGCTGGGCCGGCGCGCTCGCCGCCCGCGCCGTCGGCATGCTCAGCCCGTTCGTCGCGCCGGAAGACGGCGGTGGGGTCATCGATGCCGGCGGCCGCATCGGCCTCGACTTCGCCGAGGCGCGCAGCCGCCCCGACGTCAACGTCTTCGACGCGCTTGCCGCCCGCATCGGCGAACACCACAAGGCGGGGCAGCGGGTGATGCTGGCGGCGGTCAGCCGCGGCTCGCGCGATCGCCTGGCGACGGTGCTGCGCGAACACAAGCTCGCCGGCCTGCAGCCGGTCGAGGGCTGGCAGGCGGCGCAGGAGCTGAAGCCGAAGACGACGGCGCTGGCGGTGCTGCCGCTGGAGCGCGGCTTCACCACCCCCGACCTTGCGGTCATCGCCGAGCAGGACATCCTCGGCGAGAAGATGGTGCGGCGCGGGCTGCGGCGGGCGCGCGCCGAGAACTTCCTGATGGAAGCCTCGTCGCTGTCGCCGGGCGATCTCGTCGTCCACGTCGACCACGGCATCGGCCGCTACGACGCGCTGGAGGCGGTCTC
>JBDHSN010000252.1:0-3835 GCA_039808105.1 Rhodospirillales bacterium
CCGCTGCTGAATCCACGCCTTTTCATCCGGGTGCTGGATGTGCATGAACTCGACGCCGATTGAGCCGCAATAGGTCTCGCGCAGCACCTGCACGATGTGCCGCAGCGTCGCCGTCTCCAGGCCGAGGACGTTGTCCAGAAAGATCGGCCGATCCATGTCGGCGTCGGTAAAGCCGTACGTCGTCGGGTCGAGCTCGGGGTGATATTTGCGCCCTTCGAGGCCGAGCGGGTCGAACCGCGCCATCAGGTGCCCGCGCACCCGATAGACGCGGATCAGCATCAGCGCGCGGACGGAATCGATGATCGCCGCGCGCGAATCGGCGATCGACGGCCGCGCCGACGGAGCACCTGCCGGCGCCGGTGAGGCGACGGCCGTACTCCCGCCATTGTCGGCGCCCGGAGCCCAGCTCGCGCCGCGCGCCTCCTCGAGGACGATGCGGGCGTCCTCGTGCAGCTCCGCGAAGAAGGAAACCCAGCTCGGGTCGACCGAGCTGGGATCCTCCGTATAGCGGCGATAAAGGTCGGCGATATAAGGCGCGTTCGCTCCCGAAAGGAACGTGTCGGTCGAAAGAGCCATAGTCCCCGGCAGCGGCGCGGCTTGTTGCCGCCGCGCCTCCTTCTGTTGTTGCCTCGCCTACCTGCGCAACGCCTGCAACATCGTGCTGCCCATGGCTGCCGGCGACTCGGCAACATGGATTCCAGCGGAGCGCAAGGCTTCAATCTTATCCGCAGCCGTGCCTTTTCCGCCAGAGATAATGGCACCGGCGTGCCCCATGCGCCGGCCCGGAGGCGCGGTGCGGCCGGCGATAAAGCTCACCACCGGCTTCGTCGTCTTGGAGTCCTTGATGAACTGCGCCGCCTCTTCCTCGGCGCTGCCGCCGATCTCGCCGATCATGACGATCGACTCGGTCTTCGGATCGGCGAGGAACATCTCCAGGCAATCGATGAAGTTGGTGCCGTTGACCGGGTCACCGCCGATGCCGATGCAGGTGGTCTGGCCGAGGCCGGCGGCGGTGGTCTGCGCCACCGCCTCGTAGGTGAGCGTGCCCGACCGGGAGACGACGCCGACCGAACCCGGCGTGTGGATATGGCCCGGCATGATGCCGATCTTGCACTCGCCCGGCGTGATCACGCCCGGGCAGTTCGGGCCGACCAGCCGCGAGCCCGAGCCGGCCAGCGCCCGCTTCACCTTCAGCATGTCCATGACCGGCACGCCCTCGGTGATGCAGACGATCAGCGGCAGCCCGGCGTCGATCGCCTCGAGGATGGCGTCGGCGGCGAATGGCGGCGGCACGTAGATGACGGTGGCATCGGCGCCGGTGGCCTCGACCGCCTCGGCGACAGTATCGAACACCGGCAGGTCGAGGTGGGTGGTGCCGCCCTTACCCGGGGTGACGCCGCCGACCATCTTGGTGCCGTAGGCGATCGCCTGCTCGGAGTGGAAGGTTCCCTGCGCGCCGGTGAAGCCCTGGCAGATGACCTTGGTGTTGGAATTGACGAGAACGGCCATTTATGCGGCCTCCTTGACGGCCTTGACGATCTTCTCGGCGGCATCGTCGAGGTCGTCGGCGGAAATGATCGGCAGGTTGGACTCGGCGAGGATCTGCTTGCCGAGATCGACGTTGGTGCCTTCCAGACGCACCACCAGCGGCACGTTCAGGCTGACCTCGCGGGCGGCGGAAACAACGCCATCGGCGATGACGTCGCAGCGCATGATGCCGCCGAAGATGTTGACGAGGATGCCCTCGACGTTGGGATCGCGCAGGATGATCTTGAACGCCTCGGTCACCCGGTCCTTGGTGGCGCCGCCGCCGACGTCAAGGAAGTTGGCCGGATCGCCGCCGTGCAGCTTGATGATATCCATGGTCGACATGGCAAGGCCGGCGCCGTTGACCATGCAGCCGATCGAGCCGTCGAGCTTGATGTAGTTGAGGTCGTGGCGGGCGGCCTCCAGCTCGGCCGGATCCTCCTCGTCCTCGTCGCGCAACTCCTGGATGTCCTTGTGGCGGAAGAGGGCGTTGTCGTCGAAGTTCATCTTGGCGTCGAGCGCGATGACGTCGCCGCTGCCGGTTACCACCAGCGGGTTGATTTCGGCCAGCGAGGCGTCGAGCTCGGTGAACGCCCGGTACATGCCGAGCACGAACTTGGTGCAGGCGGCAACCTGCTTGCCTTCCATCTTCAGGCCGAAGGCGATCTTGCGGCCGTGGAACGGCTGGATGCCCGTCGCCGGATCGATCGCCACCTTCAGGATCTTCTCAGGCGTCTTCGCCGCGACTTCCTCGATGTCCATGCCGCCTTCGGTGGAGGCGATGATGGTGATGCGCGAGGTGGCGCGGTCGATCAGCATCGACATGTAGCACTCGCGCTTGATGTCGCAGCCTTCCTCGATGTAGACGCGCTTGACCTCCTTGCCGGCCGGGCCGGTCTGCTTGGTAATCAGCGTCATGCCGATCATCTTCTCGGCGGTGGGGAACACCTCCTCGATCGACTTCACCACCTTGACGCCGCCGCCCTTGCCGCGACCGCCCGCGTGGATCTGCGCCTTGACCACCCATACCGGGCCGCCGAGCTTCTTCGCCTCGGCTTCGGCTTCCTGTGGCGTGTAGGCCACATGGCCGCGCGGCACGGCGACGCCATACTTGCCAAGCAATTGTTTTGCCTGATATTCGTGGATATTCATTCGTCCCTCTCTTCCTTACGTACGACGTCCCTCGGGTTATCGGGGGAGGATCCCGGGATAGTGCATGACCTGACCGCCGGCCGCCGGCCAGGAGAGCCGGCAGCCGGTGCGCAATCCGCGCTTACATCAGGCCCTTGGCAACCTCGACCAGCGTCTTCACCGAACTGATGGAGTGGTCGAGCATCTTCTTCTCGTCGGCATTCAGCTCGATTTCGACGATCTTCTCGATACCGCCGGCACCGATGATCGTCGGCACGCCGACGTAGATGCCGTTCTGCCCGTATTCCGTCTGGCACCAGGCAGCGCACGGCAGCAGCCGCTTCTTGTCCTTCAGGTAGGCTTCCGCCATGGCGATCGCCGAGGTGGCCGGCGCATAGAAGGCGGAGCCGGTCTTCAGCAAGCCGACGATCTCGGCGCCGCCGTCGCGGGTACGCTGGACGATCTGGTCCAGCTTCTCCTGGGTGGTCCAGCCCATCTTCACCAGGTCCGGCAGCGGAATGCCGGCGACCGTCGAGTAACGGGTCAGCGGCACCATGGTATCGCCGTGGCCGCCGAGCACGAAGGCGGTGACGTCTTCCACCGAGACGTTGAACTCGCGGGCGAGGAAGGTGCGGAAGCGGGCGCTGTCGAGCACACCGGCCATGCCGCAGACCATGTTGTGCGGCTGCCCGGAGAACTCGCGCAGTACCCAGACCATCACGTCGAGCGGATTGGTGATGCAGATGACGAAGGCGTTCGGGCAGTGCGCCTTGATGCCCTCGCCGACCGACTTCATCACCTTGGTGTTGATGCCGATCAGATCGTCGCGGCTCATCCCCGGCTTGCGGGCGACGCCGGCGGTGACGATGACGACGTCGGCACCGGCGATGTCGGCGTAGTCGTTGGCCCCCTTGAGCTGGGTGCTGTTGATCTCGACCGGCATCGATTGCGCGAGATCGAGCGCCTTGCCTTGCGGCAGACCGTCGACGATGTCGAACAGGACGACATCGCCCAGTTCCTTCAGGGCGCAAAGATGGGCGAGCGTACCGCCGATGTTGCCGCCGCCGATCAGCGCAATTTTTCTGGCTGCCATGGAGACCTTCCCTTACCCCTCGAGATGGAGCGAGCGGCTGGAGGACCCTTGAAAAACGGGTTTTGCCGCAGCGCGATATTGGAA
>JBDHSN010000253.1:0-3831 GCA_039808105.1 Rhodospirillales bacterium
GCGGGTCCCCCCGCCGGACCCGCCACCCCGCGACTGAGCCGGCGCGCTCCCCTTCACTCCGCCGCCTGCATCGCGAACGCTGCCGCCATCAGGGTGCGGGTGTAGAGCTCGCGGGGATGATCGAAGATCGCCGCGGCGGGGCCGTGCTCGACGATGCGGCCGGCGCGCATCACCAGCACGTCGTGGGCCAGGGCGCGGATCACCTTCAAGTCGTGGCTGATGAACAGGTAGGCGAGGCCGTGCGCCGCCTGCAGCGCGCGCAGCAGCTCGACGATCTGCGCCTGCACCGACATATCCAGCGCGCTGGTCGGCTCGTCGAGGACGATGAAATCGGGCTTGAGCACGAGCGCGCGGGCGATGGCGATGCGCTGGCGCTGGCCGCCGGAGAACTCGTGCGGGTAGCGGTCGTGCACGGAAGGATCGAGGCCGACCTCGCGCAGCACCGCCTCGACCCGCGCCCGCTGCTCTTCGGCGGTGCCGAGCTTGTGGATCTCCAGCCCCTCGCCGACGATGCGGCCGATGGTCAGGCGCGGGCTGAGGCTGCCATAGGGGTCCTGGAAAACGATCTGCATGCGCCGGCGCAGCGGCCGCAGCTCCTTCCACGACAGCCCCTGCAGCTCGCGGCCCTCGAAGACGATCGAGCCCTCGCTCGGGCTCAGCCGCAGCAGCGCCCGCCCCAGCGTGCTCTTGCCGGAACCGCTTTCGCCGACGACGCCCAGCGTGTGGCCGGCCTTCAGCCGCAGCGAGATACCGTCGACCGCCTTGACGTGGCCGACGGTGCGTTTCAGCAGGCCGCGCTTGATCGGGAACCAGACGCGGGCGTCTGCGGCGCGCAGCAGCTCCGCCGCATCCGCCGGCGCCGGGTCGGGCCGGCCTTTCGGCTCCGCCGCCAGCAGCCGCTGCGTATAGGGATGCTGCGGCCGGGCGAACACCTCGGCGGTGCGCCCCTGCTCGACGATCAGCCCGTCGTGCATCACGCACACCCGCTCGGCCATGCGGCCGACGATGCCGAGGTCGTGGGTGATCAGCAGCAGCGCCATGCGCATGCGCGCCTGCAGGTCCTTCAGCAGCGCCAGGATCTGCGCCTGGATGGTGACGTCGAGCGCGGTGGTCGGCTCGTCGGCAATCAGCAGGTCGGGTTCGTTGGCAAGGGCGATGGCGATCATCACCCGCTGCTGCTGGCCGCCGGAAAAGGTGTGGGGAAGATCACCCAGGCGGTTCTCGGCCTCCCCCAAGCCGACCAGGTGCAGCAGCTCCACCACCCGTTCGCGCGCCTGCGCCGCGTTCATCCGCTTGTGGACGAACAGCACCTCGGCGATCTGCCGGCCGATCGGGTGCAGCGGGTTGAGCGAGGTCAGCGGCTCCTGGAAGACGATGGCGATGCGATCGCCGCGCAGCGCCCGCATCCGTTCGGCCGGCGCCGTCAGGATCTCCTCGCCGCGGAAGGAGATGTTGCCGCCGGGATGCCAGGCGTGCGGATAGGGCAGCAGGCGCATGGCGCTGAGCGCGGTGACCGACTTGCCGGAGCCGCTCTCGCCGACCAGCGCCACCGTCTCCGCCTCGCCGATATCGAACGAGACGCCGCGCACCGCCCGCACCTCGCGCGCGCCGCGGCCGAAGGAGACGCGCAGATCGCGGAACGACAGCAGCGGCGTGGCGCCCATCCCGCTCACTCCGCCGGCCGTGGTGTGGACGGCGCCGGCTCGACGATGCCGGCGGAAAGGCCGGGGGTCGGCGGCGCCGCGGCGATCGCCTTGCGCGGATCGAAGGCGTCGCGCACCGCCTCGCCAATGAAGATCAGCAGCGAGAGAATGAGGGCGATGACGACGAAGCCGGTGATGCCGAGCCACGGCGCCTGCAGGTTGGCCTTGCCCTGCGCCAGCAGCTCGCCCAGCGACGGCGAGCCGGGCGGCAGGCCGATGCCGAGGAAGTCGAGGCCGGTCAGCGCGGTGACCGAGCCGGCAAGGATGAACGGCAGGAAGGTCAGCGTCGCGACGACGGCGTTGGGCAGCACGTGGCGGACAATGATCACCGGATCGGAAGCCCCCAGCGCCCGCGCGGCGCGGACGTAATCGAAGTTGCGGGCACGCAGGAACTCGGCGCGGACGACGCCGACCAGCGCCATCCACGAGAACAGCAAAAGGATCCCCAGCAGCCACCAGAAGTTGGGCTCGACGATGCTGGTCAGGATGATCAGCACGTAGAGCGTCGGCACCGACGACCACACCTCCATGAACCGCTGGAAGGAAAGATCGACCCAGCCGCCGAAATACCCCTGCACCGCCCCGGCGGCGACGCCAACGACGGCGGAGACGATGGTCAGGGTGAAGCCGAACAGCACCGACAGGCGGAAGCCGTAGAGGGTGCGCGCCAGCACGTCGCGGGCCTGGTCGTCGGTGCCGAGCCAGTGCTGGGCGTCGGGCGGCGACGGCGCCGGCACCGGCAGGTCCCAGGCGACGGTGCGGTAGCTGAACGGGATCGGCGGCGTCAGCATCCAGCCCTTCGCGCCGATCAGCCGGCGCACCTCCGGGTCGCTGTAGTCGGCCTCGGTGGGAAACTGGCCGCCGAAGGTGGTCTCCGGGTAGGCCGCAAGGAACGGCGCGTAGAGGCTGCCGTCGTACCAGACGAGGATCGGCCGGTCGTTGGCGATGAGCTCGGCGAACAGGCTGACGCCGAACAGCACGAGGAAGAGGACGAGCGACCACAGGCCGCGCCGATTGGCCTTGAACGCCTCGATCCGCCGCCGCGTCAGCGGCGTGACGGCAAAGCCGAGGAACCGGTCAGCGCTCATAAGCCACCCCCCTTAATACCCTCTCCCTCTCGGGAGAGGGTGCGAGCGCAAGCGAGCGGGTGAGGGTTTGCGTGCATCACCGCTGCTCCCGGGCAAGCCCCTGCCACCCTCACCCTCCCGTCGCCTGACGGCGCCGGGCCCCTCCCTCTCCCGAGAGGGAGAGGGCAGCAGCAAACCCTCTCCCTCTCGGGAGAGGGTGCGAGCGTAAGCGAGCGGGTGAGGGTTTGCGTGCATCACCGCCCTCGATCTGCAAACGCCGCGGCAATCGTCCCGATCACCCCCTCCGGGTTCTGCTCCACCTCGGTATTCCAGAAGCGCAGTACGCGGAAACCCTGCGCCTGCAGCCACGCCGTCCGCGCGGCATCCTTGCTCACGCTTGCACCATGCTGGCCGCCATCCACCTCGACGATCAGCCGCTCTTCCAGGCAGATGAAGTCGAGGATGTAGGAGCCGAGCACGTACTGCCGGTGAAATTTGCGGCCGGCGAGGCCGCGACGGCGAAGATGGGCCCAGAGGCGCCCCTCTTGCGGCGTCTGCGCCCGACGGAGGCTGCGGGCGCGGTGCGTCAGGCTCATGGCGCTTCATCCACCCTCACCCTCCCGTCGCCTGCGGCGCCGGGCCCCTCCCTCTCCCGAGAGGGAGAGGGAAAGCGCCAGCGAGCGGGTGAGGGTGCGCGTGCATCATCGCCGCAGCCGTCATGCCTGCCGGGCCTCGAAGTCGATGCGCGGATCGACGATGGTGTAAAGGACGTCGCCGACGAGGTTGAGCACGAGGCCGACCATCGAGAAGAACCACAGCGTGCCGAACATCAGCGGGTAGTCGCGCTGGAAGGCGGCTTCGAAGCCGAGCAGGCCGAGGCCGTCCAGCGAGAAGATGATCTCGATGAACACCGTGCCGGTGAACAGGATGCCGACGAACGCCGCCGGAAAGCCGGCGATGACGATCAGCATGGCGTTGCGGAACACGTGCCCCCACAGCACCCGCCGCTCGCTGAGCCCCTTGGCGCGGGCGGTCAGCACGTACTGCTGGTTGATCTGGTC
>JBDHSN010000254.1:0-3817 GCA_039808105.1 Rhodospirillales bacterium
CGCGGCGCACCCCGGCAGCCGACCTCTTCGTCCCAGCTCAGGGCGAAGTGCACCGGCCGGCGCAGGGGTGCCGCCAGGAAGCGCGGCACCGACGCCAGGGCAGCGGCGATGAACCCCTTCATATCGGCGCTGCCACGCCCGTGCAGGCGGCCGTCGCGCTCCACCAGGGTGAACGGATCGGCCGACCAGCGCTGCCCCTCGACGGGAACCACGTCGGTGTGCCCGGAGAGGACGATGCCGCCCGGCACCGGCGGACCGACGCTGGCGATCAGGCCGGCCTTGCCTGGCTCCTCTGCCTCGACCACCACCGACGGAACGCCGCGTTCTCCCAGCCACGCCGCCACGTCATCGATCAGCGCGCGATTGGAGTCGGCGGAGATGGTGGGGTGGCCGACCAGCCGGGCCAGCAGCGCGATCGCCGCCGGCAGTTCCGCCGGCTCAGGCGAGGATGCCTTCGCCACCGGTCTGCCTGCCGATCATCGCCAGAAACTCCCGGCGGGTGGACTGATCGTCGCGAAAAGCACCGAGCATGCGGCTGGTGGTCATCACCACCCCGGGCTTGTGCACGCCCCGGGTCGTCATGCACTGGTGCGCCGCCTCGATGACCACGGCCACTCCGAGAGGCTCGAGGATATCGTTGATGGCATTGGCGATCTGCGCCGTCATCTTCTCCTGGATCTGCAGCCGCCGGGCATAGATGTCGACGACGCGGGCGAGCTTGCTGATGCCGACGACGCGATGGTGCGGCAGGTAGGCGATGTGGGCCCGGCCGATGATCGGCGCGAGGTGGTGCTCGCAGTGGGACTCGAAGCGGATGTCGCGCAGCAGCACCATCTCGTCGTAGCCGTCCGTCTCCTCGAAGGTCCGGCGCAGGATGTCGACGGGATCGGCCTCATAGCCGCCAAAAAACTCGCGATAGGAATCGACGACGCGACGCGGCGTCTCGCGCAGGCCCTCGCGGTCGGGATCGTCGCCAGCCCAGAGAATGAGGGTGCGCACGGCGGCTTCCGCCTCGGCACGGCCAGGACGGTGGAGCGCGGTTCCGCCGGGGTGACGGACGTCGCGACCGATCACCGCAGGCGGATCAAGGGGTGTCAAGGAACAGGTCTCCTGTGAGGTTCGCACGCATCCTCCTGAGCAGGCTCAGTGGACGACGATGCGGTTGTGCGGGCTGTCGAGGGAAAAGGCCGGGATCTCGATATCGAAGCGCTCGCCGCTCTCCGCCTGCATCTGGTAGGAGCCCATCATGATGCCGGATGGCGTCGCCAGCGGCGTCCCGCTGGCGTACTCGAAGGACTCGCCCGGACGCAGCACCGGCTGCTTGCCGACCACGCCGTCCCCGCGCACCTCGTGCAGATGCCCGCGTGAATCGGTGATCATCCAGTGACGGGTCAGCAGCTGGACGGTGTGGCTGCTGTCGTTCTGGATGCGCACATGGTAGGCCCAGACGTAATGCGAGGCATCCGGCACCGACTGGTCTTCCAGAAAGTACGGCTGTACGCTGACGGTGATGTTGCGCGTCGTCGCTGCGTATGGCGACACGCTCTCGGTCGATGCTTCCGTCACGTTCGCCCCTCGCGTCGCGCTGTGGCCAGACCCCGAACGCCAGCCGATTGCCGTTAAGATGAGCGGCAGCAGGCGATTTGTCCAGGGTCCTCGGAACCGGCAGCCGCTGGGAATTCCGGGCCGGCACGACGGGCGAGCCGGCGACCGGCTTGCCAGCGCCCAGGCCCGGAGGTATAGAATTCGCCTGGATCGCTGCCATGGGCGGGTGTAGTTCAATGGCAGAACGAAAGCTTCCCAAGCTTTAGGCGAGGGTTCGATTCCCTTCACCCGCTCCATCCGCCGCCGCACACCAGCACCGCCCAGATGAGCTTGTCGGCCTTGTCCGGTCCCTCGTCCCCGCGCAGGTTGGCGTGCGTTCCGAAGGACACTATGGCAATGCCGAGGAAGATCAGGGCGCAGCCGGCAAGCCAAGCCAGATAGCGGTCGCCGGGGTGAAGGCCATCACCGATGATGCGGGCACCGATAGCGCCGCCGCAGGCGATGACGCCGCCCAACGTCCAGTAGAAGGCCCGCGGCAGCCGGCGCCAGAAGCTCCGGCCGAGCGCCGCGGGATCGCGCTCCCCCGGCTCGTCAATGGGCACGAAGCAGGGTCACCAGAACGGCCGCGAAGACCGCCGACGTGATCACGCCGCAGATGTTGGCGCCGAGGGCGTGCGGCATGATGATCTCCTCGGGAGCGATCTTGGAAACCTCCTTCTGTGCCACTTTCGCGGTCGTCGGCACGCAGCTTACCGCCGCGATTCCGATGGTCGGGTTGAACTTCCGGCCGGTGGCGAAATACAGCACATACCCGCCGAGCAGGCCGCCCAACGCCGAGAAGGTCAGCGCGGTGATGCCGAGGATCAGCAGGATGAGAACCGTCGGGTTGAGGATGGTGTTCGCCTCGCACAGCACGCCGAGCAGCAGGCCGAGGAAGAATGTCGCGCCGTAGAGGACGGTGTTGCTGAACAGCTCGTAGAAGTGGGTCAGTCCGCTCTCGCGCACGGCGACGCCGATGAACAGCGACAGGAACAGCGGCGCCGCCACCGGAAACAGCAGGCACAACGCAACGCAGGTGATGACTGCGAAGACCATCTTCTCGTTGCTGGAGATCGGCCGGCTGCGTTCGACCGGCATCTTCATCCCGCGGATCGAAGGTGGAACCAGGAGCTTGATCAGGTACGGGTAGCCGCCATAGGTCAGTCCCAGGTACAGGTAGCCGACCACCGTGATCGGCACGAAGATCTCGGGAGCAAGGATCAGCGAAGCGAACAGCACCATCGGACCGTCGGCACCGCCGATGGTCGCGGTGGCCGCCGCCTCGTTCGCGGGGAGTCCCAGCCAGACGCCGAGCGGGAACGTGATCAGCGTGCCGGCTTCAGCACAGATGGCGAGAAACATGCTCTTGAACGGCCGCTGCATGACGAAGCCGACATCAAGGAGCGTGCCGATGCCGAGGAAGACGAGGCAGGCGATCAGGCCGTTGGAGAACGCGAAGGTGTAGATCGGCTGCAGCCAGTTGATCTGCAGCACGTTCATCAGTGCGCCGGTCTCGCTCTCCAGCGGATCGAGGAACAGCGTTCCCATCCGTCCGCCCTCGAAAAACAGCACGCCTGCGTTCACTGCGGCCATCCCGAGACCCATCGGGATCATCAGCAGGGCCTCGAGGACGCCCTTCTTGCCCAGGTAAATCAGAGCAAAGCCAAGGAAGATCAACGCAACTCTGGCGATGGCAATCTTCGGCTCGGACGCCACCAGCGTGGCGATCCCCTGGAACAGGTGAAGAACTTGAAATTCTGGCATGTCCTCCTCGCAGCTTTGATCGGTCTGCTTGTGGGGACTCGTGGCTGCCGCCCGGCCCTGGGCCGAGAAGCAGCCACTCCGGTAACTGTTACCGCACGCCCAGCAGCGCCAGCATGATGCCGCCCGAGATCGCCGTGCCGAACACGCCGGCAAGGTTCGGACCCATGGCGTGGTAGATCAGGAAGTTCTCGGGGTTCTCCTTGTTCGCCACCACGTGCGAGACGCGCGCGGCGATCGGCACCGAGGCAATGCCGGCGGAGCCGATCAGCGGATTGATCTTCTCTTTCAAGAAGAGGTTCATGATCTTGGCGGTGACCACCCCGGACCCGGTGCCGAAGACGAACGCTACCAGTCCGAGGAAGACGATCAGCAGGGTATCCACCGTGAGGAAGGTGTTGGCGTTCATCGTCGAGCCGATGGCGACGGTGAGCGTGATGGTGATGACGTTCATCAGGCCGCCGCCGGCGGT
>JBDHSN010000255.1:0-3811 GCA_039808105.1 Rhodospirillales bacterium
TCGACGTCCGGCTTCTGCATCAGCTCAAGGAACTGGCGGGCGTAGGCGGAGAGCGATTCGACGTAGCGGCGCTGGCCCTCGGCGTAGATGGTATCGAAGGCGAGGCTGGACTTGCCGGAGCCGGACAGCCCGGTGATCACCGTCAGCTTGTCGCGCGGGATCTCGACGTCGATGTCGCGCAGATTGTGCTCGCGCGCCCCGCGAATGACGATGCTGTCCATGCCCGCTCCGACCGGCCCCAAGCGGAACATACGCTCGCAGGGGCGGCGGCGGTAGGGGGCGAGGCATCCGGCGGTGGGGGGCCAGCGGGGAGCGGTGTTCCCGATCGAGAGGATAGTGCGCAGCCAATCGATGAACGAGCGGGCCCAACACCGCTGGGCGATGGCGGAGGGGGACTGCTATTCTCGGGCGTTGGTGTGGGATGAACGTCGAGCCAGGGTGTGGGCAGGCACGAGAAGACGCTGCAGCAGGTTCTGCTCGGCAGAGCGGACACGAACGTCGCATTCTCTGACTTGCGCGGATTGCTGTTTGCTTTGGGCTTCAACGAGCGAATTCGCGGTGATCACCATATCTTCGCCCGGCAAGGCATCGAGGAGATTTTGAATTTGCAGCCCCTCGGAGCGAAGGCGAAGGGATACCAAGTCAAGCAGGTGCGCAACGTCGTCCTGAGATACAAGCTGGAGCTTTAGATGGACCTCAAGTACGAGATCATCATCTATTGGAGCGCCGAGGATCAGGCTTTTATCGCTGAAGCTCCGGAACTGGCCGGGTGCATAGCCGATGGCGCTGTTCCGGCGGAGGCTTTGCGGAACCTCGATGTGGTCATGAGCGAGTGGATTGAAACGGCGCGCGAACTGGGCCGGAGTATTCCCACGCCGCGCGGCCGGCTGATGTTCGCGTGATCCAGCGTCCGCGGCAGGATCGCTCCTGCCGGCGTGCTGATTACCCGCCGCTGCCGGCTCCGCCTTGGCTTTTTCCGCGATCAAGCATGGCGCTGCTGATTTCTGGCGACGACGGCCAGAGACCCCGGCGCCGACCCTCGTCGCCGAGTTCAGCACCAGCGCGCCGAACTCGCGGAACGCCTGGTGGTAGAGAGAGGTCCCCTGCCGGGGAGCGGGCTTGCCCGAGCCGCGCTCCTTCAGCTCGTCAAGGCTGTATCTTTCCGACGCCATCGCGACCTCCCGATGCCATCTATAACATGGCGATCCCTTCGGGACGCGGGCGTTGCGGGACGAAGGACGTGCAGGAGACCGACAGGCTTTTCGGCGGATCGATACCGGCGCTCTACGACCGCTATCTCGGGCCGCTGATCTTCGCGCCCTACGCCCGCGACCTTGCCGGCCGGGTGGCCGTGCAGCCGGCAGCGAGCGTGCTGGAGACCGCCGCCGGTACCGGCGTTGCCACCCGCGCGCTGGTGCGCGCCCTGCCGGAAGGCACCCGGATCATCGCCACCGATCTCAACCAGCCGATGCTCGACTTCGCCGCCGCGCGGCCGGATGCGGGCGGTGTCCTCTGGCGGCAGGCCGACGCCCTGATGCTGCCCTTTGCGGACGGCACCTTCGATGCCGTCGTTTGCCAGTTCGGCGCGATGTTTTTCGCCGACAAGGTTGCCGCCTATCGCGAGGCGCACCGCATGCTCCGGCCCGGCGGCCGGTTCCTGTTCAACGTCTGGGGTCGCATCAGGCACAACGAGCTGGCGAGCATCGTGACCGAGGCGGTGGCCTCCGTGTTCCCCGCCGATCCGCCGCGCTTTCTCGCCCGCACGCCGCACGGCTACTATGATACCGGCTGGATCGGCGACGAGCTGCGGGCCGCCGGCTTTGCCGGGGTCGCGATCGAAACGGTGGAAATGTCCAGCCGGACGCCCTCGCCACGGCATCCCGCCATCGGCTTCTGCCAGGGCACGCCGCTGCGGTCCGAGATCGAGGCGCGCGACCCTGGCCGGCTCGGCGGGGCCACCGACGCCGCCGCCCATGCCGTCGCCGCCCGCTTTGGCGACGGCCCCTTCGAATGCCGGATGCAGGCGCACGTCATCGTTGCCGTAAGGTGAGGTCGTCCCGGGTGGGTCCGGTCGGCCTTCCGACGGCGAGCCTCCCACAGTCTTGCGAGACCGAATGGTTGATCTGGAGGACTTCCCACGTTCGCGGCTGTCCCGCCCGCCGCGCCCTTCGCCGAGCAGACGGGCGGTGCTGGCCGGGCTGGGTGGTTTGACGGCGGCGGCAGTCGTGCCGGCGGCGGTCAGCGCCGGTGATGGCGCAGCGGCCGCGGCGGCGTCCATGCCCGAGGGGTTCGTCTGGGGCGTCGCGGCGAGCGCGCCGCAGACGGAGGGGGCGGACGGGCGCGGCGACAGCGTCTGGGACGTCTTCGCCCGCCGTCCCGGCGCCATCCGCGACGGCTCGGACCTGCGCGTCACCACCGCCTTCGACCGGCTTTACGCCACCGACATCGGCCTGATCGCCGCTGCCGGCCTGCGCGCCTTCCGCTTCTCCTTCGCCTGGCCGCGCGTCCAGCCGGACGGCCGCGGCCGGCCCGATGCCGCCGGCCTCGATCTTTACGACCGCGTTGTCGACACCATGCTCGCCCGCGGCTTGGCGCCATGGGCGACGACACTGCACTGGGACGTGCCGGCAGCGCTGGGCGACTGGCGCAGCCGCGATATCGCCTTCCGTTATGCCGACTATGCGGCCGTCCTTGCCGGCCGCTTCGGCGATCGCATCGAGCACTGGATCGTGCTGAACGAGCCGAACGTCGTTGCCCTGTTCGGCTACGGCTACGGCGACCATGCCCCGGGACTGCATGATCGCGACGCCGTTCTCGCCGCCATCCACCACCAGAACCTGGCGCAGGGCCTCGGCTTCCAGGCGCTGCGCGCGAGCCTTGCCGCCGGCCGCCGCGTCGGCACGACGCTGTCGCTGCAACCGGTGCGGCCGGCCGGCGACGATGCCGCCCATGCCGGTGCGGCGGCGGCGCTCGATGCGCTGTGGAACGGCGCCTTCCTGCAGCCGCTCTACGGCCGACCCTACCCGGAGAGCCTGCAGGCGGCGCTCGCCCCGTGGCTGCAGCCGGGCGACGCGCGCATCATCGCCGCTGCGCCCGACTTCCTCGGCGTCAATTACTATAGCCCGCTCTACGCCGTCGCCGATCCCGACCATCCGCTGGAGGTGCGCATCGCCGAGGCGCCGGCGGGACTGGAGCGCACCGGCATCGGCTGGCCGGTCGAGCCGGACGGGCTCACCGACGTGCTGCTGCGGCTGAAGCAGGATTACGGCGATCCGCAGCTGGTGCTCACCGAGTTCGGCGCGTCCTACGCCGATCCGCCGCCGCTGGACGGGACGATTGCGGATCCGCAGCGGACGGACTTCCTGCGCCGCCATCTGCTCGCCGTCCGCGCCGCCATCGCCGCGGGGTGCCGGGTGACCGGCGCCTTCGCCTGGTCGGCGACCGACAACTGGGAGTGGGAGAAGGGCTTCACCGCGCCGTTCGGCCTGATCGGCATCGACCGCCAGACGCTGCAGCGTACGCCGAAGCGGAGCCTCGCCTGGCTTGGGGCCTGCGCCGAGGCCAACGCGGTGGTGTAGGCAGCCGTTGCTCCCCGCGATGCCGCCCGCAGTTGCGGGTGGCATCGCGGGCGGCTTTGGGGGTAGTCTCGGCAGCCGCGCAGGGTCGCGCGGGGGAAACAACCGGAAGGGAACGCAAGGGACGGATCGGGCGGCGCCGCTGCCCGCCCGGCAGCGCCTTGCGGCTGAGAGCAGATGGCAGGTTCGGTCAACAAGGTCATTCTCGTCGGCAACCTCGGGCGCGACCCGGAGGT
>JBDHSN010000256.1:0-3782 GCA_039808105.1 Rhodospirillales bacterium
GCGATCTCTTCCTGAGTGAGCAGCCTGGCGCCGGGCGCGAAGGAAAGCGGCACGATCTCCGCACCGGCGTGCTCGTCCTGAAAGAACTCCTCGACCGCGCGACGTAACGCGTCCAGCGCATCACGCTGCAGGAGCGCAAGCGCGGAACCGCCCTCCCCTCCGCCCATCATGCGCGCGCCTGCAACCCCCGGAACCGACTTCATCACCGCCACCAGCGCTTCGACCTGCGGGTGGCTGATGGCATAGTCCCCGGCAGATGATGCTCCTGAGGCATTCATCAATTCACCAAAGGCTGTCCAGTCGCGGTCTCCCATAGCCGCCTCGCCGGCATTCACGCGTTCGATCTCGGTTGCCACATGACGTGCGCGCGCGTCGAGCGGAGCTGGCAATGTTCCGATCTCCAGCGCTTCGAGGTCGGCCAGCGACACGCTCGCCAGATTGCCGATCGGCCGGTTCCAATGCGACTCCAGCAACGACACGGCCTCGGCGCATTCACGGACCCGCACCGGATACGACGACGTTCCGAGCGTCCGCTCGACGCGAGACCCGACCACGACAAAGCAGTAGTCGCCCAGATCGGGTGCGATCGATGTCGTTCCCTCTGGCCCCTCGTAGCGAATGACTTGACCGAACACCGATGCGGCTTGATCCATGGTGCCGCACGGCACACCTGTCCAGTTCTCGGCAGCCTGAGCGTCGTACACAAGCTCGGCGCCGCCCGGTGGGTCCTGATTCAGCACCAGCGAAAGCGCCACACAGAACGCCGCTGAGGAACTCATTCCCGAGCCTATGGGCACCGACGTCGCAACTACTGCGCGTCCGGTGCGAATGTTCTGGCCCTTCGCGTGCGAACGCGCGATGGCTCCCAGCACGAAATCGCTCGCAGTTGGCGAACCCGGACTCGCTGGCGTCAAGTCCCGTTCACTCGGATCGATGGCCATTTGTCCCTCATCCGGAAAATCGGCAAAGAGAACGGCCAACTCGTCGGCGTCATCGGAGAGAATGACTGTCGCGCGATCGACCGCGGCCGCAAGCACCGGGCCACCGTTGTAGTCGACATGGTTGCCAAGTATCTCGATCCTGCCAGGAGCAACGGCAACCCGGGTGGGCGACCAATCGGGTCCCCAGGTTGCGCGGGCAGCGGCAAGCGCCCGCTCGACCGTCACCTGAAGATCGGTTTCGTAGGACGACACCATGATTTCTCTCGTTGGGCGGATCACCGCCGCATCTGCACCACTTTGTACGCTTCAGCCAGCTCGAAGTCCTGACCGGCGGCAACTTCGGCGTTTCGTTCTCGCACCCGTTTCTCCATTTCCACGCCGTCGCCCACCTGGGATCCATGTTCTTTGAGAGAAGCGATCTTCGTGTCGAACGTTTCTGTGATGTCCACGACCAGGTCGGGATGCTCGGCGTTGAAGAACCAGATTTCCGCCGTCTTGTGCGGCTCCAGCCCATCGGCCAAATGCTCTGGGAAATAATGGGGATCGCGCGCGGTTGGGTAGACCGCATCGATCGCCGCGAACCCGCAAGCGCGATGGTCTGGATGCAGCGCATACGGTCGATATGGATCGTGACTCACGATGACGTCTGGCTTGAACGTCCTGATTTGCCGCACGATCTTCTCGCGAAGGGCAAGGTCGGGAACGAGTTCGCCATCCGTGCACCGAAGGTAGACAACCTCCGCCACCCCCAGAACATCGGCGGCATTGCGCTCTTCCACCTCACGGCCAGATGCCAGCTGATCGCCAGGAATGCTCGAATCTGGCGTGCCCTTGTCTCCAGACGTCACCTGGATGATGACGACTTTCTTCCCCTTGGCGGTCAATCGGGCGATCGTTCCTGCCGATGAAAACTCCGCGTCATCGGGGTGAGCAACGACCCACATGTAGGTATCCCATTCGTCCCATCTTGGTGTGTCGGTCATCGTAGAAACATCCGCTCCTCTATGAACCCTGTCAATCGATCAACAACGACGAGACGGTTTCGAACAGCCGTTCCCGTTCGATGTCGATCTGCTCGCCAGTGACGAGATTCTTCACCGCCACGACGCCGCGTTCGGTCTCGTTCGGACCCAGAATGGCAGCCAGCCGAATTCCCCGCCGGCCAGCGTATTTCAACTGCTCTCCGAGGCTCTTGCCTTCCAGCAACGACAGGTCGGTCTTGATGCCAACCTGTCGCAATTCTGTTGCCAGCCTGGCGGCAACGCCGAGATTGCGGTCGATGACCGGAACGAAGACCTGCGCGACTGCTGTAGGAATCGGCATCGTCCCGTGCTCGCGCACGACCTCGATGATGCGTTCCAACCCAAGCGATACGCCGGTTGCTGATACATGCCGGCTACCGAAGGCGCCAATCAGCCCCTCATAGCGGCCGCCACCGGCCACCGATCCGACCTTCGGCTCGGTAACCTTGGCCTCGAAAACTGGCCCCGTGTAGTAGTCGAGTCCGCGTGCCAGTGTGAGGTCGAAGACAGCCTTCGCTGGCGGCACACCCATTTGCTCCAGCAGTTGGAAGAGCTCGGTCATCTCGGCAAGCGCTCCCTGGGCAACTGCGTCGGATTCCATCCGGCTACTCAGCTCCGTCAGCACATCTCCGGTCGCGCCGGTGAGGGAAATGGTGTCCAACACGCGATCTGCGGCCGCGCTCTCGATTCCCCCTTCGATCATCTCGGTCCGGACGCCATCGGCGCCGATCTTGTCCAGCTTGTCGACCGAACGGTAAACGGTCGCGGCCTGCATCTCGGGTACGCCCGATGCCACCGCAATCCGTTCCAGAATGCGCCGATGACTGATCTGCACGGTCGAGTTGTCGAGCCCGACGGCAGCCAACCCGTCGGTCAGCACAGAGATGATCTCCGCGTCGGCGGTCATCGAATCGACGCCGGCAATATCGGCGTCACATTGCCAAAACTCACGGAATCGCCCGCGCTGCGGCCGGTCGGCCCGCCACACCGGCGCGACATGGTAGCGCTTGAATGGGAAGATGATCTCCGATTGGTGCATGGCGACCACCCGCGCCAGCGGGACTGTCAGGTCATAGCGCAACCCAACTCGCCGTCCGCCATGATCCTCGAAGGCGTACATCAGCTTTTCGTTCTCTCCGGCCTTGCCGGTGAGCACCTCGATGTATTCGATTGCCGGGGTATCGAGCGGATCGAATCCGTGCCGCTCGAAGACATCCTTGAATCGCCGGATAATCTCCTGGCGGAGGATCATCTGTTCAGGCAGGTAGTCCCGAAACCCCTTCAGAATCGATGGTTTTCGTGTGGCGTCGCTCACAATCCCTTACTTTCGAATCTCATAGACGACATGCGCGATTTCTGGAAGAATCAGGCGTTCCATGGCGAGCCGGATGCCGTTGCGTGATCCTGGCAACGAAAAGACCGCGGTCGATCCGATTGCGCCGGCAGTCGCGCGTGAGAGCATTGCCGCCGAACCGATTTCCTCGAAGCTCAACATGCGAAAGAGCTCGCCGAATCCATCGATCGTTCGATCGAGAATCGACGTCACCGCATCGTACGTTACATCTCTGCGCGCGATCCCGGTGCCACCGGTGGAAATCACCGCGTCGATCGCCGGGTCGGCCACCATGTCCAGCACCGCATTGACGATCCGCTCCCGATCGTCGACAACGATCGCGCGAGCGCCGACGCGATGCCCAGCAGCTTCGATCATCTCGACCAACAGCGAGCCACCAGTATCGTCTGCCAGCGTCCGCGTGTCGCTAACGGTCAACACGCCAATGCTGAGCGACGATTCTGCGGCTGCACGATGTTGCTGAAC
>JBDHSN010000257.1:0-3735 GCA_039808105.1 Rhodospirillales bacterium
CGGACGCGCAGTGTGAGCATCGTCTGTTCCTGGCCGAAGAGCGACCCCTGGATGATCGAGCTGATGACCCAGTGGGATCACGTTTTCGAAACGCAGGGGCGCGTTGCCTGGGATCGCACCACCTTTCTCTGGGTTTTCACCGAGCGATTCTTCAATGCCGATCCAAACCCGTTGCCCGGATTGCTCGAAGAGAGCGCGCGGATGCCGTTTCCGCAGTCGCTGGAGAGCTATCTGCGACAGTCGGCGGCGTTCAAAGCGCACGATGTGCTCGACCGTTTGCCGCTCATCTCGTCTCCGGCGCATGTGATCGTTGGAGAGGAAGACATCTACACGCCGTTGCGCTATTCGCTCGAGATCGCGAATGCCATACCCGGCGCCACGCTGACCACCATTCCAGAAGCGGGCCACGGACTCTTCTGGGAGCAGACCGACCTGTTCAATCAGTCACTTGGAAACTTCATGCTCGAAGTCGAGCAAGGTGCAAACGGAGTCGACTAAATGCCAAACAATCTGATTCTCGGATCGACCATTGTCTTCGCCCCGTTGCCGATCGACGCGGCGCTCGAGGGGCTTGCCGAGGCGGGGTACCGCAACTGTGAGATTGGGGCGGTCAAGGGCTGGTTCGAGCACATCGATCCCGACACGGTCTCAGATGCCGAGCTGAACCGCATTCAGAACAAGCTTGCCGATCTCGGGCTCAATCCGGTCAGCATCTCGGGCCATACTCAGCTCCAGACACAGGAAGGAAAAGAGCGCTTCAGTCGCGTCATCGACATTGCCGAAGGCCTTGGCATGTCGATCGTCAATACGTTTACGGGCGACGCGAAGACCGAGGACGAGCGCGAGGCGTACTTTGCCAACGTCGCGGAGCTTTGCGACAAGGCCGCCAGCAAGGGACTCAAGATCGGCATGGAGACCGACAGCAACATGCTCCCGACCGCCAAGATCGGGGTCGACATCCTGGCGCGCATCGATCGCCCGGGTGTGCTCGGGTTCAACTACGATCCTGGCAATGTCGTCTACTACACGGGCGCGGACCCGATCGAGGACATCGACTACGCGTTGCCCCAGCTCGTCCATTTCCACTTCAAGGACAAGATCGGCGGGGAAGGGGTGTTCAACTTCCCGCCGCCGGGCGATGGCGAGCTCGATATGGCTGCATTGCTG
The DNA here is from genome assembly GCA_039808105.1 of Rhodospirillales bacterium. Taxonomy (GTDB): domain Bacteria; phylum Pseudomonadota; class Alphaproteobacteria; order Rhodospirillales; family Defluviicoccaceae; genus Defluviicoccus. The sequence continues at coordinate 1,168 of JBDHSN010000257.1, forward strand.
GCAAAGGTCGACGCGGCGGGCTACACGGGCCCGATCAGCGCCGAAGTCGAGTTCGACGACAAGGGTTGGCCCGACTATGACGGTTGTCTTGCCGCGGCCAAGCGATCGGTTGCCAATCTGCACGACAAGTTCGGGCTCACCTGGTAGGGACGACGCGTGTCCGATAAGCTGACCCATTTCGATGAATCGGGTCGTGCGCACATGGTCGATGTCGGCGAGAAGGAGATCACTGCTCGCCGAGCAGTCGCCACCGGGTTCGTGCGAATGCACCCGGAGACGGTTGCGCTGATTCGCGAAGGACGCGCCGCCAAGGGGGACGTGCTGGCAGTTGCGCAGGTCGCGGCCATCATGGCCGCGAAGAAGACTCCTGACATCATTCCCATGTGCCATCCGTTGATGCTGACCAAGGTGAACATCGCATTTGCGATCGAAGCGGACGGCATCGGAATCGAAGCGACTGTCGAGACCCGTGGGCAAACGGGCGTCGAGATGGAAGCGCTCACCGCCGTGTCCGGCGCGGCCCTAACCATTTACGACATGGTCAAAGCGGTGGACCGCCGTATGACCATCGAGGGGATCGGGCTGCAGGAGAAGTTGGGCGGCAAGAGCGGACACTGGGTCCGTCAGCCGGAGTAGCGCGTCCCATGCGGGCAGAAAATATCCGCATCTCTCGGCTTCGGGTTATGTTCGTCTCCATGGTAGACTCACCGGCGATCAGCGCGGGTGCTCTAGCCTCGCGCTTTTGTGTATGAGACGTTCGACACGAACGTTGGCTTCTATGCAGAGGAGAACAGGATGACGGTTCGCTTGACTCGTCGTGGGTTCGTTGGAGCCGCGGTTGCCGTTCCGGCATTGGCCGCGCTCCCCATTTCGCTCGAGTCCGTTGGCGCGCAGGATCCCATCACGGTCACCATGGTGACCGACACCGCTGGCCTCGGAGACCAGAACTTCAATGACCTGGCGAATGCCGGTGGCACCAAGGCGGCTACCGACTTCGGCATCGACTGGAAGGTCATCGAGTCGGTCGACATTCCGTCGTATGTTCCGAACCTCACCGCCGGGGCCGAGCAGGGCCCGCTGACGGTCGCGGTTGGCTTCCTCCTTACCGATGCCGTGGCGGCGGTGGCCGCGCAGTATCCCGATGCGCACTTCGCCATCATCGATGCGGCTGTCGAGGCCGATAATGTCCAGTCCGTGCTGTACAAGGAGCAGGAAGCCGCATTCCTTGGTGGCGTCGCTGCCGGCCTGATGACACAGACTGGCAAGATTGGCATCATCGGCGGCCAGCGCATCCCACCCGTCATCCGCTATGAGGTCGGATTCCGCGCGGGTGTCGAGTCGGTCAACCCGGATGCCGAGATCATCATTGCGTACGCCGATTCGTTCGGCGACCCGGACAAGGGCAAGGAATTCGCGCTGGCGCAGTTTGCCGACGGCGCCGACTTCGTCTTCCCGATTGCGGGTCTCACCGGTGTGGGCGCATACACCGCTGTTTCCGAGCTCGGCAACCAGGGCTCCCAGTGGGTGATCGGTGTGGATGTTTCTCAGGAGCAGAATGCTCCAGGGTATGAGGCGTTTGTCGTGCGCAAAGGCGTCGACACCGGCGTTTACCAAGCGATCGAGCAGGAGGTCAACGGCACCTTCGCCGGTGGCATCCATAACCTTGGCATCGCCGAGGGTGGTGTTGGCTTCGAGGACCCGAACGGCCGCGTCCCGGCCGATGTTCTGGCTCAGGTCGAGGAGTGGCAGGCGAAGATCCTCGATGGCTCGTTGGTGGTTCCGTCCACTGACGAGGAGTACGAGGCATTCGGCAGCGGCGGCGCTGCTTCTCCAGTAGCGTCCCCAGCGGCGTAAACGACCAAGAACGACGAACGTCAAGAGAACCCGGGATGCGCAAGCGTCTCGGGTTTTCTGTTTTTTGCGCTGCGTACCGATTCCATTCCCTGAACTCCGGACTCCGGACTCCGAACATCGTCTCCCCAAATCTCGACCTCGATCAGCCCAGTATTTGAGTCGGGCGACACGTCGGGTACAATGCGCCAATTCGATGTACGTTCGCCCAACCAGTCTGGCCCGGGCCGGATTCGCAGGAGTGGAGACTCGGGTGGCCGCAGAGCCTCAACCGCAGGCGCCGTTGGCAGTCGAAATGCTGGGGATCGTCAAACGTTTTCCCGGTGTGGTCGCCAACGATGGAATCGATCTGTCGGTGCGGCAGGGGGAAATCCATGCCCTCCTTGGTGAGAACGGCGCAGGCAAGTCGACGCTGATGAACATCCTGATGGGGCTCTATCCGCCTGACGGCGGACAGATCTTCATCGACGGCAACCAGGTCCACTTCCATAGTCCGCGTGATGCTGCCAATGCCGGGCTGGGGATGGTTCACCAGCACTTCATGCTAATTTCGCGCTTCACTGTTACCGAGAATGTCATCCTCGGTAACGAGGGGCCATCGATCACACTCGATCGCAAACGGGCGGAGCAGATCGTCGGCGAGACGGCGGAGCACTATGGTCTTCGTGTCGACCCCAAAGCGCTGATCGAGAATCTGCCGGTCGGCATGCAGCAACG
>JBDHSN010000258.1:0-3724 GCA_039808105.1 Rhodospirillales bacterium
CGGTGGCGGCAGCAGCGGCCCCGGCTACCGCCTGGGCTCGGCGGCCAACCCGATGCCGGCCTACCCACTCTCCGCCCGCCGCGCCGGGATCGAGGGCGAGGTGGTGCTGCGCGTCACGGTGTCCGCCGACGGGGAGGCACGCGCGGTCGAGATCGCCCGTTCCAGCGGCTCCGAGGCGCTCGACGAGGCCGCCCGCAAGGCCATTGCCCGCTGGCGCTTCCGCCCGGCCCAGCGCGCCGGCATCGCCGTCGACGGCACCGCGACAATCCCCGTCCGCTTCACCCTGCGCAACGGCTGACGCCGCCGCCGACGACGCCCTCTATGGACAGCCCCTGCCGCCGGCATGCTATTTGGCCTGCCGACCGGGAAGCTCTCTATCTGTGTAACGGTAAGAGCGGTGTGGAAATCGGCCTGCGGCTTGCGGCCACCGTCGATGGTGCCCAGGGGCGGATTCGAACCACCGACACGCGGATTTTCAGTCCGCTGCTCTACCAACTGAGCTACCTGGGCTTTTGGAAAGCGAACCAGCGCTGACGCTGCGCCGGCTTATAGCAACGAAGGGCCGATACTGTCCAGAAGGCATCGGCAGCCCGTGACAGCCCGGCGGAGCGACCTCGCGCCCCGTCTCGCAGCACCTGTCTCGCGGCACGGGCCGAGCCTGCCCGGCACGCAGCTTGGCCGCTGCGCCGCCCGCCAGCGGCTCGCACCCGTCGCGCCGCGCCACGCCACGCCACCCGCGGCTTAAGGAAACAGCGGCTTCTGCGAAAGGCCGGTGGTCTCGGCGAGGCCGCAGGCGACGTTCATGTTCTGGATCGCCTGGCCGGACGCACCCTTGACCAGGTTGTCGATCACCGACAGCACGATGGCGCGGCCGCTGATCCGGTCGGCGAAGACGCCGATCAGGTTATAGTTGGAGCCGCGGACATGGCGCGTCGCCGGCACCTGCCCCGCGTCCAGCACGCGCACGAACGGCTCGCCGGCGTAGCGGGCGGCCAGCGTTGCCCGCAGATCATCGGCGCTGGCGCCGCCCTTCAGGCGCACATAGATACTGGCGAGGATGCCGCGGTTCATCGGCATCAGGTGCGGGGTGAAATTCAGCACCACCTGGCGGCCGGCGGCGGCGCTGACCTGCTCCTCGATCTCGGGGGCGTGCCGGTGCGATGCGACCCCGTAGGCGTGGACGCCCTCCGCCACCTCGCCGAACAGCGAGCCCTCCTTCGCCGCCCGCCCGGCGCCGGAGACCCCCGACTTGGCGTCGATGACGATGTCCTCGACCTCGATCAGGTCGGCTGCGGCCAGCGGCAGCAGCGGCAGCAGCGAGGCCGTGCAGTAGCAGCCGGGGCAGGCGATCAGCCGGGCGTCGGCCAGACGCGGCCGTGCCCATTCGGTCAGGCCATAGACCGCCTGCTGCTGCAGATCCGGGGCGGCGTGCGGCTGCCCGTACCACTGCTCGTAGACGGCAGGATCGCTGAAGCGGAAATCGGGCGACAGGTCGAGCAGCCGGACGTGATCGGGAACCTTCGCCGCCAGCGGCTGGGCGGCACCATGCGGCAGCGCCAGGAACGCGACGTCGACCCCCTGCCAGTCCACCGCATCGATCGGCGTCAGCGGCGGCAGGCCGCGTTCGCGCACGGCGCCGGCAAGGTGCGGGAAAACGGCGCCGAGATCCTGACCGGCCTTCCGATCGGCGGTCAGCGCGACGATTGCCGCTGCCGGATGCTCAACCAGCAGACGGACCAGCTCGGCGCCGGTATAGCCGCTGGCGCCGAGGACGGCGATGCGCAAGGAACCGCCGCTGAGGGACTCTGTTGTGCTCACGCCTGCACCCTGGTGCCTGCCGGCCCCGCATCACCTGCGGAAAACGCAACAGGCGGCGCGGCGGGCCGGAACGAGATCAGCGCTTGGAGAACTGGAAGCTGCGGCGGGCCTTGGCGCGGCCGTACTTCTTGCGCTCCACCACGCGCGGATCGCGGGTGAGGAAGCCGCCGCCCTTCAGCGCCGAGCGCAGCTCCGGCTCGAACCGCACGAGCGCGCGGCTGATACCGTGGCGCAGTGCGCCGGCCTGACCGGACAACCCGCCGCCGGTCACCGTGCACAGAACGTCATACTGGTCGGCGCGGCCGGCGACGACGAAGGGCTGGTTGATCACCATGCGCAGCGTCGGGCGGGCGAAGAAGGTCGCAACATCGCGCCCGTTGACCTTGATCTCGCCGCGGCCGGGCTTGATCCACACCCGGGCGATCGCGTCCTTGCGCTTGCCGGTCGCGTAGGCGCGGCCGTAGGCATCGATCTGGGGCTTTGCCGCCTCGGTCTCCTGCGGCAAGACAACCTGTTGAAGATCCTGGAAGGAAGAAATCGGCTCAGCCATGAAGGTCCTGCTAACGCTTGTTCTTTGGGTTGAGCGCCGCGACATCGAGCGCCTGCGGCGACTGGGCGGCGTGCGGATGCTCGCCCCCCTTGTAGATGCGCAGCTTTTTCATCACCGCACGGCCAAGCGGCCCCGACGGCACCATCCGCTCCACCGCCTTCTCGAGGACCCGCTCCGGGTGGCGGCCGTCCAGCGTCTGTCCGACGCGGCGCTGCTTGATGCCGCCCGGATGGCCGGTGTGCCAGTAGAAGGTCTTGGTCTCGCGCTTGCGTCCGGTCAGGGCGACCTTCTCGGCGTTGACGACGATGATGTTGTCGCCGCAGTCGACGTGCGGCGTGAACATCGGCTTGTGCTTGCCGCGCAGCCGCATGGCGATGACAGAAGCAAGCCGCCCGAGCACGCAGCCGTCGGCGTCGATGACGTACCATCCATGGGTGACGTCGGCTGGGCGCGCTGAATACGTCTTCATCAGGTCTATTCCGCTGGAATCTTGAACGCGAGCAACAAGGCCCTCTCGGCGAATCGAGGGCGACGCCGCGAGAGGCGGTGAAATACGACAGCCACCGGGCGGTGTCAACGATCATCGGCCCGGGCGCCACCGGCGGGCGTCGTCGTCGCCGTCGGCGTGCCCCAGGGGGCGGCGAGCCTTGCCGGCACCGGCTGCGGCGGCTACATCAGGCGCGGACGGCACATCGTCAGGCGGGAATCGCGCAAGGGGTGTTCGACGCTTTTGCCAAGGCCATCGGCCAACTGCGCGATCCGGCGATCCGGCGGCCGCTGTGGATCAGCATCGGATTATCGCTGCTGGTCTTCCTGCTCGTCTGGCTCGGCGTCGGCTGGACGCTGACCCACGTCACCTTCTTCCAGACCGGCTGGCTCGATGCCGCCATCGGCGTGCTCGGCGGGCTGGCGACCTTGGCGATCAGCTGGTTCCTGTTTCCCACCGTCGTCAGCACCACCACCGGCTTCTTTCTCGACGATGTCGCCGCCGCGGTCGAGCGCCGGCACTATCCGCGCCTGCCCCCTGCCCGGCCGCAGCCGCTGGCCGAGACCCTCGCCGCCTCCGGCAAGCTGTTCGCCATCATGCTGGTGCTGAATATCGCAGCGCTGCTGTTCCTGCTGGTGCCGCCGGTGTTTCCCTTTGTCTTTTATGGGGCAAATGGGTACCTTTTGGGCCGCGAATATTTCGAGGTCGCCGCCGCCCGGCGGCTCGATCCGCCGGCGGCGCGGGCGCTGCGCCGGCGCCACGCCCGCACCATATTTGCTGCGGGCGTGCTGCTGGCGCTGCTGCTGACGATCCCGCTGGTCAACCTGCTGGCGCCGCTGATCGGCACCGCGGCGATGGTGCATCTGTTC
>JBDHSN010000259.1:0-3666 GCA_039808105.1 Rhodospirillales bacterium
ACCGCCGCCAGGGTCGAGGCGAGAACGATGAAGCCGGAGCCGGTGACGCCGGCGGCGCCCTTCGACGTCAGCAGCAGAATGGCGATGATCCCCAGTTCCTGGCCGATGGTCAGGTCGGTGTTGGTCGCCTGGGCGAGGAAGATCGCGGCCATCGTCAGGTAGATGCAGGTGCCGTCGAGGTTGAACGAGTAGCCGGTGGGGATGACCAGGCCGGCGACCGACTTCTCGACGCCGAGGTTCTCCATCTTGGCGATCATCCGCGGCAGCACCGACTCCGACGACGAGGTGCCGAGCACGATCAGCAGCTCTTCTTTGATGTAGCGGATGAACTTGAAGATGCTGAAACCGGCGAGACGGGCGATGGTACCGAGAACGAGGAAAATGAAGATCAGGCAGGTGGTATAGAACGCGGCCATCAGCTGGCCGAGCGACAGCAGCGTGCCGATGCCGTACTTGCCGATGGTGAACGCCATCGCACCGAAAGCGCCGATCGGGGCGACCCGCATGATGATGCCGACGATGGCGAACATGATGTGGGACAGGTCGTCGACGAGCTTGAGAACGGGCGCACCGCGCGCGCCGAGGGTATGCAGGGCGAAAGCGAACAGCAGGGCGAACAGCAGGACCTGGAGGATCTCACCTTCGGCGAAGGCGCCGACCACCGTCGTCGGAATGATGTGCAAGAAGAAGTCGACGGTGCTCTGGCTCTGCGCCTTGGCGGTGTAGGCGGCGATGGCCTTGGTGTCCAGCGAGGCGGGATCGACGTTCATGCCGGCGCCGGGCTGCCACAGGTTGACCACCAGCAGGCCGACGATGAGCGCCAGCGTGGTGACGACTTCGAAGTAGATCAGCGCCTTGATGCCGACGCGGCCGACCTTCTTCATATCGCCCATGCTGGCGATGCCGTGCACGACGGTGAGGAAGATGATCGGGGCGATGATCATCTTGATCAGCTTGATGAAGGCATCGCCCAACGGTTTCATCGCTGCGCCGGTATCGGGAAAGAAATATCCCAACAGCACGCCGATGAGGATAGCGCAGACGACCTGGAAATAGAGGCTCTTGTACAGTGGCTTGGGCTTGGCTGATGGCTCAGGCTGAACAGTGAGGGTACTGACCATCGCGGTTTCCTCCCTGCGACAGGTAGCTCGGCTCTCGTCGAGTGGTTGATGAAAGATGCCTATCGCGCGAACGCCTAGCGGTACCACCGGCTTTGCCTTTACGACTGGTTGAATGCGGCTGGTACACGCAGCGCTGTCTTTTCGTTAATCGGCGCGAACGACACCCGGGACCATGTTGATACTGTAGAAGCGGCTGGCACCGCTGTGATACGGCAGGAACGTGTTCTGGACGAAATTTTCCGGCACCGTTGCGGCGGCGGCCGGATGAATCTCCATCATCTCGTCATGGAAGGCGAAGACCGCCTCGACGATCTGGAACACCAGGTCGCTGGGCAGATCCTTATGTACGACGGCAAAGTTGTAGAGACCGACCGTGGAGTAGGCCTTCATCAGCGATGGGTAGGTTCCCGCCGGGATGGTAGCAACCGCCAGCTCGGGGATGGCCAGGCGAATGGCCAGAACCTGGTCCTCGTGCACCGGGATGTAGCGGATGTTCTTGTTTTTCTCCAGGCCAGCGATCGCCGGGAAGGGCGCACCGACCGCCGCGGCCAGCACGTCTACCTCGCCGGTTTCCAGCTTCGCCGCCATTTCCTCCCAGCTTCCTTCGATCAAGGTGGCCGAGATGTTGAGAGCGGCAAGGATGCGCGGAACATAGCTGCCGGAAGTGCCTCCGTGCGGTCCGACGCCGACGCTCTTGCCGGCCAGGTCGGCGAGCGAGGTGACGGGCGAGTTCTTCAGGACGATGAAGTGAAACGGCGTGCTGTACATCGGAAACGCCGCCCGCATGGCCCGGTACGGCTTGCCCTTCGTCCAGTCGCCGGTGCCATTCCATCCCTGAAGCGCCGCGCCGAGAGTAACGAAGGCGATCTGCGCTTCGTTGGCCTCGATAAGCTGGATGTTCTGGATCGGCCCTTCCGTGGTGCGCTCGATCACCGGCATGCCAAGCACCCGGGTCAGGATGTTGGCGAGGCCCATGCCGTAGACATGGTAGGTGCCGCCGGGCGAGGCCGTTGCCAGGGTCAGGGTGGCGGGCCAGTTTGGTTGCCTTGCTGCGGCCGGCGCAGCCGGAGCCACCGCGCCCGCAAACGTGATCATGCAGAGCAGCAACAGGCCGCCTGAAGGTATTCGCATGGACCTGCTCCCATCGTATCTTATCACCCGCGTCGATCAGGTGTCCGGCCTTGTGGCCGTTTCGCGCGGGATTACTCCCGGCAGTTAGCACAATGACCTTGCTCAGGCGCGTCTACGCCTGTTGCAATGCTTGTTTTCTGCCTGCCCCCCGGGGTTCATTGAAAGGACATGCAGACCCGGAGCAGGCTTTCCGAAGCTATCTCATACGAAAAACAGGCGCAATGTGCTCTCGCTGCATTTGTCGACGGCCGCCAGCGGGGCGTCGTGGTCAAACCTGACCAGCGCGAATGTGTTGCCTTGTGCCAAGGCATAGTTGCCCGAAAGACACGGCGCGTTGCGGAGCCGGGTCGAAGCACCTAGCTAAACGGATGTCGGAGACCGGTGCTGGCGTCAGGCGTCGGCCCATCGTTGCGGTCTCGACTGATTTCGTGAGGTGACGTGATGTTGGATCTGCATCCAATCCTGATCTCGGCCGAAAGCATTCCGGACTGGCTGGCCATCGCCTTCTTCGTGTTCTGGGCGGGGCTTCCGGCGCTGGCCCGGTGGCTGCTGACCGGCAAGCCGGAGCCACAGGAGCCGTCCGTTCCGGCAGCGGCGGCTTCGGCCGTGAGTGAATGACCGGGCGTCAGCGCGTGCTGATGCTCAATCGGTGAGGTTACGTCCCAGCAACATCGTCCTTCGTATCGACGGCATGGCTGGGCCCGGTCGCAAGCGGCACCGTAAAGATAAACGTCGCGCCAAGACCGGGCTCGCTTTCCACCCAGATATGACCCCCCAGGTGTTCGACGATGCCGCGGCAGATGGCAAGGCCGAGGCCCGAGCCCATCGGGTTGCCGGTCCGGCCGGCGCGAACCTGGTGAAACTTCTCGAAGATCTTCTCGTGTTCACTTGCCGGGATGCCAGGACCGTTGTCCGCGACGCGAACGGCGATGGTGCCATCCGCGGCGGTCAGGCCAACGCAAACCCGGCCGGTGCCGGCGGGCGAGAACTTCTGCGCGTTTGACAGCAGGTTGATCACCAGCTGGGTGAGCTGATCGCGGTCGGCCATGATCGACGGAATTTCCGTCGGCACGGCAATCTCGATGGCAATCTGCCGCTCCTCGAACAGCCCGCGCAGCGAGACCACCGACTGATGGATAACCTCGCCGAGATCGACTTTCGTCATCTGCCATTTCATCCGCCCGGTCTCGATCTTGGTCAGGTCGAGGACCTGGTTGATCAGCCGGGTGAGTCGCTCGCTCTCGCGAATGACGATCGTCAGGAAGTGCTGACGCTCGGCGATGTCGAGATCGGGACTGTCGTGCAGAATTTCCGAAAAGGAGCGGATCGAGGTCAGCGGCGTGCGCAGCTCATGGGTGACCGTCGACAGAAAGTCGTCCTTGAGCCGGTCGAGATCGGTCAGCCGCTCGTTCGC
>JBDHSN010000260.1:0-3638 GCA_039808105.1 Rhodospirillales bacterium
CGGACGCCGGATCGGATGCGGCGGCTGCCGCCGCGGCCGCGAAGCCCGGTCCCGCCGCCGGCGGCGTCGGGACGGCACCGCCGCGCGCCGCCCCCGAGCCTGCCCGCCCGAAGAGCGGCAGCAGCGGCCTGCTCTGGGCCTTGCTCGTCCTGCTCATGCTCGGCGGCGCCGCTGCCGGCGCGTGGTTCGGCTACTTCCAGCCGCGCCAGCAGCAGGCATTGCAACCGCCGCCGGTTGACCCGCTGCAGGGCATCAAGGCAGCGGTCAGCGACCTCGGTTCGCGGGAAGCGCGCCTGCGAGACCAGCTGTCGGCGATAGCGCCGCGGCTGGACGCGGTCGAGAACACCATCGCCGACCTGCAGAAGACGGTCGACGACCTGACCGCCCGGGCTGAGCAGGGTGATACCGAGCGGACGGCCCAGCTCGCCGAACGCATCGCCCGGCTGGAGAGCCAGGCCGGCAACGTCAACAGCCTGACCCAGCAGGTGCGCTCGCTGGAACTGATGACCCAGACGTCGCGAGATGCCGCTTCCAAGCTGGCGACATCGGTGCTTGCCGTCGGACAGCTCGCACAGGCGGTGGACAGCGGCGGCGGCTTCGTCCGTGAGCTGGCGGCGGTTCGCGCCCTCGGCGCCGAGGATCCGGAGATCGCCAGCACGGCGGCGTCGCTGGAGCCCTACGCCATCGCCGGCGTTCCCACCCTGGCGGCGCTGCGCGCCTCCTTCCCCGACGTTGCTGCGGCCATCTCCCGCGCCGAGCCGGTCACCGCCGGCGACGGCTGGACCGACAGGATCATCGACCGGGTCGCCTCCCTGGTCAGCGTGCGGCGCACCGGCCCCACGGCGGTCGGCGCCGGCGGTGTCGATGGCATCCTGGCGCAGGCCGAGAGCGCCCTCGCCGACGGTGATGTTGCCGGAACCGTCCGTGCCCTGCAGGCGCTGTCCGGACCGCCGGCAACGGCAGCACAACCGTGGCTGGCGCAGGCACAGATCCGGCTGGATGCGCAGCAAGCCCTCGTCGCCATGCAGCAGCGGGCCATCACCCGGCTGTCGATAGCGAAAGGATGACGACGATGCTGCGCTGGATCATCCTCGCCGTCGTCCTCGGCATTGCCGCCTACTTCGCGGCATTCCTGGCGGAAGTGCCCGGCGTCTTCACGGTGACGTGGCACGACTGGCGCATCGAGACGTCGCTCGGCGTCTTCATCGCCGCCCTGCTGGTGCTGATGGGCATCGCCGCCGTGCTCTACCGCCTGTTCGGCATCGTGCGGCGCACGCCGGGCTTGCTGGAGCGCGGCCGGCGCGACCGCCGCCAGCGGCTCGGTTACGAGGCGCTCAGCCGCGGTCTCGTCGCGGTGGCCGCCGGCGACGCCGAGAACGCCCGCCGGCAGGCGCGACGCGCCGAAACGCTGCTCGACGGCCGGCCGCTCACCATGCTGCTGTCGGCACAGGCAGCGCAGTTGCAGGGCGACGACAAGGCGGCCCAGACGTTCTTCCTGACCATGCGGGAACGCAGCGATACCGAGTTCCTCGGCGTGCGCGGCCTTTTGGCGCAGGCGATCAAGCGGCAGGACTGGGACGAAAGCCTGCGCCTCGCCGAGCGCGCCTATCGGCTCAATCCGAAGAGCGAATGGGTGGTCAACACCCTTTACGACCTGCAGAAGCGCGCCGGTCGCTGGACCGATGCCGAGGCGACACTGAAACAGCGGACTGCCCTGCATCTGCTGCCGCCGGCCGAAGCCCCGCGCGAACGGGCCGATATCCTGCTGCGGCAAAGCGAGACGGAGGCAGGCGATGCCGCGGTAGCGATGGCCAAGAAGGCGTTTCAGGCCGATCCCGGCTATCCGGCGGCGACGGCGCGCTACGCCCGCCTGCTGATCGCCGGCGGCCGGCACGGCAAGGCGGCGGAGGCCATTGAACGGGCGTGGCGGATCCAGCCGGACCCGGAGCTTGCCGACCTCTATTGGGACGCCCGCCAAAGCGTCGATGCCCTCGCCAAGGTCAAGGCGGCGCAGCGGCTCGCGACATTCAACCCCGACCACATCGAGAGCCGCATCGCCGTCGCTGTCGCGGCCCTCGAGGCCCGGCTGTGGGGCGAGGCACGATCCAACCTGGAATCGATCGCCGGCGAGACCGCGTCGCCACGGGTATGCCGGCTGATGGCGGAACTGGAGGAGGCGGAGCATGGCGATCTGTCGCGCGCCCGCGTCTGGCTGATGCGCGCCACGGCCGACGACCACGGGCCCAGCATGTCATCGCCGGTGCCGCAGATGGTCGAGCCGCTGACGCCGACCGCCGAGCCGCTGCCGTCCCGTGGGTGAGCCGGGCTGCCGCCGGTTGCGGCCGGCGCGGGCAGTCCGCGCCGGCGTTGGTGATGACGGCTGCAGCCGGCGCTGCTGCGGCTGAAGCTGATGCAGGCTTCCTTCATCGCCCTTTCGGTGTGGATCGGGCTCGGCGGAGCGCTTGGCAGCGTCCTGCGGTTCTGGTGCTCCCTCGCCGTCGCCCGCGCCGTCGGCGAGACGTTCCCGTGGGGGACCCTGCTGGTCAACATCGTCGGATCGTTCCTGATCGGCCTCGTTGCCGTTACCACCGGTCCGGACGGCCGGCTGCTGATCAGTTCGACGTCCCGCCAATTCATCATGGTCGGTATCTTCGGCGGCTATACGACCTTTTCGTCGTTCAGCCTGCAGACGCTCAACCTGGCTCTCGACGGCGAATGGGTGCTGGCCGGCGCCAATATTCTGCTGTCGGTCGTCCTCTGCCTGCTCGGCGTCTGGCTCGGTCACGCCGCCGGACTCCTCGTCAACCGCTAGCCGGGGGTCGCCCCGCATGTACACACCGCCCCAGGACGCCCTGCTGCTGCGCATCTTCCTCGGTGAAGACGATCGCGCCGACGGTCGCCCGCTCTACGAAGCCCTGGTGCTGAAAGCCCGGGAGATGGGGCTCGCCGGCGCCACCGTGTTGCGTGGACCGATGGGTTTCGGGCGCAATGCCCGCCTGCACACCACGAAAATCCTGCAGCTCTCAACCGATCTGCCGGTGGTCGTCGAAATCGTCGATGCGCACGACCGCATCCACGATTATCTTGCCGCGATCGAGCCGATGATGGCCACAGGCATGGTGACGCTGGAGAAAGCGACGGTGATCCGCTATGGCGGCGCCCCGGTGGGCGGCGCTGGCAGGACCTGATGGCACCGTCCGCCGACGCCCACGACCATCATCACCATGGGCATGAACACGGGCATGACCATGATCACGGACACGGCCGCGGTCATGGTCACGGCCATCATGGACACTCCCACGGCAATCCCACCGGCTATCGCTTCGCCATCGGCGTCGCCCTGAACCTCGGCTTCGTCGCCATCGAGGCGGCCTGGGGGTTCTTCGCCAACTCGCTGGCGCTGCTCGCCGATGCCGGCCACAATCTCAGTGACGTGCTGGGGCTGCTGCTGGCATGGGCCGCCAGCATCCTCGCCCGCCGCCGTCCGTCACACCGGCGGACCTATGGCATGCGCAAATCCACCGTCATGGCGTCGCTCGCCAACGCCGTGCTGCTGCTGGTCGTCAGCGGCGCCATCGCCTGGGAGGCGGTGCGGCGGTTTGGCGCACCGGAACCGGTGGCGACCACCGATGTGATCA
>JBDHSN010000261.1:0-3619 GCA_039808105.1 Rhodospirillales bacterium
TGGGCTTTGGCCGCCGGCCGTCTGTGATGCAAATGCATCGTGGAATCACCAAAGGGCGTACTTCGCGGCGACAAATGCACGCGATTACGCCGCGGCTAACCGGTATGGATCACTTCTCAGGAGGGTTTTGCCGCTTTGGTGGCACATGCCTCTCATGCGGATTTTTCACTGTACGAAAGCGCCGCATTCCGTCAGGTTTCCTTGCGCCTGACGTTGGGGCCATCCCTTTCTCCCCCCACAATGGGATGGCCATTCAAACCACGTCGGGAGCCGGGCCGCGTCGCTCACCCCCCAATGACGCGGCCCGGCAGCCCAATCCCCACTTCTTTGCAGCCGCAAAAAATATCGCATGCTGCGTCAGCGGCATCTATCCATCTGGCGCGCATCAGCGCGACGCCAGGAGATTCGTATTCTGGCTATCACGCCGCTCAAACGACTGAACGGCATAAAATTGCGCATCGCTCGCAACCCGCTTAAGGGAGATGTGCGCTGCGCAATGAATCACGGAAGAGGCGTCACCGAGCGAAAGGTCGCGTCCCGCCACACCGCCCGCGAACGGCTCAGATGACTTTCCGGGTCCGCTTGGCGAGCGTTTGCGACGGCCGCTCGCCGAAGCGTTCGGCGTAGCGGGCGGCGAAGCGACTGAGGTGGAAGAATCCGCAGTCGTAGGCGATGTCGGTCACCTTCGTATCCGGACCCGCCGCCTCCAGCACACGCTTCGCATGGTCGAGACGCCGGGCGATCAGCGCCCCCGAAGGGGTGCAGCCGCGCAGCCGCCGGAAGATCGTCTGCACTGCGCGCACGCTGATGTTGGCCACCTGCGCCATATCCTCGACGCCGACTGGCTCGAGAAAGTTCACGTCAAGCCATTCCTCGATGCGGCGCAGGTGTCCGGCGGAGAGATCGCCCAGCCGCCGGGGTTCGCTGAATTGCGGGGTTGCCGCCAGACACTCCAGGAACAGCGTGATGACAGACCGCTCGAAGCCGTCGGCGACGCGCGGCACCGTGAGCAGCGGCGTACCCGGCCTGTCGAGTTCCTGGCCGAGCCATCGGCACAGCGATCGCAGGGTGGCAGCCGACGGCAAATCGAGCGGCAGACGGTTTGGCCAGTCGCTGGCGTCGGGGACGCGATCGAACCGCCGTCGCGCCGCCCGGGCGACGAAATCTTCATCGATGGCGAGCAGCAGCGAGCGATACGGCTTGATGTCGAGCTTGAGGTCGCGGCCCGGCGTGTACAGCACACCGTGATCCGGCGTTCCCTCCACCCGCTTGCCGTCGATGTAGTGGGCGACGCGGCCCTCTTCCGGCATGGTCAGGCGGAGACGGCCGCTTACCGGACCGCACGAGACATAGAGCGCGCTGGCGCTGTTGACGTAGCTGAGGCTGGTTCGGCGCAGGTCGACCTGATGCCACTGCAAGCCATAGGTGCGCCCGCGCTGAAGATGCGACCGGTGGCGCTCCCACAGCTTGCCGACGTGTTCGCGCGCCTCGTCGAGGTCGTTGGTGTCAAGCCGGCAATGGGTTTGCAGATAATGCTCCATCAGCCGCAAGACCTCCGCGAAGCCTTGCGCGCAATCGTCCTTGCCGGCTTACATCGGTGAATCCGGGAAGGCGAGTCGACGCGAGAGGGATGCAAGGGCTGCCATTCCGGCATCGGTCACGGGCTCCGATTCTCCTCCCCCCGGCGGCTGAACCTTTGTAACAAGATCGTAACGGCTGGGTGATCCCTCCACAATAAGTAAAACCCGCGATATGCGCGTGCCCGGTTGCAGGGGCCTGCTGCGCTTTTTCGCAGGTGAAAGGGCGGGCGGGTGCTGGACCACGCGAAGGATGGCGGCGACGTGTCCCGCTGGCGGCTGACGGTCGAATACGACGGCACGCCGTTCTGCGGCTGGCAGCGCCAGGCCAATGGACCATCGGTGCAGCAGGCTCTCGAAGAGGCCATCAGCGGCTTCTGTGGCGAGCAGGTGACCGTCACCGGTGCCGGCCGGACCGACACCGGCGTTCATGCTGCCGGCCAGGTAGCGCACGTCGATCTGCTCCGAGAGGCGACGCCGGCCACCGTGCGGGACGCGCTCAACCATCACCTGCGTCCGGCGCCGGTGGCGGTGCTGGAGGCGCATCGCGTCGCCGCCGACTTCCACGCGCGGTTCTCGGCGCGGGCGCGCCGCTACCGCTACCGGATTCTCGATCGGCCGGCGCCGCCGGTCCTGCAGCGCGGCTTCGTCTGGTGGACGCCGCGCCCGCTCGCTGTGGCGCGGATGGCGGAAGCGGCAGCGCTGCTGGTGGGCCGCCACGACTTCACCTCGTTCCGATCGACGATGTGCGGGGCCGCTTCACCGCTGAAGACGATCGATGCCCTCACCGTCCGCCGGGACGGGGAAGAAGTGGTCCTCGACGTGCGCGCCCGCTCCTTCCTGCACAATCAGGTGCGGATCATCGCCGGGACCCTGGCGCGGGTCGGCCAGGGACGGTGGTCGGCGGCGGACGTGGCGAGCGCCCTCGCCGCCCGCGACCGCACACGCGCCGGTCCCACCGCGCCGCCGGGCGGGCTCTGCCTGATGGCAGTCGAGTATTGACAGCACCAAAAGCGCCGACCGTTCCTTGCGGCGCGCCGCGCGCGGACCAGATTAACGGGGACCAGCGCGGCGGCGCAGGATTGCTGCCAGGCCGCCGGCGTTCCAGGATCATCCCGCAGGCGCATGCCACCGGTCGTTTGTCCCTGCACAGTCTTGCGAGAACGGGAAGGAAAAGCTGATGCCGGAGCTTACGCCGGAAGGACAACGCATCGTCGGGGATATCGCACAGCGGCACGGGTTCAGCCCCGCCGCGGTAACCGTGATGCTGCAGGCCGTCGCCGCCGGCGGCGGGACGATGGCGCAGTTCGACCACAGCGAGTTCGGCGGCATGGGGCAGTGGTCGCGCGGCGGCATGACGATGATCGGCGATATGTTCAACAACGCGCTGAAGGCGCGGGTCGATTCCCTGTGCAGCGAGCTTGCCGGCGTCGTCGGTAAGCACACCAGACCAGGGAGTTTCGCGCCGGTGCAACGGCAGAGTCAGAGCCAGGGAAACAGCACGCCGGCGGCAATGCTGGGCGACGTCAGCCTGTTCGTGCCACGGGCGGGGGAGGCAGCGGGCACCTGGTGGCCGGCCGACCTGGGCCAGCCGTCATCGGTCGGCCAGCAGAACGATATCCGCTATGCGGTCTTTCCCGCCACCCGCCGCCTCGCCCTGATGGTGAACGGCGTGCTCAGCGTCTACGATACGCTCGACCACCAGATCGGCGGCGTCTCGCAGCAGCAGAGCGGCGATGCCTCGCTGAGCTTTACCAGCCAGCGCGGTCTGGTACGCCTCAACGAGCTGCCGGTCGTCCCGGAGGCGAGCACCGCCGGCACCTCCGCGCCGCCGCCCTCCGCGGCTGCGGACCGCCCGGCGCCGCCGCCGGCCACGTCCGCTACGCCGGCCGCGGAGAAGCATCCGGAGGAGCGGGAGCCGGCAGCGCCGGCGACGCCCGCCAGCCCGCCGCCGCTGACCCAGCAGGCTGCCGCGCCGGTATCGCCGCACGCCCGTGAAGCGCCGGCCGGCTGCCGCACACAACTCCCCCGCGACCGCGGCG
>JBDHSN010000262.1:0-3613 GCA_039808105.1 Rhodospirillales bacterium
CTGCTCTATCTGGCGGCGGGAGCGCTTCGCCTCGGCTTCATCTCCAGCTTCCTGTCGAGGCCGATCCTTACCGGCTACCTCAACGGCATTGCGCTGATCATCATCGTCGGCCAGATGCCGAAACTCTGCGGCCTGGTTGCGGAAGGCGACAGCTTCCTCGCCAAACTGACGTCGCTCTGGGTGCAACTCGATCAGGTTCATCCGGCTTCGCTGGCGCTGGGCGCGGCCCTGCTCATCCTTCTGATGGTGATGCGGCACTTCGCACCGCGCCTGCCGGCGGCGCTGATCGCCGCCACCTTGGGCATCCTCGCGGTTGCTGCCCTCGGGCTCGCCGGACACGGCGTCGCCGTCCTCGGGCCGGTTGGGGGCGGCCTGCCGTCGTTTGGCCTGCCACAGGTCAGCCTCGCCGATCTGCCGCCGCTGCTGCAGGATGCCGCCGGCATCACCCTCATCAGCTTCATTAGCGGCGTGCTCACCGCCCAGAGCTTCGCCCGGCGCAACGGCTACGATATCGACGCCAACCAGGAACTCCGCGCCTTCGGTGCCGGCAACCTCGTCTCCGGGCTGGCACAGGGGTTCCCGGTGACTGGCGCCGACTCGCGGACGGCAGTCAGCAATGCGATGGGCGGACGCACGCAGCTCGTCGGCATCGTTGCCGGCGCGGCCATGCTGGTGTTTCTGCTGTTTTTCACCGGACCCCTGGCGCTGCTGCCGGCAACCGCGCTTGCCGCGATCATCATCGCCTCCGCCATCGGCCTGCTCGATATCGCAGCGCTGCGGCATCTGTGGCAGGCGAGCGGCCGGGAACTGGCATTCTCGCTGGCGACCACCGCCGCCGTGCTTTTCCTCGGTGTGCTGCCGGGCGTCCTGCTTGCCGTCGTCCTGTCGCTGTTGTGGTTCGTGTCGGTGAACTCGCGGCCTCACGATGCCGTCCTCGGCCGGGCGCCGGGGGTCGGCGGCTTTCACGACATCGCCGACTACCCCCAAGCCGCGACGGTCCCCGGCCTGCTGCTCTATCGCTTCGACGCCAACCTCGTGTTCTTCAACTGCGACTACTTCAAGACGCGTGTGCTTTCGCATCTCGATGCCGCGGCAACACCGGTCGAATGGGTGGTCGTTGACGCCAGCCCGATCAGCATCATCGACTACACCGCCGTAAGGATGCTGGATGACTTGCGGCACGAGCTGAAGGCCCGCGGCATCGTGTTCGCCAGTGCCCGCGCCAAACAATCGCTGCAACGATACTTCCGCGCCGACTGGGTCAATAGCCGCGGCGAAGCGCTCGAACTACGTCCCTTTCCGACGATCAATGCGGCGATAGAGGCCTTCCAGCACCGCCGGCAGTCGCAGCGCCGCTGAGCAGGCCCGTTTTATCGTCGCGACCGTGGTGCCGCGCAGCGCGCGCAACTCCCGACCCGATCCGGCCGGCCGATCTGGTGACAGCGCCGCTCAGTCGAGGTGGCGGCGGACCCATTGCAGCGCACCGGCGAGGGTGTGGAACTCGGCGACCGAGCGCGCGTCAATGCCGGGCAGATTGTCGCGCACCATCCGCGCCAGATCGGCGCCGGGGCCGAGCTCGAGGATCACCCGGCAGCCGGCCTCGCTCAGCCCCTGCAGGCAGGCCGCCCAATCGATGGTCTGGCAGGCCTGCTGCGACAGCGTTTCGACGGCGCGCACCGGCTGATAGACCGGCAGGCCGTCGATGCCGGCGAGGACCGGGACCGCCGGCGCGGCCATCGCCGTCTGTTGCAGCCGCCGGCGCAGCGCCGCTGCCGCGCTCGCCATCAGGCTGGTATGCGAGGCGATATGGACCGCGAGCGGGGTGACGCTGGCGCCGAGCGGCGTGAGTTCGGCGAGCAGCACCTGCAGCCCGGCGCTGCGGCCACCGACGACGATGCGGTCGGGGGCGTTGACGATGGCGATCTCGATGCCGTGCGCCGCGGCCAGCGGTTCCAGGCGCCGCCGCGACAGCCCGCGCACCGCCGCCATGCCGCACGGCTCGGAACAGGCCGCGTCCATCGCCTGCGCCCGGAAGGCGGCGATCGCCACCGTTGCCTCCGGATCGAACGCACCGGCGCAGCCGTACGCGGCGAACTCGCCGATGCTGTAGCCGGCAAACGCCCGCGGCGCCGGCAGCGCCTCGCGGAGGAGACTCCAGACGGTGAGCTGGTAGGCGCACAGCAGCGGCTGGGCGACGGCGTTGCGCTGCAGGAAGGCATCGTCGGCGGTGGTGATGCCGTCAAGGTCGCGCCCGAGTACGCGCGCGCAGGCACGCAGGGCAGGGGCCTCTACCAGATGGCCGTCGAGCAGCGCGAACATCGCCGGCGACTGGGCGCCCTGGCCGGGGCAGACCACCCCGAGGCTCATCCGCCGGTGCTCTCCAGGCGGTGCACGAACCAGGCGGCCGCCAGCATGTCGGCGGCGCCGCCGGGCGACAGGCGCCGGGCGACGAACGCCCGGTGGATGGCGACGGCCCGGTGCTGCCAGCCCGCCCGGCCGACGCTGCCGGCATCGAGGAAGGCGCTTGCCTCGCGGCGGGCGAAGGCGAGCCCGTCGCGGCCGCCGCGATGCAGCAGGTTGGTATCGTCGAGATGGGCGATCAGCACGAACAGCGTCTCGACCAGCGCCGCGTCGGCGTCGCCCGCCCGCAACGCCGTCCGCAGCGCCGGCAGGGCGACGGTGAACAGCAGTGGAAAGCCGTCCGCCGCCTCCTGGCGGGCACCGCGCACGCCGTAGCGGTCCACCGCCCGGCCGCCGTGGCTGTCGGTGCTGCCGGGAGCGGCGCCGAGGATATCGCGCCCCCACGTCTCGTGCACTGCTTGGCCGAGCGCGCCGCTGTGCAGGCTGTGGCGGCGGCGGCTTAGTGACCCCGCCGCCGCCGCCAGCAGGCCGAGGCTGAAGATGGCGCCGCGGTGGGTGTTGACGCCCGCCGTCGCCGCCAGCATGCGCCGTTCGGCGGCGATGCCGAGGCGGCGCAGGGCGGGGAAGCCGGCGTCGGCGGCGCCGGCTTCGGCGATGCGGACGAAGTAGCCGCGCAGCGCGAACAGGCTGCGCATGAACAGGCGGAAGTCCATGTCGTCGTGGGCGCCGCTGTCCACCGGGCTGACGAGGCCCGGCTTGGGATAGAGCGCGATCTCGGCGTAGAGCGCGCGGATCGCCTCCCGCCCGATGCGCCCGCCGGAAAGCGCTGGTGCCGCGGCCGGCAGCGGCGCGACGCGAGCGGCGGCGGGAACGTTCATGCCGCCCTCGCCATGAACCGGCCGCGGACGTCAGCGTATCGGACGAGATCCACGCCGGCGGGCCCCTTGACCAGCAGCCGCTCCGGCGCGCCGGCCAGCTCGCGCCACGCCACCGCGGCGCCATCCGGCAGCAGCGCCTCGCCGTCGAGCCGTGGCGCCCCATCAAACCCTGCGAGCACGTTTGTTATGTCCATGAGGTCCCCCCACCGCCTGGCGTCGAGCAGCAGATCGATATCGGAGCCGGGCCGAAGGTAGGCTTGTCCGGTCAACGCCTGCCAGGCGAGCGAGCCATAGACCGCGACGGTGACGCGGTGATGGCAGGCGATGGCGGCGGCCTGCTGCAGCCTTTCCCGCCACGAAGCCGGGGCTGCGGC
>JBDHSN010000263.1:0-3502 GCA_039808105.1 Rhodospirillales bacterium
CCGATGAAGTACTCCTCGTCGCCGCCGTTGCGGAAATAGTAGATGCGGGCGTGCTCGAGAAAGCGGCCGATGATGGCGATCACCGTCACCGTCTCGGAGATTCCCGGCAACCCTGGCCGCAACCGGCAGGTATCGCGGATGATCAGTTCCACCTTCACGCCCGCCTGGCCGGCGCGGTAGAGCGCCTCGACGATATCCGGATCCTCCAGGGCGTTGGCCTTGAAGCGGATCAGCCCCGGGGTGTCGGCGCTGTGCCCGGCGATCTCGCGATCTATCTTGGCGATCAGCGTCTTCTTCATGAAGTGGGGCGCCGCGAGGATCTTGCGGTAGCTGTGCGCCGGCCGGCAGCCGGTGGTCAGGTAGTTGAACAGCTCGGTCAGGTCGAAGCCGATATCCTTATCGCAGGTGAAAAGGCCGAGGTCGCAGTATTGCCGGGCGGTGCCGGCGTGGTAGTTGCCGGTGCCGATGTGGGCGTAGCGGCGCAGGCCGTTGTAGTCTCGACGGACCACGAGGATCGCCTTGGCGTGCGTCTTCAGCCCGAGCACGCCGTAGGTGACGTGGATGCCGGCTTCCTCCAGCCGGCTCGCCCAGCGCAGGTTGGCCGCCTCGTCGAAGCGCGCCTTGAGCTCGACGTTCACCGCCACCTGCTTGCCGTTCTCAGCGGCGTCGATCAGATGATCGATGATCATCGTCGATTCCGAGGTGCGGTAGAGCGTCATCTTGATCGCCAGCACCTTCGGATCGTCGGCAGCCTCGCGGACGAAGCGCACCACCGAGGTGGCGAACGATTCGTACGGGTGGTGCAGCAGGATCGGGCCGTTCTCGCGGATGATGTGGAAGATGCTGTCCACGTCCATCAGCTTGACGTTGTCGATCGGCTGATGGCTGGGGTCGTGCAACTCGGGAATGTCGAGACGGACCAGGTCCCACAGGTCGCGCATCCCCATCATCACGTCGGTCTCGTAGACGTCGAGCTCTTCATCGAGGCCGAGTTCCGCCGCCAGCATGCCGCGATGGTTGGGGCTGATGGTCTGCTCGACCTCCAGCCGGACGATGGGGGCAAAGCGGCGGTCGCGCAGCTCCGCCTCGATCATCTGCACGAGGTCGTCCGCCTGCTCCTCGCCGCGCTCGGTATTGGAGTTGCGGGTGACGCGGAATATCTCCACCCCCTCCACCTCCATGCCGGGGAACAGTTCGGCGAGGCAGTTGGCCATCACGTCCTCGAGGAGGACGAAGTGGTTGTCGGAGCCGACGCGGAGCAGGCGGGGAACGCCGCTGCCCACCGGCACCTTGACCCGGGCCATGGTGAGCTGGCGCTCGTGCGGAAAGCGCAAGGTGACGAGGAGGTTGAGCGACAGGTTGGAGATGAACGGGAACGGGTGGGCCGGATCCATCGCCAGCGGCGTCACCAGCGGGAAGATGTTTTCGCGGTAGTAGGCGCGGATCTCCGCCTGCTGCTCCTCCGGCAGCTCGGCGAAGGGCGAGATGGTGATCTTCTGGCGGCGCAGGTCGGCGATCAGCCCCTGGAAGACCTCGTGCTGCTGCCGGCGGAACTCGGCCATGACGATGCGGCACTCGTCCAGCTGCTGGCCCGGGGTGCGGCCGTCGACGCTGAGCTTGTGAACGCCGGCGCCGATCTGCTGCTTGAGGCCGCCGATCCGCTTCATGAAGAACTCGTCCATGTTGCCAGCGGCGATGGCGAGGAACTTGGTGCGCTCCAGCAGCGGGTTGCGCCGGTCGCGAGCCTCGTTCAGGACGCGGAAATTGAACTGCAGCCAGGTGAGCTCGCGGTTGAGGTACAGCTCGGGATTGCGCAGCGGTGCGGAAGCGCCGCTTTTCGCCAGCGGCATCACGGCGGCAAGCGGGGCGGCGGCTTCGATGCCGTCGTCGTCCCGCTCCTTCTCCGCTTCCGCGGCATCTTCGTCGGTGATTTCGGCCGCCACGGCAACGAAGGCGTGCAGCCCCTCGTCGTCGCTCGTCGCGCTCTCCGGCCGCCCGGGCTCGTCGGTCATCCCGCCTTCTCCATCTTCACCTTCTTGAGCGGTTGGCTCTTTGTCCCTTCCGCTGCGGCGATGCCGCCGTGGAGCCGCTCACAGATCGTCTTCAGCACCTTGACCCGTGCATAGCGCTTGTCGTTGGCTTCCACCAGCGTCCACGGCGCCAGCCGCGAGGAGGTGTGCTCGATCATGTCGTCGACCGCCGCCTCGTACTGGTCCCACTTCTCGCGGTTGCGCCAGTCCTCGTCGGTCAGCTTCCAGCGCTTGTAGGGCGTTTGTTCCCGGACCTTGAAGCGGGCGAGCTGTTCGTCCTTGCTGATGTGGAACCAGAACTTGCACAGCACGATGCCGTGACGGACGAGCTGGTCCTCGAAGTCATTGATTTCGGCGTAGGCCCGCTTCCATTCGGCTTCCTGGGCGAAGCCCTCGACGCGCTCGACCAGCACCCGGCCGTACCAGCTCCGGTCGAAGATGGTCATCCGTCCAGCCCGCGACAGGTGCCGCCAGAAGCGCCACAGGTAGTGTTGGGCGCGCTCTTCCTCGGTGGGCGCGGCGATGGGGATGACCTGATAGTCGCGCGCATCCAGCGCCGCGACCAGCCGCCGGATGGCGCCGCCCTTGCCGGCGGCATCCCAGCCCTCGAAGACGAGGAGGGAGGAGACGCCGAGGTCCTTAGCCTTGCGCACCGCGAGGTTGATCTTGCCCTGGTATTCCTCCCTGCGCTTCTCGTAGAGCTTCTCGTCCACCGTCCGGCCGACGTCGAGGCGGGACAGCACGGTGATCCGCGGCAGCGGGATCACCTTCGCCTCGGCCCCATCCGGCTCGCCCAAGGGGACGGCGTCATCGGCGAGCGAGATCTCGGTGACCGCCCTCATCTCGCCGATCATGCGGCGCTGCAGCTCCATCTGCTCGAGATGACCGCGCACCGCATCGAGGATTGACTTGGCGACAGCGAGGGAACGGTAGCGCTTGTCCTCGCCTTCGACGATCTGCCAGGACGCACGGACGATGGAAGTGCGCCGGATGACCCGCTCGGCGGTGGCGATGAACCTGTCGTAGAGGTGCCAGTGCTCCCAGTCCATCTGCGAGACCCGCCAGCGGGTGAGCGGGTTGGCCTCCAGCTTGGTCAGCCGCTCCTTCTGCGCCTTCTTGCCGAGGTGCATCCAGAACTTCAGGATCAGGGCACCGTCATCGGCCAGCTCGCGTTCGAAGGCGATGATGCGGTCGAGGGCTTCATCGAACTCCGCTTCGGTGGTCCGCTCGTTCACCCGGTCGAGGATCGGCCGCGAGTACCAGCAGCGCAGGAAGATGCCGATCCGCCCCTTCGGCGGCAGATCGCGCCAGTAGCGCCAGTACTCCGGCCGTTCCGCCATCTCGTCAGACGGCGGACCATAGGCACGGGTGACGATCCAGCGCGGGTCGAGCCACTCGTTGAGCAGATTGATCGTTTCGATCTTGCCGCCCTTGTCGACGCCGCCGAAGACGATGATGACCGGGAAGCGGGC
>JBDHSN010000264.1:0-3498 GCA_039808105.1 Rhodospirillales bacterium
TGCGTCGAGGCTGACGATCAGCGCGCCGCGCTCGCCGCGGGCGGCGACCGAGCCGAGGTTGACGCCGAACTCCGGCTCGCCGGCCGGCGGCTCCATGCCGTAGAGCGAGTCGTCGAGCGGGAACGGCAGCGCCACGTGCGACAGCGAGAAGACGCCGGTCGGGTAGTCGAGGCCGAGCGGGCGGGTCCGCTCCTCGGTGGCGCCGGCGTCGAGGACGCGCTCGACCACCTGGCGGGTATCGGTGCCGGCGTTGACGATCAGCGTCGTGCGATAGGTGCGCGGCGGCGCCGGCAGCAGCCGTTCCGGCGAGAGCTGGTTGGCGGCGCGCAGCAGCGGGCCGAGCTTGTTGCTGCGGTTGAGGTCGAACAGCACCAGCTCGTGGCCGTTGGCCGGCAGGTGCGCATAGAAGGCGTTGATGATCGCCCGGGTGCTGACGGTGAAATCGACCACCGACTGGAAGGTGATCGTCGGCGGCAGGTCGGCAAGGCCGTTGCGGCGGGCGTGGTCGGCGATGCTCTGCTGCAGGTGGTCGGTCAAGAGGTAGGACTGGCGCGCCGCCTTGACCGGGAAGGAGTTGTACTTGAACGGGTTGAACTCCGGCAGGATGGCGACCCAGGCGGCGCGGGCGAAGGCGGGGAAGACCGCCGGCAGCGCGGCGAGCCCGACGAAGCGGGCGAACGCGGTGATCCCCACCATCGGCGAGATCAGCACCAGCCGGTCCGGCTTCGGCAGGCTGGCGTCGTCGAGCGCATCGAGCGCGTAGGTCAGCGCCAGGGCGCCGCCGTTGGAGAAGCCGACCAGATGCAGCGGCGCCGACGGGCCGACCCGCCGCCGCGCCTCGCGCACCGCAAGGCGGGTCGCCGCCATCCAGTCCTCCCAGCCGACGGCGGTCAGCCCGGCGGGGACGGTGCCGTGGCCGGGGATGCGCGGGGCGACGGCGACGTAGCCGAGGTCGCGGAAGCGGCGGGAGAGGTGGCGCAGGCTGTAGGGCGAGTCGGTCAGCCCATGCAGGAAGACGACGGCGCCGACCGGCGGCCCGTCCGGCTCCAGGATGTAGGAGCGGTTCCAGTCCTCGGCGAAATGGCCGGGGTAGACGGGGCTGTCCTCGAAATAGCGGTTGACCGGGACGCGGTCCTCCTCGCCCAGCTTGTGGATGACCTCCTTGCCCATCTCATCGAAGATCCTGGCCTCGGCGGCGAGATACTGCTGCCAGTCGGCGTGATCCATCTGCTCGGCGGTGAGCTCGGGGGGGATCCAGGTGTGCCAGGCGCGCAGCGGCTCGCCACGCTGGGCGTCCCAGGCGCGCAGTCCCAGCAGGCTGACCGCCACCACGGCGATCACGATCGCCCCACGCTTCAACCACCGCAGCAACACCGTCAAAGCTCCGCCGTGTTCATCGTCTAGTCGGGAGGGCGGATTGTGACGGCTTTGGCTGCGGGAAGCCAGCGCCGGCCCGGCGGCATTGCCCTGGCGGTCGCCCGCCGGTCGCCCTGGCCGCCGGCAGCGCGCGGCGGCGGAGCACTGAGGCCGGCGGAACCCGGAAAGGTGCGCCAAGGCTGTGATCCAGCCCCGCGCATGGCAATGCCGGCCGCGGCAGAGCTGTTCTTATCCGCGCCGGTAAACGTGCAATACTGGCAAGGCGGACAGAGAGATCTGTGGGGATAAAGGGATGATGCGCATGATGCGGAGCCTGGCCGTCCTGGCCTGGGCTCTTGCCGTCCTCGGCGGATACGCGGGACCAGCCGGCGCCCAGTCGGCCGACAGTCTGAGAAACAAGGTAAACGAGGGTACGATTGGCCTCATTTCGGGGGGGGTCAACGGCACCTACATCCGCATTGCCAGCGATCTCGCCGCGGTTCTCGACAGCGAGGGGAAGCTCCGCATTCTCCCCATCGTCGGCAAGGGCTCGGTGCAGAACATCACCGACCTGCTCTACCTCAAGGGCGTCGACATCGGCATCGTCCAGTCGGACGTGATGGCCTACGCCGGCCGGGAGAAGCTGCATCCCTCGCTGGCGCAGCGAATCCGCTACATCACCAAGCTCTACAACGAGGAGGTGCACATCCTCGCCCGGGCCGAGATCAGCCAGCTCGCCGACCTCGCCGGCAGGAAGGTGAACGTCGATGTCGTCGGCAGCGGCACGGCGATGACCGCGGCGACGCTGCTGGATGCGGTTCTCGGCGTCAAGGTGGAGGCGACCCATCTCGATCAGCAGACGGCGCTGCAGCAGCTCAAGGACGGCCAGATCGCCGCGATGGTCTACGTCGTCGGCAAGCCGGCCGATCTGTTCAGCAAGGTCGCGGCCAGCGACAACCTGCACTTCCTGCCGGTGCCGCTCAGCGAAGGGCTGCTGAAGACCTACATTCCGTCGTCGCTCACCCATGCGGATTATCCAGCACTGGTGCCGGAAGGCCGCTCGCTGGATACCGTCGCGGTCAGCGCGGTGATGGCGGTCTACAACTGGGACCCCGGCAACGAGCGCTACCGGCGCGTCGCCGCGTTCGTCGGTGCGTTCTTCGACAACATCGGCGAGTTTCTCAAGCCGCCGCGCCATGCCAAGTGGCAGGAGGTGAACCTCGCCGCCGAGCTGCCGGGCTGGACCCGCTTCCAGCCGGCGCAAGACTGGCTGGACCGGCGGCCGACGACGGCGGGGGCGGGCTACGACATCGGCCTGAAGAGCACCTTCGATGAGTTCCTCGCCTTCATGAGCGAGGGCGGCGGTGATCGCGCCGCGCCGGTGCAGAACCGCGAGGCGATGTTCGCCCGCTTCGTCGAGTGGCGCCGGCACCAGCAGGAGCAGCCGGCGGCGGAGACCATCAACATCCTCACCGGCAGCACCAGCGGCGTCTACTTCCCGCTCGGCAGCGCGCTCGCCGGCATCTTCACCACCGCCATCCCCGGCGCCAAGGTGACGGTGACGCCGACACAAGGCTCGGTGCAGAACCTGACGCTGCTGCAGGCGGGGCGCGGCGAGGTGGCGTTCGCCCTCGGCGACTCGGTGGGAGCGGCCTGGCGGGGCGAGAGCAGCGCCGGCTTCGACGGCAAGCTCGACCGGCTGCGCACCATCGCCTCGATCTATCCCAACTACATCCAGATCGTCGCCCGCCGGGACTCAGCGATCTCCAGGCTTGCCGACCTCAAGGGCAAGCGGGTCTCCGTCGGCGCGCCGCGGTCGGGCACCGAGCTCAATGCGCGGCGGGTCTTCCAGGCGGCGGGGCTGTCGTACGAGATGATGGCGGTGCAGTACCTGCCGTTCGACGAGTCGGTGGCGCTGATGAAGCAGGGCGAGCTGGATGCGACGCTGCAGTCCACCGGCCTCGGCGTCGCCTCGCTCCGCGACCTGTCCGAGGCCATTCCGGTGGTCTTCGTTCCGGTGCCGCCGGAGGTGGTCAACCGCATCGGCGATCCGGCGTTTCTGGCGAAGCCGATTCCTGCCGGCACCTACCGCGGCCAGGACCGCGAGGTGATGACGGCGACGGTCAACAACCTGCTGATGAC
>JBDHSN010000265.1:0-3497 GCA_039808105.1 Rhodospirillales bacterium
GGCGGTGTGGGACGAGGTGATGCGGGTCAACCTGAAGAGCGTCTACCTGACCTGCCGGGCGGTGCTGCCGCTGATGCGCCAGCGGCGGGGTGGCGCCATCGTCAACAACGCCTCGATCGCCGCGCACGGCTGGTGCGGCGTCAACTACGGCCTCTACGGCACCAGCAAGGGGGCGATGATCTCGCTGACCCGCAGCCTCGCCGTGCAGTACGCGCCGGACGGCATCCGCGCCAACTGCGTCTGTCCCGGCCTGATGAACACGCCGCTGGTGCACAAGGCGCTGACCCACGTCTATGGGGCCGAGGGCGACATCGACACGCTGATCGCGACCCGCGATAGCCAGTGCCCGATGGGCCACATGGGCGATGGCTGGGACACCGCCTATGCCGCCCTCTTTCTCGCCTCCGACGAGGCCCGCTACATCACCGGCGTCGCCCTCGACGTCGACGGCGGCTTCAGCCTGCGCTTCGCTTGAGCGGGCGCAGGCTGTGGACCGTACGACGGACCGTTTTTGAGCGCCGAAACGCCTCGATCAGGGCGTAACGATGTTGAACCAGAAGTCGAAGGTATCGAGGTAGGAAACCAGCTCGTCGAGCTTCGCCTTGTTGCCGCTGACCTTCACGTCGCCGGCGCCGATGGCGTCGCCGAGTGTCATCTCTTTCAGGATGATCTTGTTCAGCGCGTCCCGACTCAGCGTCACCGTCGCGTCGGCCTTGTCGGAGTGCTGGCCGGCGGTGTGGTTGAGCACGCCGTTTTCCAGCTCGACGAGGTACTTGCCGCCCGACTTGCCGAAGTCGAAGTTCATCACCGCCTTGGCGTCCGCCGCTTTGGGGCCGTTCAGTCGAACGGCGAGGTAATCGAAGAACAGGTCCAGCGACATCGCGCGAACGGTGTCCGGGCTGGCGGTGTCCGGCGTCGGCAGCTTGGCGACGCCATCGCGCAATTCCTTGGCGCCGGTCAGATAGAAGTTCCGCCACGGCCCCGGCTCCGCTTGGTAGCCGAGCTGCTCCAGCGTATCCGCCTGCAGGTTCTTGGCCGCCTGGTTGTCGGGGTCGGCAAAGACGACGTGGTTGACGACTTCCGCCACCCAGCGATAGTCGCCCTTGTCGTAGGACTCCTGCGCCTTTTTCAGAACGGCATCGGCACCGCCCATGAACTCGACGTACCGCTTGCTCGACTCAACCGGCGGCAGCTCGTGCAGCGTCGCCGGATTGCCGCTGAACCAGCCCAGGTAGAGGACGTAGGTGGCCTTGACGTTGTGGTTGACCGACCCGTAGTAGCCGCGGTTAGCCCAGACGTGGGCAAGGCTGTCGGGCAGCTTGAATTCTTCGGCGATCTCGACCTCGGTCAGCCCGTGATTGGCGAGGCGCAGGGTCTCGTCATTGATATAGCGATAGAGGTCGCGCTGGGACCGCAGCAGTTTCACGACCCCGGCATTGCCGAAGGTCGGCCAGTGGTGCTGAGCGAACATCACCTCGGCCTTGCCGCCCCACATCTGCAGCGCCTGGTTGAGGTACTTCGACCACG
Source organism: Rhodospirillales bacterium (assembly GCA_039808105.1). Classification (GTDB taxonomy): domain Bacteria; phylum Pseudomonadota; class Alphaproteobacteria; order Rhodospirillales; family Defluviicoccaceae; genus Defluviicoccus. The sequence goes on from JBDHSN010000265.1 coordinate 1,528, forward strand.
GCAGCGGCTCGCGGATCTTCGCGCCGCGCAGTGAATAAGTGTTGTGCAAAGTGTGCGTGCAATCCTCGGCAGCGGAGATGGCTTTCTTCTCCTTGATGTACCACAGCATTTCCGAGGGCGCCTCCGAGGCGGGGGCAAGCAGGAACTCGTAGGTCAAGCCGTCGATCACGTGCGTTTCGCCGGTCTTGGTGATGGTGTCGGTCGGCGGGATGAGCGTCACGGTGCCGGCGGAGGTGGTGGTGCCCAGCCCGGCGCCGACCTGCCCCTTGGCGTCGGGCGGGAGCAGGTTGCCGTACATGTAGCTGGCGCGCCGGCTCATGGCGGTGCCGGCCATGACATTCTCGGCAACCGCCGCCTCAAGAAACCCCTCCGGAGCATAGATCTTGATTTTGCCGGATTTGACGTCCGCCTCGTCGACGACACCGCGAACGCCCCCATAATGGTCGACGTGACTGTGGGTATAAATCACCGCCTTGACCGGCTTCTTGCCGCGGTTCTTGTAGTAGAGGTCGATGGCAACCTTGGCGGTCTCGGTGGAAATCAGCGGATCGACGACCACGATCCCCTGCTTGCCTTCGATGATGGTCATGTTCGACAGATCCTGATTACGGACCTGGTAGATGCCGTCGGTGACCTGGAAGAGGCCGCTCATGTTGATGAGCTGAGCCTGGCGCCACAGGCTGGGATTGACGGTATCGGGCGTTGCCGCACCGTCCGCTATGAACTTAAACTGGTCGGGATTCCAGATCGCGTTGCCGGCCTGTCCCTTGATCATCTCGGTGGGCAGCGGCGCGATCAGTCCCTTGCGGGCGCTCTCGAAGTCGGATTTGTCTGAGAACGGCAGCTCGTCCAGCAGCTTGCTGTTCGCTGCTTTCGTCGCCGGCGTCGCATCCTTCCGCACGTCCTGGCCTTGCGCAAAGGCGGCGTCCGTGACGCTGGCACCGATGAGGCTGAAAATGAGCAGCGTCGCGCGGAAAGTACCGTTTCTCATATTTCCTCCCTGAGCCGGTCGATTGCTTTTGGATCGCGAAGATCCGGAGCCCGTTATTAATGGACCTTAATGCGAACGCTCAGGGCGAAGCTCCGTTCCAGCGAAACGCCCTGTTCCCACGGCCGGCGGTACGACAGCACAATCTTCGCGCTGCCGGGCTCGGCGGCGCGGAAACGCCAGCGATGGATGCCACCGGCCCCCGGCCGATCGCCATCGGACTGGAAGCTGTCGTCAATCAGGACGACGAAGGGCGCGCCATCGGCAGCGAAGGACCAGCGGTATCCCGTCGTCGGGTTCTCGCGCAGGCAAACCTCGAATGTCCGGTTCAGCTCGACGGCGAGCGTGCGGCCGTTGGCCGCTTCATCGATGCAGGACGAAGGGGATGACAGGGCAGCGCTCCCGCTTGCCGCTGACGGGGCGTCATCCTTCCAGGCGCAGCCGGCAGCAACAGCACACGTCACGGACAGGCAGCTTGCGATGACGGCCGCTTTGGCGTGCCCCGCCGCAGCCCCCATTGCGCGTCGGATCGGCTCGCCCCTCGACATCCCCATCGCGCTTACTCCCGTGCTTCTCCTCCGGCCGCCTCCGCTTCGCGGTCGGCTTTCTCCTGGCTCTTCTCGACCATGCGGGCGCACCAGATCGAGATCTCGTAGAGCAGGATGGTGGGGATGGCGAGGCTGACCTGGCTGAAGATGTCGGGCGGGGTCAGCACGGCGGCAAAGATGAAGGCGGCGACGATGGCATAGCGGCGCTTCTCGCGCATCGTCTGCGAGGTCAGCAGGCCGGCACGGGCAAGCAGGGTCATCGCCACCGGCATCTGGAAGCACAGGCCGAAGGCGAAGATGAGCTGCATCACCAGCGAAAGATATTGGTCGACCTTGGCGTCGAGCTGGATCGGCAGTCCCTGCTCGCTGGTCATCTCGAAGCCGAGGAAGAAGTGCCAGGCCATCGGGAAGACGACGTAGTACGCCAGCGCCCC
>JBDHSN010000266.1:0-3476 GCA_039808105.1 Rhodospirillales bacterium
TTGTGCCAGTCTCCGCACAAAGCCTGCCAGCATGCAAGCGCGGCGACGGCGGCGGTGCCGGCGCGCAGGATGCGCGGTCCGAGACCGACGGTGGTCACGAACGGCCGCACGGCGAGATCGGTTCTCTCTTCGACGCTGAATCCTCCTTCGGGCCCGACCAGCAGGCCGGGAGGCGGGGAAATGCACCGCACCGCCTCGGCGATGGGGAGGCCGCCGCGCTCGTCGGCGAACAACAGCTGCCGCTCAAGCGGCCACGCCGCGAGCAGCGCCGGCAGCGGGCGCGGCTCCGCGATCGCCGGCACCGTCAGCCGCTCGCTCTGCTCCGCTGCTTCAATCGCCTGGGCGCGCAATCGATCGAGGTTGATCCGCTCGGCGGCGGTGAAGCGGGTGAGAACCGGCAGCAGCCGTTCCACGCCCAGTTCGGTCGCCTGGGCGATCAGCAGGTCCTGGGCGTCTTTTTTCAGCGGCGCAAACGCCAGCCATGGACCCGGCTCGCCGCGCTGTTCGCGCCAGGGGGCCTCGACGCGGAGGTGGCAGTCGCTGCGGCCGCGGCCGGCGAGGCTGGCCTTCCACTCGCCGTGGCGGCCGTTGAAGACGCGCACCGCATCACCCACCGACAGCCGCATCACGTGCAGGAGGTAGTGCGCCGGCTTGCCGGAGACGGCGAGATCGGCATCGACGGCCAGTGCGTCGGGGACGAAGAGCCGAACCTTTGGCGTACCCATGCCGTTATGCTTACCGTCTTGGCCCGCAGCAGCGCCAGGGATTACCCTGCGCAGCCGGCGGTGGCGGGTCGCGGGCCACGCGGCGCAGGCAAGAACGGGCGAAAAACGAGCGGGAGGACGGGGCGATGGGTGACGTCGGGACGGCAGGCGAACTCCGGTTGCGCGACCCCGGCCTGCTGCGCGACAAGGCGTTCATCGACGGCCGCTGGTGTGCAGGCGAGGGTTCCCGCAGCTTTGCGGTCGAGAACCCGGCGGACGGCAGCGTTATCGGCCATGTCGCCGACCTCGGCCGGGCGGAGACGCAAGCGGCGATCGAGGCGGCGGCGCGCGCCTTCCCGGCGTGGCGAAAGAAAACCGCGAAGGAGCGGGCGGCGGTGCTGCGCGCCTGGTACGACCTGATCATCGCCAACCAGGAGGATCTGGCCCGGCTGATGACCGCCGAGCAGGGCAAGTCGCTCACCGAGAGCCGTGGCGAGGTGGTCTATGGCGCTGCCTTCGTCGAATGGTTCGCCGAGGAGGGCAAGCGCGCCTACGGTGACGTCATCCCGACCTTCGCCGGCAACCGCCGCATCGTCGTCCTCAAGGAGCCGATCGGCGTGACCGCGGCGATCACGCCGTGGAACTTTCCGATCGCGATGATCACCCGCAAGGTCTCGCCGGCGCTCGCTGCCGGCTGCACCTCGGTGATCAAGCCGGCAAAGCTGACGCCGCTGTCGGCGCTGGCGCTGGCGGCGCTCGCCGAGCGCGCCGGCATCCCGAGCGGCGTGCTTAACATCGTCCCGTCGTCGCGCGCTTCGGAGATCGGCGAGGAGCTGTGCACCAACCCGCTGGTCCGCAAGGTCTCGGTGACCGGTTCGACCGAGATCGGCAAGCTGGTGATGAAGCTGTGCGCTGGGACGGTGAAGAAGGTCTCGCTGGAGCTGGGCGGCAATGCCCCGTTCATCGTCTTCGACGACGCCGACCTCGATGCCGCGGTCGCCGGCGCGCTCGCCTCGAAGTACCGCAATTCCGGACAGACCTGCGTCTGCGCCAACCGGCTGCTGGTTCAGGACGGCGTCTACGACGCCTTTGCCGGCAAGCTGGCCGAGGCGGTGCGCGGCCTGAAGGTGGGGCCGGGCGTCGAGCCCGGCGTGCAGCAGGGGCCGCTGATCAACGAGGCGGCGGTGCGCAAGTGCGAGGAGCACATCGCGGATGCCCTGGCCAAGGGCGGCCGCATCGTCGTCGGCGGCAGGCGCCATCCGCTCGGCGGCACCTTCTTCGAGCCGACGGTACTCGCCGACATCAACCCGCAGATGAAGGTGGCGCGCGAGGAGACGTTCGGCCCGGTGGCGCCGCTGTTCCGCTTCACCACCGAGGAAGAGGCGGTTGCCATGGCCAACGACACCGAGTTCGGCCTCGCTTCCTACTTCTACACCCGCGACCTCGCCCGTACTTGGCGGGTGGCGGAGGCCCTCGAGTACGGCATCGTCGGCATCAACGAAGGCATCATCTCCACCGAAGTCGCCCCTTTCGGGGGCATCAAGGAATCCGGAATCGGCCGCGAAGGTTCCCACTACGGCATCGAAGATTACTGCGAAATCAAGTACGTCTGCATCGGCGGACTGTGATGCGGGGATTGCCGGCGCGTCTGACGGTCCGATTTTGTTCTTGACGCTGCGAGGGGCTTGCGCCACCTATTAGGACAGAGCCTGTGATCTCCGCCGTTCGGAGCAAGGCTCACCCATAAGAGCTTGGCGGTTTTGCACGCTCCTTCCTCTCCCGGATCCGATCCCGGCTCGCCCTGCCGCCAGGGCCACCGTGCGCTTGTGATCTGTCTGCCAGGCGCGCTGCGCCGGCAATCACGGAAAGATCTCCTCATTTGACTCAATTCACCGATCTCGGCCTTGCCGCGCCCATTCTGGAGACGCTGGCTGCCGAGCGTTACGTCACGCCGACGCCGATCCAGGCGCAGGCGATTCCCCACGTCCTCGCCGGCCGCGACCTTCTCGGTATCGCCCAGACCGGCACCGGCAAGACGGCCGCCTTCTCCCTGCCGATCCTCCATCGCCTCGACGCCCACCGCCGCCGCGCCCCGCGGCGCAGCTGCCGCGTGCTGGTGCTGGCGCCGACCCGCGAGCTGGCCAGCCAGATCGACGAGGCGGTGCGCACCTACGGCCGCGGCCTCGGCATCACCTCCGCCGTCGTCTTCGGCGGCGTCGGCGCCATCCCGCAGATCCGCAAGATGGCGGGCGGCGTCGATTTTCTCATCGCCACCCCCGGTCGCCTGCTCGATCACATGCAGCAGGGCAACATCCGCCTCGACGGTGTCGAGGTGGTCGTCCTCGACGAGGTCGACCGGATGCTGGACATGGGCTTCATTGCCCCGGTGCGGCGCATTGTCGCGGCCACGCCGTCGAGCCGGCAGACCCTGCTGTTCTCCGCCACCATGCCGGAGGACATCCGCCGGCTGGCCGCCGAATTCCTCGATGATCCGGTCGAGGTGACGGTGACGCCGCCGTCGTCCACCGCCGAGCTGATCGAGCAGCGCGTCATCCACGTCGCGGCACGGGAGAAGCCGGCGCTGCTGGCGCGCCTGATGGGCGACGACGCGATCGCCCGCGCCCTCGTCTTCACCCGCACCAAGCGCGGTGCCGACCGGGTGACCCGCCACCTGACCGCTGCCGGCGTCAGCGCTTCGGCGATCCACGGCAACAAGTCGCAGGGCCAGCGCGAGCAGGCGCTCGCCGCCTTCCGCTCCGGCAGCGCCCGGGT
>JBDHSN010000267.1:0-3440 GCA_039808105.1 Rhodospirillales bacterium
GATCGAGACGACAACGACGGTGGCGATCGCCGATTCTGCCGAGAACCGGGCGAAGCCGGTGTAACTCTGCAGGGCCAACACCATGCCGGTGAAGATGGCGGTCAGCCCGACCACCGGCAGCGAGTAGTAGCCGATCTCGACGAGCTGCCGCCCGAAACTGCGCCAGTAGAATGGCGGGCGGACGCAGTGGCCGATGGCAGCGACGGCGAACAGCACCAGCCGCCCGGTACTCGCCAGGAAGACCAGCACGAAGCTGCCGACGAGTTGCAAAGGGCGCATCCGCAGCAGCCGCTCGCTCACGTCCCGGCCGGCCCGTAGACGCGCGCGAAACGGGCGCCGAGGCTGGTCAGGATTTCGTAGCCGATGGTGCCGGCGGCGGCGGCGAGGTCATCGACGGTCATCTTCCCGCCGATCAGCTCGATGCTGGCACCGGGGGCGACCAGCTCGGATGGCACGCCGGTGACATCGAAGGTGATCAGATCCATGGAGACCCGTCCGACGAGCGGCACCCGCTGGTTCCCGACATAGCCTGCGCCGCGGTTGCCCAGCGACCGCAGATACCCGTCGGCGTAACCGACGGCTGCGGTAGCGATCACCGCGGGCGCCCGCGTCCGGTAGGTGGCACCGTAGCCGACGGTGGTGTCGGTGTCAATTTCTCGCACTTGCAAGATCCGGGCGGTGAGGCTGACGACCGGCTGCATCGGGTTGTCCTGGCCGGGGACGGGATTGACGCCGTAGAGCGCCGCTCCCGGACGGACCAGATCGCAGGCCCAGTCGGCGCCGAGGAAGATGCCGGAGGAGGCGGCCAGCGAGCCCGGTGCCGCCGGCAGGCGGGCGCGCGCCGCGGCGAAGGCGTCGCACTGACGGCGGTTGAGCGCGTGGCCGGGCTCGTCGGCGCAGGCGAGGTGGCTCATCACCAGGATGACGCCGGTGCCGTCCAGCCGGTCCGGCTCGCTGGCGAGGGTGGTGAGCTCGGCGGGCGACAAGCCGAGCCGGGACATGCCGGAATCGACGTGCAGGGCAGCGGGGAAGGTCGCTCCGAGCATCGCGGCAAGGGTGCCCCAGGCGGCGATGTCGTCCAGCCCGTTGAGCACCGGCAGCAGCCCGAACTGCAGGAACTCGCTCTCACAGCCGCGCGGCGCGCCGTTCAGGACAAAGATCGCCGCCGGAGCCGTCTGGGCAAGCATGCCGGCGAGCGCGGTGCCTTCGCCGTGCGCGTGGAGGATCTGGCGCAGGGCAATTCCCTCGTCGAGGGTGGCGACGAAGAACACCCGGCAGCCGGCATCGGCAAGGGCGGGGGCGACCTGCGCCACGCCGAGACCGTAGGCGTCCGCCTTGACCACCGCGGCGCACTCGGCTGGCGCCGCCCGCGCTGCCAGCAACCGCCAGTTGGCGACGATCGCCGCCAGGTCGATGGTGAGCACCGCTGCTGCCCTGTCGTTGCCGGTCATCGGTCGCCTGCCGCTGGTTGCAAGGGAGTCACCGAGCTTATAGGTCGGCGGTATCGCGGGGGTCGAGGTCGCCGAAGCGGGTGAACTCGCCCTCGAAGAACAGCTTGACCGTGCCGATCGGGCCGTGCCGCTGCTTGGCCACCATCACCTCGGCGAGATTATGGGCGCGCTCGCAGCGCTGCATCCAGTCCTGGTGACGCTTGAGGAACTTGTCGTCGGTCTCGTCCGGGCGCTGCGATGGCTCGGTCCGTTCCAGGTAGTACTGCTCGCGGTAGATGAACATCACGACGTCGGCGTCCTGCTCGATCGTGCCCGACTCGCGCAGGTCGGCGAGCTGCGGGCGCTTGTCCTCGCGCTGCTCGACGGCTCGGGAAAGCTGGGAGAGGGCGAGGACCGGCACTTCCAGCTCCTTTGCCAGCGTCTTCAGCCCGCGGGTGATCTCCGAGAGTTCCTGCACGCGGTTGTCGTGGCGGGAACCGGGGGAGGGGGCGATCAGCTGCAGGTAGTCGATGACGATCATGTCGAGGCCGTGCTGGCGCTTCAGCCGGCGGGCGCGCGTGCGCATCGCGCTGATCGACAGCGCCGGCGTATCGTCGATGAACATCGGCAGCCGCTGTAGCTCGCGGCTGCCGGTGACGAGGTCGGTGAACTTGTCGGCGGCGACCATGCCGCGGCGGATGCGGTCCGACGGAATGCGCGTCTGCTCGGCGAGGATGCGGGTGGCGAGCTGTTCGCGCGACATTTCCAGGGAGAAGAAGCCGACGATGGCACCGTCCGTGGTCCGCGCCCGGCCGCTCCCGGCGTCGGACTCGCTGCGCCAGGCGCGGGCGGCGTTGAACGCCATGTTGGTGGCGAGCGCCGTCTTGCCCATGCTCGGGCGGCCGGCGAGGATGATCAGATCGGAAGGGTGCAGGCCGCCGAGCCGGCCGTCCAGGTCGCGGAAGCCGGTGGGCACGCCGGAGAGAAGGCCCTGGCGCTTGTGCGCGGCCTCGGCGATGCGCAGGGCGCTGGTCATCGTATCGGTGAACGATTCGAAGCCGCCCTCGTAGCTGCCCCGCGTCGCCAGATCGTAGAGCGCCTGCTCCGCCATCTCGATCTGCCGTGCGGCTTCCTCGCCGATGTCGCCGGCGTAGGCGCGGTTGACGACGTCTTCGCCGAGCGCGATCAGCTCGCGCCGCTGGTAGAGGTCGTGCAGCAGCCGGCCATAGTCGCCGGCGTTGATCGGCGTGACGGCGCAGTCGGCGAGCTTGATCAGGTAGCCGGCGCCGCCGATCTGGGTCAGCGTCTCGTCCTGGTCGAACCAGTCCTTGAGGGTCACCGGATCGGCGATGTGACCGCGTTCGATCAGCCGGCCGCAGGCCTCGAACACCCGGGCATGTTCGCCGAGGACGAAGTGCTCCGGGCGGAGGAACTCCGAGACCCGCTCGTAGGCGCGGTTGTCGACCAGGATCGCGCCCAGCAGCGCCATTTCCGCTTCGACGTTGTGCGGCAGCCGCCGCAGCAGCGGGGCAAAGCCACCAGCGCCGGTCGGAACGGCGTGCGCATGGATCGGGGCTGTCATCGGTCTCGGGTCTTCCGCAGTGGGCCGTACGAACATACGTGCCTTCGGGCCTGTGGATGAAAAGGAAAGCGGGGGTAACTCTGATGGGGTCTCCCGGCGCGGCCGATAAGGGTCCCATCCAGTGGACTCGACAGCGGAGTGAAATCGCGCTTTCGGCGAAAACAATACTTCGTATGAGTTATCTTCGCCGGTCGAGAGGGCGATGTTCGGGGGAGGCGGGGCGGAACACGCGCCAAGCCAACGCAGATATGGCCCGGGTGGGTTGCGGTCGGGAATTTCGTGCGGGCGGTGGCCCGACACGGCGGCGGGCGGAAGCGGGGCGCGACGTGGATGTCGGGGTGTCACCGCGGTCCTGCCTGCTGTCGCGCTGGTACAGCACAGCTCAAGTCATGAAAGCAAAAACGCGGATCGTTAAGCAGTAAACTTGC
>JBDHSN010000268.1:0-3430 GCA_039808105.1 Rhodospirillales bacterium
CCGACGCCGATGTAGGCGCGGCTGAGTTCCTCGGTGACGACGCACATCGCCATCTTTTCCATCCCGAGCCCGCCCCATTGCTCGGGGATGGTCAGGCCGAAGACGCCGAGCTCGGCCATCTCCTCGACGATCTCGATCGGGATCAGCTCGTCGCGCTCGTGCCAGCCGTGGGCGAACGGGATCACCTTCTCCTCGGCGAAGCGGCGGAACTGGTCACGCACCATGCCGAGCGTCTCGTCGATGCCGAGGTTGCCGAAGTTGCCGTCGGCGATCAGCACTGCGATGCGCATGCGCACCGCATCGGTATTGCCCTCGGCGATCAGCCGGGTGACGGCCGGCGTCAGGAACGCCGCGATGGCAGCGTCGGAGACCCCCATGTTGCGCGGGCGGACCCACTCGACCTGGGTCATCGGGATGCCGCCGGCGATCTGCGCGAGGTATTCGCCGTACGCCGCCTGCAGCATCAGGCTCTCCAGCTCGGTGAGGCTGCCGGCCGCTTCCAGTTGCTCGGCCCACTCCAGCATCTGCTGCAGGCCGGCGACGTAGGTGGCGACCCAGGCATAGCCATGGGCGGCGAACTGGTTCTCGTCCAGCAGCGTTCCGTCGAGCTTGCCGCCGCGGACCACTTTTGCCGAAACCCCCTTGCGCACCTCCACCAGCAGGTGATCGGCAGCGCCGCAAGCGTCCCGGCAGGCCGGGATCAGATCGGAAAGGACGGGGCTCTGGCTGGTGGCGACGGCGGCATCCATGACGACATCCTCCCGGGATGACGAACGCGAGGACCGCGCTGCGGCGGCCTCTCGGCAACACAGAAAACAAGGACCGGGCGCCTCGCGAAGGCGCCCGGGGCGATGCGGATCCCGCGGCCGGTGCGGCAGCCGCGGGAGATCCGGCTAGCCGATCAGCTTGCGGACGATGTCGGTCATCGACAGCACGCCGACCGGCTTGTCCTTCTCGCTGACGACGAGGCGGTGGATCCGCAGCTTCATCATCTGGGTGATCGCCACCGACAGCTTCTCGCCGACGTCGATGGTGGCGCAGCCCGGAGTCATGACATCGCTTACCTTCAGCGCCTTCGCGTCGTCAGCGGTGCGACCCTGCCGCGCCAGGACGATGTCGGTCTGCGACAGCACGCCGACCGCCTTGCCGCCGTCGAGGACCACCAGCGCGTGGACGTCGCTGTCCACCATCGCCTTCGCCGCCTCGCCGAGAGTGTCGCCGAGACCGCAAGCGATGATGCCGGGGTGCATGCGTTCGCGGACCAGCGTGCCGTCGTCGTGGATGACCGGCTCGGCGCCGATCGTCTCGAGGCCCGGCAGCGGGGCGGAAACAGGATAGGGGTGCCGCATCTTTGGCTCGTGCAGATCATCCGCCGGCAATGCCAACGCAGCGGCCGCCACCGGCGCCTCCGCGGTCTTGCCGAGCCCGAAGTCGGGTGCGCCGATGAGAACTGCCATGTTGCCGTGCGGATGCTTGTTGTCATGCATCAGCTGGTGGGCGAGCGGCAGTTCCTCGTAGGTGAAGGCCCGCGACATGCAGGGATTGAGCTTGCCGGCCAGGGCCAGCTCGTTCATCGCATAGCACTGGCCGTCGTTGGCGAAGTGCGAGCCCTGGAAGCGCTTCTGCCGCATCCACAGGTAGCGCAGGTCGATGGTGGCGTTGTAGCCGGTGGTGCCGGCGCAGATGACGATCATGCCGCCGGTATCGCAGACGAACATCGAGGTCGGGATGGTCGACTCACCGGGATGCTCGAACACCACCTTCGGCGAGCGCTTTTCGCCCAGCACCTCCCAGATGGCGGCGCCGAAGGCACGGACGCCCTTCAGCCAGTTGTTGTAGCCGACGGTGTCCTTCCAGTGCGGCAGCATGCCCCAGTGGTCGAACTTGCGGCGGTCGATGCAGCCCTTGGCGCCGAGCCTGATGCAGTAGTCGATCTTGTCGTCGCCGGACACCACCGCGATCGGCGTCGCGCCCGCCGCCTTGGCAATCTGGATCGCCATCGAGCCGAGACCGCCGGCGCCGCCCCAGATCAGCACCGGGTCGCCCGGCTGCATCGCGTGCTCCGGCCAGCCGTGCAGCATCCGCCAGGCGGTGGCGGCGACGAGGACGTAGGACGCCGACTCCTCCCAGGTCATGTGCTTCGGCTTCGGCATGCACTGGTGCGCCTGCACCCGGGTGAACTGGGCGAAGCTGCCGAAGTTGGTCTCGTACCCCCAGATGCGGAAGCTGGCGGCGTACATCGGATCGTTGCCGGCCGTGACCCACGGCTCGTTCCGGTCCCAGGTGGCACAGTGGACGACGACCTCGTCGCCGACTTTGACGTTCTTTACGTCCTTGCCGACCTTGTAGACGATGCCGGAGGCATCGGAGCCGCCGATGTGGAAGTCCTCTTTCTCGCCGCCCTTCTGCCGCGCCTTGATGACGTTGACCGGGATGCCGAGTGCCGCCCAGACGTTGTTGTAGTTGACGCCTGCGGCCATGACATAGACCAGGACCTCGTCGTCGGCGATCGTCGGGACGTCGATCACTTCCTTCTGGAACGAGCTGGTCGGCTGTCCGAACCGACTTTCGCGGATCAGCCAGGCATTCATCTTCGCCGGCACTTCGCCGACCGGTGGTTGTTCGCCGATCTCGTACAGGTCCTTGGCCACGGTCGTCACCATTTCGTCCCTCCGCACCCCTTTGTCGAATTCCCAGATGCCGGAGCCGCTGCTGCTTTGCTTCCGGCTTGCCAGAATAGCCTTCCGCGGGCGGTTCCGAGGGGATCCGACTCTCGCTGCGCCACACCGCAAGAAGAACGATTGTTCTAGACGGTAGCTGCTATCTTCGCAATGCACAATTTGCTAGTCTGCGCTTGCGTGCGAAGGCGAATGGCAGCACGCTTTTCAAGCACTTTCGCGGTATCGTGAGGGGTTCGCTCGGCGCCTTGGGAGGGACGACATGGCCGATCAGTTAGCAACTGCAAAAGAAAAAGCGAAGAAGCACGCAGCACCGTGGCTGGTCTGCACGTACTCCGGGCATGCCCGGGCAAGGAAAGATATCCGGCGGGCAAGCTTCGCAGCGTGTCGGGCCGACTGAAGCGAGGGTTTTTGGACTTTTAAGTTCGGGGTAAGGGTTCAGTTTTGGAGGTTCTCATGCAACAGTCCACCCTCGACGAGGCAGTTGTCGGCAAGCCGGAGGAGAAGGCGCCGCAGCCCCACCAGATCGTCGGCGCCGACGGCAAAGTGACGCGCGACAAGCCGTGGATCATCCGCACCTACGCCGGCCACTCCAGCGCCAAGGCCTCAAACGAGCTATACCGGTCCAACCTGTCGCGCGGCCAGACCGGGCTGTCGATCGCGTTCGATCTCGCGACCCAGTGCGGCTACGACTCCGACGACTCGATCGCCCGGCCCGAGGTGGGCAAGGTCGGCGTGCCGATCAACAGCCT
>JBDHSN010000269.1:0-3333 GCA_039808105.1 Rhodospirillales bacterium
CCGGCGCGATAGGCCATGGCCATGCCGTCGCCGGTCTTGATGGCGCCGTTGGTGGTGAACGGGAAGATGCGGCCGGCGCCGCCGGAGCAGATGATCACCGCTTTGCCGCGGAACAGCTTCATTTCACCGGTGCGCATCTCGATGGCGGTGCAGCCGGCGGAAACGTTCTCATCGACCATCAGGTCGGTGGCGTAGAACTCGTCGAAGCGCTTGATCGACGGATACTTCAGGGAGGTCTGGAAGAGCGTGTGCAGCATGTGGAAGCCGGTCTTGTCGGCGGCGTACCACGTGCGCATGATCTTCATACCGCCGAACGGCCGGACGGCGACGTGCCCCGAGCCTTCGCGGCTCCACGGGCAGCCCCAGTGCTCCATCTGGATGAGTTCTTTGGTGATCTCGTTGACGAACAGCTCGACCGCGTCCTGGTCGGTGAGCCAGTCGCCGCCGGCGACGGTATCGTTGAAGTGGTAGTCGAGACTATCATTGGCCTTGACAACGCCGGCGGCGCCGCCCTCCGCCGCGCAGGTATGGCTGCGCATCGGATAGACCTTGGATACCAGGGCAATGTTCAGGGACGGATCAGCTTCGGCGACGGCGATCGCCGCTCGCAGGCCGGCGCCTCCGGCGCCGACGATGACGATGTCTGCATCGATGATTTGCATTGAGAGCTCCCAAGGCCTCCCCGACGTTTTCGCGAGTATACCCCGCCCGGTCGCGATTGCCAGCGCGGCCGGGATCACGCCGCGTCAGACGGCAGCCCGTCGGGGCGTCGCCTGACAGCGGAATTGATCCCCGCCGCCGGAGCGGCCCACCGGCCGAGGGGGTCCTCGAGCAGGCCGTGGCGCTTTTCCCGATCATCGGGGCGCGGTAAGATCGCGCGGCGCGCAACCATACCGTTCGACCGATGATCCCGCGGCGGCGAGAGAGGGCCTGGAGCGACTTCGTCGAGTGGTGCCGGCAGCGGCGCCTGCGGGCGCTGCCGGCGCACCCCTGGACGCTCGCCGCCTATGTCCGGTGGTGTGAGGCGCGGCATCGCTATCCCGATATTCTTGGCCGGATCAGGGCGATCGCCCGTGTCCACCTGCTGGCCTGTGTCGCCGTGCCCGACAGGCACCCGACGGTCACCGGCACCCTGCGAACGCTGGAGATGCGAGCCCGGACACGGCCGGGGCGGGCGGCGTTGTTTCCGGCAGATGAAGCGGTGGAAAATGTTGCCGCGGGTGGCGCGGCGCAGGCGGGGACAGCGACGGGCCGGAAACGGGCGGGGAGGGCCGGCGGCCGGCGCCAGCGCACGCTGCGAATGGTCCCACCGCTGGTTTCGCTCCGCCGGACCGACGGGTAGCGATGCAACCCATCGATCACCGCTCACCGATTGCGGGGGCGGTCGGGCGTGGTGAGTGACAGCTCTGCTCAGCGGAGCGGAGGGAACGGCGGAAGCACCCTGGCGATCGTATAGAAGGAGCCGATGAGCGTCATCACGGCGGCGATGCCGGTGCCGATCGTCCACCTCAGCAGCCGGTTTTCCATCTGATGCAGTTCGGCTTTGGTGGCGAGAGGTGCGACGGCGGCCGCGAGCTCAGCCTTGGTGGCGAGAGGCGCGACGGCGGCCGCCAGCTCGGCTTTGGTGGCGAGAACCGCTAGCTCGGCCTTTGTCGCGAGAACCGCCAGCTCAGCCTTGGTGGCGAGATTGGCCAACTCAGCCTTCGTCGCGAGGTTCGCCAGATCAGCTTTGGTGGCGACATCGGCCGGCACGGCCTGCTCGCCCAGAATGCTGGCGATCTCGTCGGCGATTTCGGGGCTCTCGCCCTTGGCCTGAAGCCGCTTCGAGATGCGAAGAGTATCAGGGATCATGGCCGACAGGATATCGCCTGTGTTGCCGATGACAACCCGCCGGAATCGGCAGCAGCGCGCAACAGAAGCGGGTAAAAGTATCTCAACGGGGGAGCTTGCTGCCGGCAATGTCTGGGTGGGACGCTGGACCAGACATACCCCACCCTTAAATCAGGCCCGGTGCGGACGCGTTCCGCGGCCTCAGGCATGCGCCGCTGCCGGATGAGGGGCGAAGCGGTGGATGACGTAGCTGGTCATCCCCTTTGCCAGCTCCTCCTCGCCGTAGAACACCGTGCCCAGGCCCTCCTTGCGCAGGAGTTCGGATTCCTTCTCGTTGTGGGTACGCAGGACGACCTCGATGCGCGGGTTGAGGAGGCGCGCAGTCTCGGCCATTTTGCGGACGCCGATGGGATCGGGCGTAGCGATCACCAGCATCGCCGCCTCGGCGATGTGCGCCTGGATCAGCACCGCCGGGTCGGCGGCGTTGCCGGAGACGGCAGCGATGCCCCGCTTGCGCAGCGCCTCGACCTCCTCGCGGTTCTGCTCCGCCACGACGAAAGGAATGCCGCGCTCGTTCAGCGCCTCGGCGATGCGATGGCCGACCCGGCCGTAGCCGACGAGGACGACCTGCCCGGCGAGGTACTTCTCCTCGGTATCGCCGGGCAACTCGGCGTAGGGATCGTCGCGCGCTTCCAGCTGGCGCGCCTTGTCCGAATGGCCGAGCACCCAGTTGCGGACGGGATCGATGAGGGTGAAGAGCAAGGGGTTGAGGGCGATCGAGATCAGCGCGCCGGCGAGCACCAGGCTCATCCCTTCCGGTGGCAACAACCCCAGCGACAGGCCGAGTCCGGCCAGAATGAACGAGAACTCGCCGATCTGCGCCAGGCTGGCAGCGACGGTCATCGCGGTGTTGAGCGGGTAGCGGAAGGCGAGGACCAGACCCATCGCCGCCAGCGACTTGCCGACGATAATGATCGCCACCACGCCCGGCACATGCCAGGGCTCATTCAGCAGGACCTTGGGGTCGAACAGCATGCCGACCGAGACGAAGAACAGCACCGAGAACGCATCGCGCAGCGGCAGCGATTCCTCCGCTGCGCGATGGCTGAACTTCGACTCCCGCATCACCGTCCCGGCGAAGAAGGCCCCCAGCGCGAAGGAGACGCTGAACAGCTTGGCGGCGCCGTAGGCGATGCCGATGGCGGCAGCGACGACCAGCAGGGTGAACAGCTCGCGCGACCCGGTTTTCGCTACCTGCCACAGCAGCCAGGGCAGCAGCCGCCGGCCGACGACCAGCATCAGGACAATGAAGGCGGTGACTTCCAGCAGGGTGCGGGCGATCAGCAGGGCCTTGGTCGTGGCACTGCCGGTGGCGTCACCGGACAGGACGTCGGCGAAAGACGGGAGCAGCACCAGCACCAGCACGGTGGCGAGGTCCTCCACCACCAGCCAGCCGACGGCGATGCGGCCGTTCATCGTCTCCAGAATGCCGCGCGCTTCGAG
>JBDHSN010000270.1:0-3326 GCA_039808105.1 Rhodospirillales bacterium
CTCCATCTGCACGATCCGCGGCAGCAGCAGCGCCACCAGTTGCGAGCGCAGGAACATCCCGAAGAAACGGCCGTCATCCTCGACGACCGGCAGCGCCAGCAGCTTGTGCTGCAGCAGAAGCTTCAGCGCATTCCGGACGGTTTCGTTGCGGTGAATCACGACAGGCTGTTCTGTCATGACGGATTGGCAGGTGTAGTTGACGTTCGACACTTGCTCCCTCCCTGACCCGCTGATCCGCGCGCCGCGACCCGGGCAATCGCCCCGCCCGCTGCGAGGGGTTCACACCACCAGCATTACACCCGTCCAGACCGCTGCGGCCATGCGCGTGATCAGACGTGGCGCCGACGCCACGTCCGGACGGCCGGCGCTGCGCCAGACCCCGACGAGACACGCGAGGTTATAGGGCACGGGCAGCAGATGCAGGCCGAGCGAGAGACCGGCAGCCCAGCCGTGCGGCGTGCTGCCGGCCATCACCAGCACCGCCAGCGATGCCATGGCGGTGGCGAGATTGAGCAGGAAGCCCCAGAAGATCATCCAGTGCCAGAATACGGTCGGCAGCGGCAGGCGCCCTGCCCATAGATCGGCCCATGGCGACAGCATCGTCCGTGTCGGCACTCCCGGATGCAGCGGGACGCAAGTGTGCCATCGTGTCCTTCCCGGCGCACTGACAATTGGCCGCGTCTTGTGCCATGGTGCGGTATCGCGTCGTGGCTGTGGACGCCGGACCGACCCCAGCGGCTTTTTCCGCGAGGAAGCAATGACCGACGTCTGCGTCGCCAGCCTCATCAGGGGCCGGCAGGTGGTGGTACAACCGCCCTCGGCAACCATCCGCCAGGCGGTGATGGTGATGGCGGAGAACGACATCGGCGCTGTCCCGGTGGTTCAGGGTCGGCACCTCATCGGCATCTTCACCGAGCGGGACGTCCTGACGCGGGTCATCGCCGTCGGCCGTGACGTGGATCAGACCCGCGTCGAAGAAGTGATGACCCGCCGGCCGGAGACGGTGACCGCCGACTGCCCGCTGGTCGAGGCGCTCGAGGTGATGATCGAAGGCAACTTCCGCCATCTGCCGGTGATGGCCGACGGTGTCGTCGTCAGCCTCATCTCCTTTCGCGACATCCCGGCCGAGGTCCACATTCTCCACCGCGAGCAGCGCCCTCGTCGGGGCGACCGGCCGGCCTGAAGCATGCGGCTTCCCCCGACCCTCTTCCTGCTTGCCGGTCTCGGGCTGTCGGGGTGCGCGGGTTTCAGCGACGTCGCCCCGGAGGCGGCCGGCCTTGGCGTCGGCGCCAGCGCCGGTGTGCTCACGGCCAACCCGCTGGTCGGCGTCGTCGCCGCCATGGTCACGCGGCTGGCCACGGCCGAGGCGATCGACTGGATGGAAAGCAACCAGCGGGCGCGGGTGCAGCAGGCGATTGCCGGTACCGGCGGCGATGCGGCGCTCGATGCCGTCGTGCCGTGGAAGACGGAGCCGGAGACAACCCTCGATGCCTTCTACGGCACCGTCACCGGCCACCTGCAGGTCATCCGCGCCTTCGGCGGGCTGATCTCCTGCCGCGAGCTGCTCTACACCGTGGCCACCCCGAAGGGCGGGCTGGAAGGCACGCTCGATACCACGGAGAGCACCGTAAGCAGCGATGCCACAGCGGTGGAAGGTGACGTGGAAGCGTCGGCGAGCGACGTCGCCACGGCGGTGACCGGAGCCGACACCGCGCCATCGCCACCGCCAGCGGGAGCCGACGCTGACGCCGCCGCCGTCCCCTCGCCGCCGCCGTCATCCCCCGCTTCGGCGCCGGCACCAGCCCCGGTTGCGACCGCCTGGCCGCAGGCAGAAACCGGAACGGTGCTGGTGGCTGCGATCTGCAACAGCGGCGCGGGGTGGCACTGGGCGGTGTCCCGGCCGCTCACTCAGGCGAGCTGGTAGCCTCCAGCGCCGGCCGGACGATCACGTCGCACGATACCGAGTTGGCGATGAAGCAGCGGCGATGCGCCACCTCGTGCAGGGCCAGTGCCCGCGCCCCGTCCGCGCCGGGCGCCAGTGTCACGCGCGGCCGCAGTTCGACCCGAACGAAGCGCCCCCCTTCGCCATCCTCGATCATCTCGCCGCCGGCGTCGTCGGCGTAGGCGCTCACAACAATACCGGCATCGGTGCAGAGGTGGAGGTACCAGAGCATGTGGCAGGCCGAGAGGGCGGCGACGAACATGTCCTCCGGGTTCCATCGCGCCGGATCGCCGCGGAACGCGGGATCGGAAGAGCCGTCGAGCGGCGGCTTGCCATTCGCCTCGATGCGGTAGTCCCGGCTGTAGGCGCGATAGCCGCTGGTGCCGCTGCCGCGATCGCCGGTCCAGGTGGTCCTCACCGCGTAGGTGTGCCGCCGGTCCTTCGTCATCCGATCCACTCCGTACTTTGCTGGTAGATAGTATCGGCTTGATGCCGGCAGCACGGGGTTTGTGGCCGGGCGCCGAGCGCGTACACTCCGGGCCGCGTGCACTTGAGGGCGGCAATCGACAGGCAAAAGGCATGCAGCCATGACCAAGGTAACCGTGGCGACGAAGCTGTTGGCCCCCGCCGACGAGGTCTGGCGGCTGGTCGGCGGCTGGAACGGGCTGCCATCGTGGCATCCGGCCGTCGAAACCAGTGTCATCGAGGACGGCGGTCACCGCCGGCGCGTCAAGCTCGCCGACGGTTCCGAAATTACCGAGCAACTCGAAAAGTTCGACGGCGAGGCGAAGACCTATACCTACTCGATCGTCGCCAGTACCCTGCCGCTGCGCGATTACCGCTCGACCATCACCGTCGCCCGCGAGGGGGAAAAGTCGACGATCGAGTGGTCAACCACCTTCAAGCCGATGGGATTGCCGGAAACCGAGTTGACCCGGATGCTGGAGCAATTCTACCAGGCGGGCTTCGACAACCTGCGCAAGCTCCTCGGCACCTCCAGAACCTGAACGGGAACCCAGATGGCGATACCTCTGCGCGAGCCGGTCCCGCGCCTGCGCCCCCATGCCGGACCGGCGATCCTCGCCTATGGCTTCCGGCCGTTCTTCCTCGCTGCCGGCGTCGCGGCGGCGCTGGCCCTGGCCCTCTGGCTCGCCGACATCGCCGGCGGCCTGGCCCTTCCCAGCGCTTTCCCGCCGATGCTGTGGCACGCGCACGAGATGCTGTTCGGCTTCGCCACCGCCGCGGTTGCCGGCTTCCTGTTGACGGCGATCCCCAACTGGACCGGCCGGCTGCCGGTGCAGGGATCGCCACTGCTGGGGCTGGTCCTGCTGTGGCTGGCCGGCCGGCTGGCGGTCGCGACCTCCGAGCTGATCGGCGTCTGGCC
>JBDHSN010000271.1:0-3307 GCA_039808105.1 Rhodospirillales bacterium
GAAGGCTCGGTGCCGGTGCTGCCGGCCAAGCCGGGGGCGGCATCGGAGAGCGCGCGGAACTTCCTCGGCTTCCGCGATGGTTCCGCCAATCCGGATGCCGGCGATGCGGCGATGATGGACGCGGTGGTGTGGGTCGGCGCCGATCAGGGCGAGCCCGGGTGGGCACGCGGCGGCAGTTACCAGGTGGTGCGCATCATCCGCAACTTCGTCGAGCGCTGGGACCGGACGCCGCTGCGCGAACAGGAGCAGATCATCGGCCGGCAGAAGATCAGCGGCGCGCCGCTCTCCGGCGGCACCGAGGCCGACGTTCCGGATTTTGCCGGCGATCCGGACGGCGCGATCACGCCGCTCGATGCGCACATCCGGCTTGCCAATCCCCGAACGGCAGAGTCACGAAAAAATCTAATTCTGCGCCGTCCCTTCAACTATTCGAATGGCATCACCAAAGCAGCGCAGCTTGACCAGGGCTTGCTGTTCATCGCCTATCAAAATGATCTCGACCGCGGCTTCATCACAGTTCAGCAACATCTTGATGGTGAGCCGCTAGAGGAGTACATAAAGCCGGTCGGCGGGGGGTTTTTCTTCACGCTTCCGGGGGTCGTCGATGGTAACGACTTCCTCGGCCGCAGGCTCCTCGCTGCCGCCGGCCTCATCGACGCCAACGGTTAGTCAACGACCAATCAAACAGGAAAGAGGTGGGCTCATAATGCGACTCAGACTTACTCGCGGCGTTGCACCCGCGGCCATCGTGGCGCTGGCCTGCGCCTTCGCCGGCACCGCGGCCGTCTTCCCCGCCACTGCCACCGCCGCCGTCGAGCCGCGCGCGCTCGTCGCACCGGTCGCCGATTACAAGATCTATGTCACCGAGCACGTCCAGAAGCTGGTAGCCGACACCCGGACCTTCACTGACGCCGTAAAGGCGGGCGACGTTGCCAAGGCCAAGGCACTGTTCGCGCCGACGCGCACCTCGTACGAGGCGATCGAGCCCATTGCCGAGTTGTTCAGCGATCTCGATGCCGCCATCGACTCGCGCGCCGACGACCACGAGCAGGCCGAGAAGGACTCCGGCTTCACCGGCTTCCATCGTATCGAATACGGCCTGTTCGAGCAGAACAGCACCGAGGGCCTCACCCCTTACGCCGACAAGCTGATGGCCGATGTGCTCGATCTGCAGAAGCGGATCGCCACGCTGACCTTCCCGCCCGACAAGGTGGTGGGCGGCGCCGCGGTGCTGATGGAGGAGGTCGCGGCGACCAAGATCTCCGGCGAGGAGGACCGCTACAGCCACACCGACCTGTGGGACTTCCAGGCCAACTTCGACGGCTCGCGCAAGATCTTCGAGCTGTTCAAGCCGCTGCTCGGCAAGGACGACAAGGCCTTCGTCGGCAAGGTGGAAGCCAACTTCGCGACCGTCGACAAGATCCTGGCGAAATACAAGACAGCCGACGGCTTCCAGACTTACGACAAGCTGACCGACGCCGACCGCAAGGTGCTCGCGGCGGCCGTCAACACCCTGGCGGAGGATCTGTCGACCCTGCGTGGCAAGCTCGGCCTCGGCTGATCTGACGCTCCCTTTGGCACGGCGAAACTGGCGGGGCGGCATCGTTCGCCAAGGCCCGATCCCGGCTCCAGCGGTTGGAACCGGACTGAAGCGATCGGTGCTGCCCCGCCGTCTTTTTTTGCGATGCCTTCATTGTTACGGCACCGGCTCCGCCAACATTAACACCGAGGAGAACACGCATCCACTTCTGTGCACAGCAACGCGATGACCGGTCCCGTCCCCTTGTCCGGCTTGCGGCTTCCGATCATCCAGGCGCCGATGGCGGGTGTCTCGACACCGGCGCTTGCCGCCGCGGTCTCTAACGCCGGCGGCCTCGGCTCCCTCGCCATCGGAGCGATGCCGGCGGCGGAAGCACGGCAGATGATCGCGCAGACCCGCGCGCTGACGGCGCGGCCGTTCAATGTCAACGTGTTCTGCCACCAGCCGGCGTCGCGCGACCCGGCCAGCGAGGCAGCGTGGCTGCGCCATCTGGCGCCGCTGTTTGCCGAAGCCGGCGCCGCGCCTCCCGCCGCGCTCGTTGAGCCCTACAGGAGCTTCCTCGATGACGACGCGGCCTTCAGGGTGCTGCTGGAGCAGCGGCCGGCGATCGTCAGCTTCCATTTCGGGATGCCGCCCGCCGACCACCTCGCCGCCCTGCGCGCCGCCGGCATCCGCACGCTGGCCACCGCGACCAGCCCGCACGAGGCGATGCTGATCCAACGGGCCGGCATCGATGCAATCGTCGCCCAGGGGATCGACGCGGGCGGGCATCGCGGCCTGTTCGACCCGGACAGTGTGGATGAACAGCTGAGCACCGCCGTCCTGGTGCGGCTGCTGGTCCGGCAGACACGCCTGCCGGTGATCGCCGCCGGCGGCATCATGGATGGCGAGGGCATCCGTGCAGCGCTGGCGCTCGGCGCCGCCGCCGCTCAGCTCGGCACCGCCTTCATCCTGTGCCCCGAATCCGCTGCGTCTGCCGGGCATCGTGCCGCGCTGAAGAGCGGCCGCGCGGCAGCGACCCGGCTGACAGCGGTCGTCTCGGGGCGGCCGGCACGCGGCATCGTCAACCGCTTGATCATTCATGGCGAGGCCGCCGGCAGCCCGCGCCCGGCGCCCTATCCCGTCGCCTACGATGCCGCCAAGCGGCTCACCGCCGCCGCCGCGGCCCGCGGCAACGACGCGTTCGCAGCCCACTGGGCCGGCCAGGGGGCGCCGCTCGCCCGCGAGCTTCCCGCCGCAACGCTCATCGAAACCCTGGTGGCAGAGATGGTCAGCTGAACAGGCGTGGCGGCGCCAGCCGCGCACCGGTAGGTTGACCGTGAGACCGACGCCCCCATCTGGTTGATAGCCGGGCAGCTTCCTCGCGACACACTATGGCTTCCAGTGACCACCGCCGGCCGGGCTGTTGGTCCTCCACCCGTCAACGTCTTTGCCCGTTGTTGGCAACCAGATGCTGTTCCCTGTGCCGCGGCAGATGGCACCATGGAATGGTCGGAGAAATTATTGCGTCGCGGTGATTAACAGGCCCCGTATGGAGCATAGCACATCCCTCATCATGACCGTCGCCACCGGCTTCGGGCTGGCCTTGATCTTCGGGTTCGCCGCCGAGCGGCTGAAGATCCCGGCTCTCGTCGGCTACCTGCTTGCCGGCATCCTGCTCGGCCCCGCGACGCCCGGGCTGGTCGCCGACGTGGACATCGCCTCGCAGCTGTCGGAGATCGGCGTGATGCTGCTGATGTTCGGCGTCGGCTTGCACTTCTCCCTGAC
>JBDHSN010000272.1:0-3280 GCA_039808105.1 Rhodospirillales bacterium
GTGTGGAAGGACACGCTGTGGCTGAAGAGCCTGATCCCGCCGCAGACCGCGCCGCAGGGCGCCTACACCGTCGTCATACGCACCCGCTACCAGCGCTACATCGGCGAATACGTCCTGCACTGCCACATCCTCGACCACGAGGATCTCGGCATGATGCAGAACGTCCGCATCGACCTCCCCGACGGCCACGGCGGCACCATGAGCCCACATCATTGAGGTGCCTGACTGAAAATGATGTAAGCAAATCGTCATGCGCGGACTTGTTCTGACTTGTTCCGCGCATCCATATCGGGACTTTGCCTGCTCCAAGAGGTGGATGGCCGGGACAAGCCCGGCCAAGACGGTATGTCGCAGTGCATAAATTCTAAGCGATCATTTGAGTCAAACTCCGAGCACCAGACCCGCCAGCCACTCGTAGCCCGCATGCAGCGCAGCGGAATGCGGGATCTCCCCGGCGCCCTTCCCGCAAGCCCCGGATTTCGCTTCGCTTCATCCGGGCTACGAGTATCTTTACCGAACGGTGGCGTGATGGGGGTGGGGGATGAGCGACGGGGCGGATGAGGGCCTTGTTACCAAGGGCCTCGGCAGCGCGCTTTATGCGCTCGCCTCCGGGCTGATCGGCTGGGCGACGAGCGGATTTGTGCACACGGCTCTCGGCTACCTCCTGGCGATCGCCGGCGCCGTGCTCGGCCTGTGGTTTTCGCTTCTCAACCGAAGATATGCCGGCGTCCTGGCGGCGAGCGCCCTGCCGGCGGACAACGACGAGCGGCAAGGCTACCTGGCGCTGCGCCGGAGCCTCGCCGAGGGCGGCGCCGTCGCCCTTCTCTATGCCGTCCGGCTGAACCGGTTTCTTGCTGCTGTCGAGAGGTTCTTTGGCGACGAAGGCATGGCTGCCCGCAGCCTGTTTCCGCACGCCTTCGGACTGAGGACGGCGGCGCCGTTGTGGACCGCGCCCGCCTTCGACCGCTGCCTGCTGCTGGCGCTGCTCTATCCGATCGTGACGATTTTTCTGATCTGGGGCGTCTCCGGCCACGTCGGTCCGGCCGAGGCATCCTTGCTCCTGCCTTCCGGCCTCGCCCTGTGGCCGCGATTGGCAACGGTCGGCGGCATCGGCTTTTTGACATTTGCCTTTTGGCGCTGCCTGCAGGCCGACGGCCGACATAGGTTCGCTTTCGACTTCATTGCCGTTTTCGTTACCGTTACCGTTACCGTTACCGTTGCCTTTGCCGCTTTCGCTGTCGCTGTCATTGCCGCTTTCGCTGTCGCTTTCGCTGGACCTTTCGCTTTTGGCGTCGCTGTCGTGCACAGGAGAGCGATACGAGGAGGATAGCAAGGGCTCTTTCTTGCGTTCTTTACCATTTGTACGACTGTCGTCGTTTTTATCTTCGCGTATCAATATTCGTCGTTTCCCACATGGGTCATGGCTGGGCCTCTTGTCCTCTTCCTCGGACTGCTCACGCTTAAAAACGCGCCGTTTGACTGGGCCTCGCTTGGGCTTACGCGGGCGCTGCTGCGGCGCGGACTGGAGCTGGGGGGATGGTGGCCGATGATCCTGGCGCTGGTCGACGCCGCCGCCGCCGCGCTCATCGTCGCCATGCTGGCCATCGCCATGGCGCTCGGCGTGCAGGCTTTCGACAGCCTCGCCGTCCTCGGCGGAGGGCAGGCGGTCCTGCCGCTCGTGGCGATGCAGACCGTCGGCGGAGTCATCCTCGGCGTGATTGTCCAGGGACTGCTGTTCTGGGCGATGATCGCCTACGTGATGCCCTGGCTCGGCCTCAATCTGCTGGACATGATCCGGGATATTCTCGCGCTCAACCTGCCGGAGCGCGCCTGGCGCCTCATCGGCCTCGTGCCTTGAATCGGTCACCACTCCATTGCATTGATAAACGCTGTTGCGGAGGGCGACCGCCATGGTATGTCCGCCCGCTGCGCTGGGCTTGTGGGAATACCCCGGATGAAGCGCGGCGCGTCCCACCACCAGCATCGGGAGAGATCCTTGACGATCGTCATGGCACTGCTGCCGGCGAGAAGCTGACCCGCGCATTCAGCGCATTTCGAAAAGCTCCTGGTGGAACCTTTGCTGCACCGGGAAGCCCGCAGCGGCGAAGTCGCGGCGCAGGGCTTCGCCGAAGCCGGCCGGGCCGCAGAACCAGAGGCTCGCGTCCCGCCATTGCGGCACGGCTTGCCGGATGCGCGCGCCGGTCAGGTGCCCATCGCGGCCGCTGACGAGGACATGCAGCCGAACCTCGGCGGCCCGGGCATCGTCGGCGAGCTTGGCGAGGGCGGTCTCGTCCACGTCTCTGGTGGTGTGGAAGAGGTGAGCGGTCTGCCCCGCCGGCCAGTCGGGGGCGTCGCCGCACAGCGCCATGTGCTTCATGCGGGCGACGAAGGGGGTGATGCCGATGCCGCCGCCGACCCAGATCTGGTGCGGACAATCGTCGTCGAAGGTGAAGCAGCCGTAGGGTCCCTCGATGCGCACCTCGTGGCCGACGCGCAGCTTATCCCGCAAGCGGCGGGTGTGATCCCCCAACTCCTTAGTGATGAAGGTAATTCTCGGCCGCTCCGGGTCCCAGCCGGAGGCGATCGTATAGGGATGGGCGCCCTCAGATGGGTCAGACATGGCGAAGGCGAACTGGCCCGGCCGGTGGCCCGGCCAGCCGGAGGGAACGTCAATGACCGACTCCAGCGCCCTTACACCGGGATAGGGGATCAGCTCGGCGATCCGGCCCTTGACCTGCCTTGCGGCGCCAACCCGCCGCAGCAGTACGACGACGGCAGAAAAGACACCGCCCGTCAGCAACAGCGCCATCGTCCAGCCAAGCGGCGTCATCCAGTTGTCGAACCGGAGCAAGACCACGGCATGGAACGCCAGTACCAGGTAGGCGAGCGCCAGCAACCGGTGGGTCTGGTAGAAGAGCCGGTAGGGGAAGGCGCGGATCAGCGCCAGCGCAATCAACACCACGGCGGCGTAGAAGGCCCATTCGCCCAGGCTCTCTGCCGTCCCCCGCAAGCTCGCGAAATAAGCTTCGACGGGGTTGGCGGCGGGCGGGCGCGGGCCACGCGCCGGGCGCTCGATCACGCCGAGCTTTACCGCCCACCGCGGTCCCTCCACCCACAGCCAGTGGACGATGGCCACGACCAGTGCCGTGATGCCGAGCCATTTGTGGAGGCGATACATCTTGTCGAGCCCGCCCAGCCGGCGCTCCGGCCAGCGTGGCCGCAGCGCCAGCATCATCGCGAGGCTCATGGCGGTGATCGCGATGACGCCCGAATATTGCAG
>JBDHSN010000273.1:0-3275 GCA_039808105.1 Rhodospirillales bacterium
ATCTCGGCTGCTTTCAAGAGGATGACTGAGCGCGCGACAACGTTCGTGTCCCGCCACTTGGGAAAGGCGTCGGTGGCCGCCTGAATGGCGGCATCGACATCGGACTTGGTCGAGGAGGCGAATTCTCCGATCAACTCATTGGTGTTGGAGGGGTTCCGGCTTTCGAAGGTCTTACCAGACTCGGAGGCGATCCATTCGCCGCCAATGTAGTTTCCCCAGGTTTTTTCTGGTGAAGCGGTTGCCACGTGCGCATGCTCCTCTCGGCGCGATCCGGAAGCGGACGGCCACGACGTCTATCGATCAATTGTGCCAAATCGCTACGACTGGCGGGAAATGAAGAGCGCAATCCCGAAGATGAGGATCAGCAACACGATGAGCGAGCAGCCGATGGCGAGAACCGAACCGGTGCCCACCGTCGAATCTTCCGAGGTTGGATCGAGCTCCATCTCGGGATTGGCAGGCGGCTCGATAGGATCGAGGTCAGGCATAGACGGGGGTCCTGAGGCCGGAGCCCTGGGTCCGGAGACGGAATTGGCGTTGAGCGCCCGCCGCAACCCAACCAGTACACGAAGCATCCTTCGCGTTGCTCAGAATGGCAGCATATCGCCGGATCATTTCAGTCGTCTCAGGACTCAGGATTCAGGACTCGATCAGCCGTTCCACTTCCATTGCCCGTCTTCGAAGACGAAGACAAAGGTCTGGAAATCCTGCTCTGTGCCGACCGTCGACTTGACGGGAGCGGTGATCTGATTCGGCGCGACGATGGTGATTTCGCCGGCGCGTTCCCAGACGATGGGGGACGACATCGAAATGGTGAGCGTCTCCAGGAAGTTCGGGTCGGAGGTGATCAGCGCGTCGCGGAACTCGTTGCTGAGCAGCGGCAACCAGCGTTCTGGCTCGCGGCTTGCCCAGCAGGCGGTGAGCTGATCGAGCAGGTCGTCGATCTCGCGTTCGAAAGTGGCATTGAGCGGTTCAGGTGACGACGCGGGCACGGTTGGGAGTTCGACCGTCTCGACCGCGATCGGACTGGCCACGGGGGTGCCAAGCAACTCAGCGGTCGTCAGCGGGATCGTCGAGCAGGCAACGAAGGTGTTGAAGGAAAACGTGGTCAGCAAGATGATGCGGCCGGGGCACGAATCGTCGACCTGGGTAAAGGTGAGATTCTTGCCGGAGCGGACCCATTTGTAGGTGCCCGTTGCCATGTCGCTCTCGATGATCGGAGCAGCAGCCGCGTTTCCGCACGAGAGCAGACCGGATTCGTCGGTGAAGGTGATCTGGTCGCCATCGGAGGTCCAGGTGCCTTCGATGACTACGCCGGCATCGGTGCGCTCGGCCTCGAATGTGCCATCCGCCTCGATGCCGAGCCGCCATCGGCCAACGTACGACATGGAACTTGCGATATCGACCGGAATATCGGTGCGGGCAAGCGCGACCGACCACTGGCCGACTGGACTATCGTCCTGTGCGTCGACCCGACCGAAGGCGAAAACCGCCCCGACGAGCGTGACGATGAGCATGGCGGACGCCAGCACGGCGAAGAGTCGAGCGCGATTTGTGATCGATGACATCGCTGGGTGGCTCCTCGGCGATCGGGTCGGTGCGCGGCGAACGAATGCAGCGTCGAGCGTCCTGGCCACGGCCTGCGCGGTGCGAAGCAACGCGGGCGCGATAGACTGAGCGTCAGCGAGAGTCTAGCATGGTGCAGAGTTCAGGAATTCGTTCAGGATTCTGCGCGATACTAGGAACTCAGACGTCCGCATCAGAGAAACAGCCTCGCAATGACTGCGAGCCGGGCAAATCCGTCAGGGACGATTTCTCCGACATTCACCACCGGTCGAAGAGGTGAGCCGCATGTTTTCACAATTCCGACAGAAACGCCGGCAAGGGTGGCGCCTCGCGACCGTGGGGGTCGTGGCGCTGCTGGTGCTGGCGCCGTTGCTAACCGGGTTGGAACCGCGCGGGGTCGTCGCGCAGGGAAGCGACCAGCTCGCCGGACGACCGCTGAACTTCGGCGATCTCGTTGTGATCGACCGGCAGTTTGCCTCGAACGGCGCGAAGCTGGCCCTGGAGCGGTTCTATGTGGACCGGGGCATCATCAGCGATCCGTACTTGAGCGCGGTGGCCGGCAGCGGCGGGCAAGAACCGAGCGCGAATCAGCAGGTTCCGTTCCGCAATCCCGCTCCGGGATTCAGCCGCAACCTGCTCATCACGCGCAACTATGGCTATTCGCCATTTCAAACCGAGCCGCACATGGTGGTCGATCCCACCGATCCCGACCATCTGGTGATGGGGACGATCGACTACAACATGGGCTCCGTCATGTCGGTCTATGTCTCCTGGGATGCCGGGGAGACCTGGGACGGACCGAACCAGATTCTCTATTTCCGCGACGACATCAGCGGCGCGGGCGACCCGGTGGTTGCGTTCGACCGGGACGGAAATGTCTACATTTCGATGATTTCGATCGGGGTGCGCGATTTCGTGCTCGGCACGATCTCGTCGCAAGTGGCCGTGCTGAACATGGCGGTGGCCAAGTCGTATGACGGGGGCCTCACCTGGACAGAACCGCAGCTGGCGGCCTCGGGCGCGGTCTCGACCGTGAGCAACATCGACGCGGAAGGGAAAGAGCGCGGCACGATCACCACGGTCGATCTCGACAAGCCGTGGTTGACGACCGGTCCGAATCCGGACGATCCCGACCAGGACATCATCTATCTCTCGTATACCGAATTCGAGCAGACCTCGGCAGTGCTCTATGCCGATGAGCTGGCGTTCCTCTCGAATCCATTCCTCGGAACCCAGATCAAGGTGGTTGCGTCGAAAGACGGTGGGCAGACCTGGAGCGCGCCTGTCCCAGTGAGCGAGCAGGTGTTCGCCGGGTTCAGTCTCGCCGCGCCAGGACAAGACACAGCGCAGCAACAAACCGGCGAAGGAACGTTTTCCTCCCGCGTGGTGCAAGGCTCGCAGGTTGCGGTGATCTCTGATGGACGGCTGGCGATCAGCTGGTACGACTCGACCGATGACGGCGCCGATACCGGCCTGGCAACCGTGGGCTTTGCCACTTCAGCCGACGGGGGCGCGACGTTTACGCGCCCGGTGGCAGCGGGGACCTTCCGCGAAGTGCCGTATCGACTGCGAACCGCCAGTTTCCGCTATGGCGCGTTACCGTCGATGGCGACGGGACCGAATGGCGAGATCTATGTCGTGCAGGGGGCGCGCTCGTTCGAGGATCCAGCGGACGACAGCGATGTCATTCTCTTGCGGTCACTCGACGG
>JBDHSN010000274.1:0-3231 GCA_039808105.1 Rhodospirillales bacterium
AGACCCAGTGGTCGGAGTGAGTGGATTCGAACCACCGACCCCTGCCTCCCGAAGACAGTGCTCTACCAGGCTGAGCTACACTCCGCTGGGTCGTGGCGCGCTGTATACAGCGCCAAGGCCGCCGCGGGCAAGGCCGGCGGTGGCGCAGCGCCATCTCTTCTCAGTAGGCGCGCTCGATGCAGAAGTCGATCACCTCGATCAGCGCCCGCTTCTCCACGCCATCGGCGAAGCCGGCGATCGCCCGCGCCGCGCGATCGCCGTAAAGACGCGCCCGTTCGACGCTGTCGGTGAGCGCCCGGCGGTTCTCGAGAATGGCGACGGCACGGTCGAAATCGTCGTCCTGCTGGTCGAGATCCTCGATGGTGCGCCGCCAGAAGCTGCGCTCGCCGTCGTCGCCGCGGCCGATCGCCAGCACGATCGGCAGGGTCATCTTGCCTTCGCGGAAGTCGTCGCCGATGGTCTTGCCGAGGGTCGCCTGCTTGGCCGAGAAGTCGAGGACATCGTCGATGAGCTGAAAGGCGATGCCGAGGTTCATCCCGTACGCTTCCAGCGCATCGGCCTCGCTGCGCGGCCGGTCGGCAACGACGGCGCCGATCCGGCAGGCGGCGGCGAACAGCTGCGCCGTCTTCGCCCGGATCACATCGAGGTACGCAGCCTCGTCGGTCTCGATGTCGCCGGTGGTCACCAGCTGCATCACCTCGCCCTCGGCGATGACCGATGACGCCCGCGACAGGATGGCGAGGACTTCCAGCGAGCCGTCCTCCACCATCAGCTCGAAGGCGCGGCTGAACAGGAAATCGCCGACCAGCACGCTCGGCTTGTTGCCCCAGACGGCATTGGCCGAGGCCAGACCCCGGCGCAGCGACGAATCATCGACGACGTCGTCGTGCAGCAGGGTCGCGGTGTGGATGAACTCGACGCAGGTGGCAAGGCCGAGATGGCGCCGACCGCGATAGCCGCACAGCCGGGCTGCCGCCAGCGTCAGCATCGGCCGCAGCCGCTTGCCGCCGGCGGCGACGACGTGTCCCGCGAGCTGCGGAATCAGCGGCACCGGGCTCTGCATGCGATCCATAATCAAGGCGTTGACCGCGAGCAGGTCTTCCCGCACCAGGGCAGTCAAGGCGTCGAGCGATGGCTTGCGTTCGAAATCCGCATCAATGCTCACGGCCACGCCCACGCACGCTTCCTCCCATCAGTCCTCACGACCGCTTGACGGCTGTTCCTCGACGGCCGAGCATTAGAATCACCAAAAGGCGTGGTCAAGCCCGCCGCCGGGTGGTGTGTCCGAAAACCACGCAACGATCAGGCACTTCAGCGCCGTGGACGGATGATTGAACTGATTCGCAGCGATGATCCGGTGCTCGTCTCGTGGCTGGAGGCGCAGCTTCGCACAACCGGCATCACCGCGCATGTTCTTGATGCCTATACCGCCAGTGCCTACGGCGGCGCCCTCGGCGCGGTGCAGCGGCGGGTCATGGTGGAAGAGCAGGACCTGCCCCGCGCCCGTCTGCTGCTGGCGGAGGCCGCCCGGCGCGAAGCGGCGGGGGACGACGATGGCTGAGCCGATCACCGACGACCGCCTGCTCGGTGGCCGTGTACATCTGCGCCAGCCGGCGGGGGGATTCCGCACCTCCATCGAGGCGATCCTGCTGGCCGCCGCCGTACCCGCCGACGACGGCGATTCCGTGCTGGACGTGGGCGCCGGCACCGGCGCTGCGTCGTTGTGTCTCGCCGTCCGCGCCAGCGGCGCCCAGGTCACCGGCATCGAGGCCGACCGGACGCTGGTCCGCCTCGCCGCCGACAACGCCGAAGCCAGCGGGCTCGCCGGGCGCGTCCGCTTCTATCACGGCGACATTGCGGCGCCGCCGGTCCACCTGGCGCCGGCCTCGTTCGACCACGTAATGGTCAATCCACCGTTCGCGCCCGCCGGCAGCGGCCGGCTGCCGCGCGATCCCGCCCGCGCCCAGGCGATGGTGGAAGGCCCGGTGAAGCTGGCCGGCTGGCTCTCCTTCTGCCTGCGGATGGTCCGCGACGGCGGCACGGTAACGGTCATCCACCGCGCCGACCGCCTGCACGACATCCTGGCAGCGGTTCGCGAGCGGCTGGGCGGCCTCGCCGTACTGCCGCTGTGGCCGCGGTCGGGGGAGCCGGCCAAACGCGTCATCGTCGCCGGCCGCCGGGGCTCGGCGGCGCCGCTGGCCTTGCTGCCCGGCCTCGTCCTGCACCGAGCCGACGGCCGCTACACACCGGCGGCGGAAGCGCTGCTGCGCGGCGGCGTCGCCCTGCCGCTCTCGGCGTCCCCTGTCGCCACGCCTTGACCGCATCGCGGCGGCGGCCGATATCCCGCTGGTCCGCCGTGTCTCGCCAAGCCGGCTGCGCGCCGCGGACGCCGTCGCCACTATCCGGGTCTCCCGATGCGCCTGCGCGCCCTGTTGAGAAAGCTGCCGATCGAACGCTTCCGCAACCCTCCGCCGGTCGTCGCCGTCGTACCGTTGAGCGGCATCATCGGCCGCATGGGCGGGTTGCAGCGGGGCCTGAGCCTGCGCGGCCTCGCCGGCACCCTGAAGCGCGCCTTCGACCTCGATGACGCCAAGGCGGTTGCCCTCATCGTCAACTCGCCCGGCGGCGCGCCGGTGCAGTCGGCGCTGATCGCCCGCCGCATCCGCGCGCTGGCCGCCGAGAAGAAGCGGCCGGTCTACGCCTTTGCCGAGGACGTCGCCGCGTCCGGGGGGTACTGGCTGCTGACCGCCGGCGACGAGCTCTACGCCGACGAGAACTCGATCATCGGCTCGATCGGCGTCGTTGCCGGCAGCTTCGGCTTCCCCGCGGCGCTGCAGCGGCTGGGGATCGAGCGCCGCCTCTACACCGCCGGCGCCCACAAGGCGGCGCTCGATCCGTTCAGCCCGGAGAAGCCGGAAGAGATCCAGCACCTGCGCACGCTGCTGGCGGAGACCCACGACTCGTTCCGCCGCCATGTCGAGGAGCGCCGCGCCGGCAAGCTGCACGGCGACCCGGAGGAGCTTTTCAGCGGCCGCTTCTGGACCGGACGGACCGCCCTGCGGCTGGGGCTGGTCGACGGCCTCGGCGACGTCCGCTCGGTGATGCGCGCCAAGTTCGGCGAGAAGGTGAAGCTCCGCCTGATCGGCGAGCCGTCGCGCTGGTGGCGGCGCCGTCTCGGCCTGCCCGACATGCGGGCCGAAAGGCTGCCTGCCGTCGGCGCCGACGTCGCCG
>JBDHSN010000275.1:0-3208 GCA_039808105.1 Rhodospirillales bacterium
GAGTGGGAGTAGCTCTTGTTCTCGTGCGGCAGGAACGACAGGATGTGCACGCCCAGCATGTACGGCGGTACCAGCAGCATCGGCGCAACGTCGTTGCGCACCTGCACGCCCTTCTTCAGCGGCAGCACCTGGTACATCTGGAACGTCGGCGTCTCATGGATCAGCTTGTAGTCCGACGTGTTGAAGTGAAAGCCGAACTCGTCCTTGATCTTCTCGATCTGGTCATTGAAGTTGGCGACCGACTCCATGACGTCGGCTTCACGGCGCAGGAACTCGCCCAGCCGCTCGCCGCCGTTCTTGGCGTTGTAGACGGTGTTGACCAGCGCCTGGCTGCCCTCTTCGATCTGGTCGAAGACGTAGCTGATCATCTTCTCCTGGGCGCTCATCAGGCCCTTGGTGATCAGCGCCTGGTTATGCTGCATCACCTGCACCATTTCCCACATGCTGAGTGGGTTTTCGCGGCTGGCGCGCATCGCCGTCTGGCCGGCGATCAGGCAGCTGTCGGTGAATTCGGCGATCTCCCGATTGGTGGCGCGCATCAATGCCAGCATGTAGCGGCCGACGCTCGCGCTGATCTCGGGCAGTTCTTGTGCGATTGCGTTCACGGCGTCTCTTTCCTCCTGACCCAGAGCCTGGATGCCACCGACATCCCGAATGAAACCTAGTCCCGTCGAAGTTTATCGACCGACCGAACCCACTTGCGGATAATCCGCATTAGCTGGCAGAGCAGCCTTTGCTCTGCGATGCTGCTGTGCTTCCCAGCCTCCACTTGTCGCCAACTTGCCACTTTAGCTGTGACATCTATCAGCGGAGTGGCGGAGGCGGTTACCAGGGGCAAAGTCAAATATAGAATAAAGTGCTCACCAGCCGCAATATGCAATTACCGCAATGCAGCATCGTACTTGCCGCGGACAACCGGCGGCCGGGCCCACAGGCCCCGGCAAGCAACCTCGCCGGGCTTGACAAGTCTCGGACCGGGGATGCGCCCGCGGAGCGGGCGGCGGGGCGGCGAAGCGGCGGCGCTGCCGCTGACGCGAGGCTGGCGCACATCGGCGCCGCGGCGAATCCTGGTGGAGAAGGCACCGCCGGCCCCCCGGGTCGGGTCGGGCCGGCGGCGCCGTGACCGGATCAGTCAGAATCGGCTGGCGCGCGGTCCTCAGGCGAGGGCGACGACAGCCTCGCCGACGGCCTTGGCATCGCCGGCATCGTTCTTGGCGGCGAGTTCGAGAGAGACGCGCTTCTCGCCGTCCACCTCTTCCTTCTTCGCCACCTTGCCGGTGACGGTGATCTTCTCGCCGACGCGGGTGATCGCCTTGAACTGGGTGAAGAAGCGGCGCATCGCCGACTGCGGCACCCAGGAGGTGACGCCGCGGCCGAGGTAGGCCATCACCAGCATGCCATGGGCAAAGACGTCGGACTGGCCGGCGGCCTTGGCATAGTCGATGTCGATGTGCATCGGATTGTGGTCGCCCGACGCGCCGCCGTAGAGCGCGAGGGTCGTGCGCGAGATTGCCGGAACCTCGAGGTGGATGACTTCGTCGCCGACGTTGACGGCGTCGTAGCTGGGCAGAGCCATGCGTGCGTCCTCCCGGTCAGTTGATGACGACGATGACGCGTTGCAGCTCGGCAACCGGCGTCCCGTCCTGATTGGTGGCGGTCGAGTCCTCGACGATGAACTCCATCTTGCCGCCCTTCTTGTCGTAGATGTCCGAGACCTTGGTGACGAAGGTGATCTTGTCACCAGCGAGGATCGGCGCGAGGTACTTGAAGCTCTGCGAGCCGTGCAGGATCTTGCCGACCGGCACTCCCATCGCCGCGATGTTGTCCCACAGCGAATTGGTTTCCATCTCCAGGCAGAAGGCAAAGGTCGGCGGCGCCGGCAGCGCCGGATAGCCGGCGGCCTTCGCCGCCGCTTCGTCGGTGTAGATCGGGTCGGTCTCGCCGATCGCCTTGGCGAAGAACTTCAGGCGTCCCTTCTCGACGTCGACGGTCTGCGGCGCCGTCGTCCGGCCAATGTGTTTCTTGTCGATCATTTCCCCACCCTCGGTTAGTGGCTGGTATCGGTCGCTGCCGGCGTCAGCGGAGAACGGCGGCGCGGGTCGTGTCGGGCTTGTTCAGACGGCAATACCGCGCAACCAACCGCGTCCCGACCTTGCCGAAGGCCGGAACCGCCGGGCAGTGACAGGCAAGCTCGGCGGTGGTTGCGCCGGCGCGCTCGGCTCTACTTCTTCAGAGCGAGGCCGCGAACTTCTTCGAGCGTCGCGGTGATCCGCGCCTTGATGGTCTCGCTGGCTTCGCGGTTCGCCTTGGTGACGATCTCCGCCATCTCGCGCATGGTGCTGACGCCCTTCTCGAAGGCATTGCGCATCAGCTCGGTCTGCTTGGCGACGAGATCGCCCGGGCCCGACGCCTTGGCCATCGAAGCGACGGCCTGTGAGGCCTCGTGCATCGTCTCCTGCAGGACCTCGGTCTGCCGCCGTGCCAGCGCCTGCAAACCCTCGACGGCGGTGCGGTTGGCGGTGGTCAGCGCCTCGATGTTCTTCTTCTGCGTTGCCGCCAGCGCTTCCATGTCGAGCCCCGGCAGCTTGTACTGCTGCAGCAGGTTCTGAACCTCGCCCATGATCTTGGTCGGATCGAAGCTGGACAGGAGCTTCTGGACGTCGGGTGTGTTCGGGTCGGCCATGATTGCTGTTTCCTCGGGGACCGGATCATGAGCGCCGCGCCGGGTCGGTCCCCCGGATGGCGCGACGCGTGCGGCGGTCGTGGGTCGCCGCCGTGCAGTTGCACACCTACGGAGTTTCGTCGCGGCCCGCAATACCGCAGCACGACATGGCGGGCATAACCCGCTGGCAGGTCCGGCCGCCCTGCCGGCGCGGACGTCCGGCCGGGCGGGTGTGCCACCCACCGAGGCGCGGCATGCCCGCCTTCCTTTGCCCGACGATGACGAGGCGCAGGCCGCGGCGGGCGTGCCGCGTCCTCAGCCCCCGCCTCCCCGCCGTCATGAACCCTCGACCTCCCCACCGTCATGGCCGTGCTTGTCACGGCCATCCCTGCAGAGCGGATTCCGCCACATGATACGGCCTGAAGCGGCTGGGTTGGTGCGAACATCACGAGGGCATTTATGAGCGGCTTGGGCAAAGGCGTGGATGGCCGTGACGAGCACGGCCATGACGGAAGAGTGGTTCTGGCCCCCGGGACTCCGTTGGCT
>JBDHSN010000276.1:0-3139 GCA_039808105.1 Rhodospirillales bacterium
CTCAGCGCGTTGCCCGCGGCGGCATCGGCCTCATCGACGTTGCAGACGTAGAGCACCGGCTTGGCGGTGAGCAGCTGCAGTCCGGCGAACGCCTTCTTTTCCTCTTCGGCCACCGGCACGGTGCGGGCCGGCTGGCCGTCACGCAGTGCCGCCGCGGCGCGCTCGGCCAGCGTCAGGCTCTCCTTCGCCTCCCTCTCGCCGCCGCGCGCCCGCTTGACCAGCGCCGTCAGCCGCCGCTCCAGGCTGTCGAGGTCGGCCAGCATCAGCTCGGTCTCGATGATCTCGGCGTCGCGCAGCGGATCGACGGCGCCGCCGACGTGCACCACGTCGGCATCGTCGAAGCAGCGCAGCAGATGCAGGACGGCATCGACCTCGCGGATGTGGCCGAGGAACTGATTGCCGAGGCCCTCGCCGCGGCTGGCGCCGGCGACGAGGCCGGCGATATCGACGAACTCCAGCTGCGTCGGCACCACCTTCGCCGACTTGGCGATGGCGGCGATGCGCGCCAGCCGCTCGTCCGGCACCGCGACGCGGCCGACGTTGGGCTCGATGGTGCAGAACGGAAAGTTGGCGGCGGCCGCCGCAGCACTGGCGGTCAGCGCGTTGAACAGGGTGGACTTGCCGACGTTGGGCAGCCCGACGATACCGCAGTTGAAACCCATGCTATCGCTCTTGCTTGTTGTCGTCGGGCGCGTCGGCAGCCGGCGGGACGGTGGGCGAGGGGGCCGCGGCGGGGCGCGGCGGCTTCGGCCGGGGTGGGTTCAGCGCCAGCGCCACCTTGCTGGCGAAGGCCGGCGGATCGCCCGCCACCAGCACCGCCGCATGCTCGGCGATCGCCGCCAGCAGCGGCTCGAGCCACTGCCGGTCGTCGCCGTCGAAGTCGTCGAGCACGTGCCCCAGCACCCGGCGCTTGTCGCCCGGGTGACCGATGCCGAGCCGCACCCGCCAGGTGCCGTTGCCGAACAGCGCGTCGATGCTGCGCAGACCGTTGTGGCCGGCGGCACCGCCGCCGTGCTTGACCCGCAGCTTGCCGGCGGCGAGGTCGAGTTCGTCGTGGAAGACGAAAACGCCTTCCGGCGGGATCTTGTAGAAGCGCGCCGCCGCCGCCACCGCCCGGCCGCTCTCGTTCATGTAGGTGGTCGGCTTCAGCAGCAGCACGTCGCGGCCGCCGAGCGATCCGCTGGCGGTGACGCCGTGGAAACGCGAGCGCGCCCACGACAGGCGTTCGCGCCGCGCGATCGCGTCCACCGCCATGAAGCCGACGTTGTGCCGGTTGCCGGCGTATTCGGACCCCGGATTGCCGAGACCGACCAGCAGCGCCCGCTCGCCTGCCATGGTGCCGCTCCGCCCGCCTCGCGGCGGGCCAGCGCCGCCGGCTTACTCCGCCTTTTCGGCTTCTGCGGCGGCGGCTTCCTCCTCGCCCTCCGGCTCGGCGACTTCCTCGGTGGATGGCGCGGCGATGCTGGCGATGGTGGCGTGCGGATCGTCCTCGGCGAGTTCGACGCCTTCCGGCAGGGAGATGGCGTCGAGATGCACCACGTCACCCATCTCGAGGCCGTCGAGATCGACGGTGACGTACTCCGGAATGGCGTCCGGCTTGCAGACGAGGACGATGCTGTGCTGGACGATGTTGAGCACGCCGCCGCGCTTCAGGCCGGGCGACTTTTCCTCGTTCTCGAAGCGGACCTCGACCTCGACGTCCACCTTGGTGGTCGCGCTGAAGCGCATGAAATCGACGTGCAGCGGCTTGCCGGAGACCGGATCGTGCTGCACCTCGCGCGGCAGCACCCGCTCCTTGCGGCCATCGACGACCACCTCGAAGACGTGGGTCATGAAGCCCGGCCGGCGCAGATGCCTCAGCATCTCGGCGCCGTCAAGGGCGATCATCGTCGGCTCCTGCTTGTTGCCGTAGATGATCGCCGGGATGCGGCCGGCGCGGCGCTGCTCGCGGGCACCGCCCTTGCCGGCGCGGCCGCGAACCTCGGCGGCGAGGGAAAAGACGTCAGCCATCAACTCAACTCCTCTTACGAAAACGAAGGCTCGCCGGCGGGCCGGCCGGGACGCCCTCGAAAAGCCCCTTGGGTTAGCCGCGCGCGGCGGTCAGTCGAACAGGCTGGAGACCGACGCCTCGTCGCTGATGCGGTTCATTGCCTCGGCCATCAGCGGCGCGATCGACAGCTGCTCGATGTTGTGGGAGATGCGCACCGCCTCGGTGGCGAGGATGCTGTCGGTGATGATCAGCTTGTCGATCGGCGAGGCGGAGACGCGCGCCACCGCGCCGCCGGACAGCACGCCGTGGGTGGCGTAGGCGGCGACCGAGGAGGCGCCTTCCTCCATCAGCGCGCGGGCGGCGTTGCACAGGGTGCCGGCGGAATCGACGATGTCGTCGATGAGGATGCAGCGGCGGTCGCGGACGTCGCCGATGACGTGCATCACCTCGGAGACGCCGGCGCGCTCGCGCCGCTTGTCGATGATGGCGAGATCGCCGCCCAGCCTCTTGGCGATGGTCCGTGCCCGGAAGACGCCGCCGATGTCGGGCGAGACCACCAGCAGGTCCTCGGAATTGAACCGGCGTTGGATGTCCTTGCTGAATTCCGGCGCGGAATAGAGGTTGTCCAGCGGAATATCGAAGAAGCCCTGGATCTGGCCGGCGTGCAGGTCGAGGGTGAGCACGCGGTCGGCGCCGGCGACGGTGATCAGGTTGGCGACCAGCTTCGCCGAGATCGGCGTGCGCGGCCCCGACTTGCGGTCCTGGCGGCCGTAGCCGTAGTAGGGGATCACCGCGGTGATCCGCCGCGCCGAGCCGCGGCGCAGCGCGTCCAGCGTCACCAGCAGTTCCATGACGTTGTCGTTGGCCGGGTAGGAGGTGGACTGGATGACGAAGACGTCCTCGCCGCGGACGTTCTCGTGGATCTCGACGAACACCTCCATGTCGGAGAAGCGGCGGATGCTGGCCTTGCAGATAGACAAATTCAGGTAGGCGGCAATCGCATCGGCCAGCGGCCGGTTGCTGTTGCAGGCGACGATCTTCATCGAGCGAAAGCCATAGCGAGACGTGGCACGCACCGGGACGCACCGCGCCCGACGAGACCCCTTCCCCGTTGCGAGCGGTCCGGCCGGACTGTAGCAACGCCGCCCG
>JBDHSN010000277.1:0-3125 GCA_039808105.1 Rhodospirillales bacterium
CCGTCCATCTGCGCCGCGCCGGTGATCATGTTCTTCACGTAGTCGGCGTGGCCGGGGCAGTCCACGTGCGCGTAGTGCCGGTTCGGCGTCTGGTATTCAACGTGCGCCGTCGAGATGGTGATCCCCCGCGCCTTCTCCTCCGGCGCCTTGTCGATCTGGTCGAACGGCGTGAACTGCGCCCCGCCGACCTCCGACAATACCTTGGTGATCGCCGCCGTCAGCGTCGTCTTGCCGTGATCCACATGACCGATCGTGCCGACGTTGCAGTGCGGCTTCGTCCGCTCGAATTTCGCCTTCGCCATGGCCCCTTCCCGATTTACCCCGGCCCGATCTACCCGGCCTTCTCAGTCAGTCGCGTCGTTGCGCATCAGTATTCCGAACGGCGGCGCCACCTTCGATCCACGCAACCGCCGGGAGATGCCGGCCTCTGGAGCGGGTGAAGGGAATCGAACCCTCGTCTGAAGCTTGGAAGGCTCCTGCTTTACCACTAAGCTACACCCGCACACCCGCTCGCCGGTCCTTGCGGACGCCGTGCCGAGCTGGTGGAGGGGGTAGGATTCGAACCTACGTAGGCGTGCGCCAACGGGTTTACAGCCCGTCCCCTTTAGCCACTCGGGCACCCCTCCGGCGCGCCATCGGCATCGGCAGACCGGCCGAACGAGCGCTTGCACATATTGCTTTTGCCGACCCTTGTCAACGCCAGGGATGTGGACAAAAGTCCCCTCGCCCGCGTCGCCGGTCTTACGACGACGTGCGTTGAGGGTATCGAGGGACCGGATCGTAAAGACCGTCATGCGCCGACGCAAGCACCCAGCCGCAGCACCGTCCGCCGGCCCCCCCGGCAACGCCACGGGCGATCCGCGTGGGACCCACCGCGACGGCGGCGGTCCCGGGCGCGCCCACCCCCCGTCGCGCCCGACCCGCCCGCCCGCCGACGGGTTCTGGCTGTGGGGCCGCCATGCGGTGCTGGCAGCGGTGGCCAATCCGCGGCGGCGGCTGCTGCGCCTGTGCGCCGCCGCAGAGACGGCGGCAGAGCTGACGGCGGCGGCAGCAGCGGCCGGCGCGCCCCGCCCGGCGGTGGAACCCCTCGACCGGCGGACCCTCGCGGCAGCCCTCGCCGCCGATGCCGTGCACCAGGGGTTCGCCGCCCTTGCCCGGCCGCTGCCGCCGTGGGACCTCGATGAGCTGCTGGCGGCGGCGCGCGCCGTGCCCGACCTGCTGCTGGTCGTCCTCGACCAGGTCACCGACCCGCGCAACGTCGGTGCGGTGCTGCGTTCGGCGCAGGCCTTCGGCGCCGCCGCCCTGCTGGTGCAGGACCGCCACGCCCCGGAGGAGAGCGGCGCCCTCGCCAAGGCGGCTTCGGGCGCGCTGGAGGCGGTGCCGCTGATCCGGGTCACCAACATCGCCCGGACGCTGCGCGCGCTGCAGGAAGACGGCATCCGCTGCCTGGGGCTCGCCGGCGAGGCGGCAGCGCCGCTCGCGACGGCGGCGCTCGGCGGCCGCCTCGCCCTCGTTCTCGGTGCCGAGGGCGCCGGTCTGCGCCGGCTGGTGCGCGAGGCCTGCGACGGACTGCTGCGCATCCCGATCGCGCCCGCCGTCGAAAGCCTCAACCTGTCGGTCGCCGCCGCCGTCGCCCTCTACGCCTGCGCCCGCATCCCGGCGCCGGCGGCCGGGGGCCCGCACCCGGCTGGC
The DNA here is from genome assembly GCA_039808105.1 of Rhodospirillales bacterium. Classification (GTDB taxonomy): domain Bacteria; phylum Pseudomonadota; class Alphaproteobacteria; order Rhodospirillales; family Defluviicoccaceae; genus Defluviicoccus. The sequence goes on from JBDHSN010000277.1 coordinate 1,693, forward strand.
CCGGCGGCCGGATCAGACCTGACCTGAAGGAGGGGCTCTACCCATGCCGAAGCCGCTGGTCCCGCCGCTGTGGGCGGCGCTCGCCGCCGTCCTGATGCTCGCCCTGCACCGCTGGCTGCCTGGCGGGACGTGGCTCGCGCCCCCGGCGACGGCGCTCGGCCTGCTGCCGGTGCTGGCCGGCGTCGGCCTGGCGGCGTGGGCTGCCGGGTTGTTCGTGCGCGCCGGCACGCCGCTGGAGCCGTGGAAGACGCCAACGGCGCTGGTCGCCGGCGGCCCCTACCGCTTCACCCGCAACCCCATGTACCTGGGACTGACCGCGTGCCTCGCCGGGCTGGCGGTGTGGCTGGGGACGGCAACGCCGCTGCTGGTCCTGCCGCTGTTCGTCACGCTGATCACCTTCGGCTTCATCCGCCGCGAGGAGCGCTGGCTGGAGGAGCGGTTCGGCGAATCCTATCGGCGCTACCGCGCCGGCGTGCGCCGCTGGATCTGACGGTTTTCCGGACCTCCGCCCTTTCGCGGCGTCAGCCCTTCGCGTAAACAGAACGAAAGAACAGCATCAGGGACACGCGAGGGAGAGGCGGCATGCGCTATGCGCTCGACGGCATCGGACTGGAGACCGCCAGCGACGACTGGTGGGTCGCCCCGACGGCGGTGCTCATCGGCAAGGTCCGGCTGGAGCACAACGCCAGCGTCTGGTGGGGGGCGGTGCTGCGCGGCGACATCGAGCTGATCACCGTCGGCGAGAACTCCAACGTCCAGGACTGTTGCGTGCTGCACACCGACCTCGGCTACCCGCTGACCATCGGCCGCAATGTCGTCATCGGCCATCTGGTGATGCTGCACGGCTGCACCATCGGCGACGGCAGTCTGATCGGCATCGGCAGCGTCATCCTCAACGGCACCACCATCGGCCGCAACTGCCTGATCGGCGCCAAGACGGTGCTCGGCGAGAACAAGACCATCCCCGACAATTCGCTGGTGATGGGAGCGCCGGGCAAGGTGGTGCGCGAGCTGCGGCCGGAAGAAATCGCCCGCATGCAGCACGGCGCCGACCACTACGTCGAGACCTGGAAGCGCTACCGCGACAGCCTGCGCCGCGAGGAATAGCGCGCTCCGGCCGCCGCCGCTGCATCCGCCGCCGCTGCATCAACGACGGCGGCGGCCGCGGCCTACCGCAACACCCGCGCCTGCCGATAGAAGCGCTCGGCGCCGGGGTGAAGCGGCACCGGCGAGCCCTGCACCGCACCGGCGAGCGACAGGCCCTTCGCCGCCGGATGCACCGCGGCGAGGTTGGCGAGATTGTCGAACAGCGCCTTGGTCATCGCATAGACGACGTCGGCGGGAACGTCCGCCCGCGTCATCAGCAGGTTGTTGACCGTCGCCGTCATCACCTCGCGGTCCTGGCCGCGGTAGGTGCCGGCAGGAATCGGCTT
>JBDHSN010000278.1:0-3108 GCA_039808105.1 Rhodospirillales bacterium
GCATCGATGCGATCGAACGGAATATCGAAGCAGTCGTAGAGCGAGAACCGCCACCACTCCAGGGCGAGCAGCCGGGCGATCGTCTGGTCGTCGAAGCGGAACCGCTTGACCGTTGCCGGCACTCCGGCGACGACCGCGTACGGCGGGACATCCTTGACCACGACGGAACGGGCGCCGACGATGCAGCCGGTGCCGAGGGTGACGCCGGCGCGGATGAAGGAGCCCTGGCCGACCCAGACGTCGTGGCCGAGCGTCGTCACCCGCCGGCTGTTGGGAAAGCTGCGGACGTTGCGGCGGATGAAGTCCACCCGGTCCGGCGCACAGAACTGGTCCCAGTCGTGGACGACGGGATAGTGGGCGACGCGCGACGAGGTCAACCAGTCGGTCGGATGGTTGTAGGCGCCGATACGGACTTCCGGCGCCAGCGCGCAGTAGCGGCCGATGCGCACCCCGCCGATCAGGCCGCCGCTGATCGAGGTGAAGGCACCGACCTGCAGAAACGTCGGGTTCTCCACCCGCGACAGCACCGCCACCGGCGGCTCCAGAAAGGAACCCTCCTCCAGACCGAAGTCGCCGGTCATCATCGGCGCCTTGCAGCCGAGGCTGGCCAGCAGGTGCGGCTTGGGGCCGAAAGGTATGTGAATCTCTGGCATGAGGCGGTCCTGTCGCAGTGCGGGACGATGTAAAGCGCTGGCCCTACGGCCTGTTGTCCACCGGCACCCCCGGTTGCGGCAGAGTCTACGCGGCAAAGGTTAACGGACCCTCCTCAGCGCCGGCGCCGGAGCGTTAACCCGGTGGCAACCGGTTCTCGCGCTAATGGCGCGATGGACATCACCTTCCGCCCGCATCCCGGGTTGCCGGTGCTGGTGGCCGTCGTCGTTGTCGCCGCGCTGATGCTGTTCACGGCAAGGCCGGCTGCAGGCGCGGCGGTGCGCCCGGATCTGGCCGAGACGGTTTTCTCCTGGCGCTCCGCGCGCTGCGACGACCAGGACACCCCCGACGCACCGGCGCGCGCCTTCCGCGATGGCGGTGGCATCGTCCACCTGTTCGCCACCCACTTCACCAACCGGGCTTCCCTCGGCCCGGCGCTCGACCGCGTCTCGCGCGACTGCCACGTCGTCTTCGCCGGGGCCGGCAACGACGATCCGGCGGCGTTCGACGACCGGTTGTGGCTCACCGCCTTCCACACCGCGGACGGGGTGACGGTGCATGGCCTCGCCCATGCCGAATACCACGGGCATCTCCGGCCGGCCGGCTGCCCCTCCCGTCGCTACAGGGACTGCTGGTGGAACGCGATCATGCAGGTGGTTTCCACCGACGGCGGCCGGACGTTCCGCCGCGCCGCCGGACGGAACGGGCTGGTCGCGGCGCCGCCGTCACCCTATGGCGGGCCGCAGCGCCATCCGGTGGGCTATTTCAACCCCAGCGACATCGTCGAGTACGACGGCCACCTCTATGCCTTCGTCTTCGCTGCCGCGAGCGGCGCACAGCAGCGCGGCCCCTGCCTGCTGCGCACCGACGACATCGCCGATCCGGGCCGCTGGCGGGCATGGGACGGCGCCGCCTTTACCGCGCGCTTCGCCGATCCGTTCGCTCCCGCCGATGGGGCGGAAGGGGCGGGCGTGTGCGCCCCGATCCCCGGCCTCCCGGCACCGGTCACCGGTGTCGTCCGGCAGGCCGACGGGACGTTTCTCGCCGTGTTCTCGGCAACCGGACCCGGCGCTGGCGGCCGCCGGGTCACCGGCGTGCGCCTCGCGCGGTCGAGCGACCTGCTGCACTGGAGCCCGTCCGAGCTGCTGCTGGCGGCGCCGATGATGTATGATTTTCCGTGCGGCAGCGCGGTGGCGTACGCCTACCCGTCGATCATCGACCCGCAGAGCCCGTCACCAACCTTCGCCAGCGTCGGTACGAGCGCGTTCCTCTACCTGACCCGTTTCAACCTGCGGGACTGCCGCCTGACCATGGACCGCGACCTGATCCGCGTTCCCCTGGCGCTACCCTGAAGCCTTCCGGAAGTCAGCCGGAGCTGCTGCCGGCCGCGGCAGCGCGCCGCTTCAGCAGGAATTCGCGGCCGATCTTCACCGAGGGAACGCCGTCGTACTCGACGATATCGGCGGTGGCGTACGTCTCCTTCCAGGTGTCGGGCAGGTAGGAGCCGGTGCCGACGGCATCGATCGGCGCGTCGATGTCCGCCATCACCTTGCACTTCTGCACGTCGAAGCCGGACGAGGCGACGATGCGGACCCGTGGGAAGCCGGCGGCGTCAAGCTGCTCGCGCATGTGGAAGATGGCGGCGGCGGAGACGCCGGTGCCGGTGAGGGTGCGCAGTTCGGTGTCGTTGCGGTAGCGGCGCACCGCCAGCGGTGCGTGCCGCTCCAGCACCGCGTAGGAGGCCTGCGGATCGAGACCTTCGAGGAAGCGGCCGCCGTGGGTGTCGAGCCGGACCGCGAGGCGCCCCGCCGCGGCGAGTTCGGGGAAGCGGCGGCAGACCTCCAGCGTGTCGGTCACTTCGCGGCCGAAGTAGTCCACCAGCACGGTCAAGTCGTCGCCGGGGAAGGTGTCGGCGAACATCTCGGCGGCGCGCAGCGTCGAGCCGGCATAGCCGATCAGCGCGTGCGGCATCGTGCCGAGCCCTTTCGGCTGGCCGAAGTAGTGGGCGGTGGCGTCGTTGGCGTTGCCGATGAAGCCGCGCGCGCCCGACTCCCGCTTCGCCGCCTCGGAGCCGACTGCGGCGGCGTAGGCCATCATCTCGGCCATCTCGGTACCGGCGCAGTGGCGGGCGTCCATGGCGAGGAAGGCGACCTTCGGCAGGTCGGTGCACATGGTATAGGCGTTGTAGGCGGCAACGCACGAGGCGCCCAGCTTCTGCAGGTAGAGCGTCTCCAGGTCGACGAGGTGGTAGAAGGAGCCGGTGAGGTAGAGCAGCGGCTCGCCGGCGCCGACCCAGTCGCCCTCACGGTAATTCAGGTCGATGCGGACGGCGATGCCGCGCGCCGCCGCCACCGCCTCGATCCAGCGCAGCATCAGCCGCGGCGTGAAGATCACCGGCCGCCGCATGAAGATGGCGTAGCAGACGGTCTTGTCGCCGAAGCGGCCGATCGTCTGCTT
>JBDHSN010000279.1:0-3096 GCA_039808105.1 Rhodospirillales bacterium
CATCGCCAGCCGCGTCTGGCCGATGGCGGCGGCGAGGGTGGCGCCGCCGGCCAGCAGCGCGGCAATGCGGGCGGCGGTCTTGGCCGGATCGAGGGGGCGGTGGGCGGACTTTTCCGTCGCCGCAATTGGCGCGGCGTCGTCCGGGGCAGCGCCGGGCTCGCTCGACGCCCCCGCCTCCTGCCAGCGGCTCGCCTCGTCGTCGATCGCGACGACGGCCCGGACGGGCCGCTGCTGCCGGCGCCAGACCCGGCCGCGGGCGGTCAGCGCCAGACCGATGGCGGCAAAACCGCAATAAACGAGACCATCCACCGCCTCCAGCGCCGGTGGTGCCGCTGGCAGCGCTGCCGCCGCCCGCCGCAGCGCCAACTCGACGACGAAGACGAGGCCCAGCAAGGCGATACAGCCGCAAAGAACACGCGCCGCCGGCGGGGCCAGCGGCGACAGGCCGGCGTCGGCTTCGGGCGGTGCGAGCGCGGCGCGAACCAGGGCCCCGCCGGCGACGAGCGTCGCCAGCGCTCCGACCAGGGCGATGATCACCTGCAAGCCGGGGTCTGTGGCGGGCAGATCGGTCGCACCCCACAGCACCAGCACCGGCGCTGCGAGGGCAGCCGCCGGCAGGACGCCATCGGCGGTGGTGCGCAGCGCCAGCGCCGTCAGTCGCCGGCCGACGGACGGCGGCGAGCCGCCTCCGGCGAGCCGCCGCGTTGCCCGCGCGCTGAGCGGCCGGCGCAGCACGAACGCCGCAGCACCAGCCAGCAACAGCGTTGCCGGCAGCAGCCAGCGCAGCCGCGTACGCTGTTCGTCGGTCAGCGCCGCCCACGAGCCGGCGGGGGTCGCCAGTGTCTGCTGCAAGCGGTCGAGCGCCGCCGTGAGGCCCTCCTGCATCACCCCCGGCGCCAGTGGCGAGGGGTCGCGCTGCAGCAGCCGCTGGACGAAGCGCTGGCGCACCGTCGTCGCCAGTTGCTCCTGCAGCGCGGCGGCGCGGGTCACCGCCAGCTCCGTCTGCGCCAGCCGGGCGCGGTAGAGGGCGATCGCATCGGAGATTTCCTTGCGCTCGCGGGCGACATCGCGGGCCTCCGGCGGCTGGCCCTCGGCCGGCGGCGGGCCGAGGGCGTCCAGCAGCCGCGTCTGCGCCTCGATCTCGCGACGGGCGTCGGCCTCGAAAGCGCGGGCGTCGTCGATCGCGGCGGTGAGCAGGGCGTCCCACCGCCGGCGCCGGCTTTCATCCACCTGCTGCTGGTCGTTGACGGCGCGCTCGACGGCCTCGAACGTCCGCTGCCACTCGCCGGCGACGAGGGCGAACGACCGGCCTGCCGCCGGGTCCTGCGCCGCCGCCGGCGCCGCTGCCGCGACGGCGAGGAACATCACCAGCATCAGTGGCCACAGCCGGCACAGCGGCGATGACCGTGGCTGGCCTGCCGCGCGGGCGGGATCGGAGGCAGTCGGGGTAGTCATTGCTGTTGTCACAGTTGAACGGCAGACCCGGGAAACCAACTGGATAACACGTTCGCCGCCGCTTGAAACCCGGGCGCGCCGGGTTACCTGCAAGAGGAGGCCGCCGCGCACTCTGGTTCGGCATCGGCGGCGCCCGGAGGAGACCAGAGGATGGCCCTGTCAAGTCTCGCAGCATCGGCCGCGCTGCTCAGCGGCGTCGTTCTGGGGGGAGCCATGGCTGCCCTGTGCTGCTGCAGCGCCCGGTGCTGCCGTGCCCGCGCCTGCGGGCGGCGGCGATGATCATCCGCCAGACGCTCAACGTCGCTCGCCACCTGCTGGCCGGGGCGATGCTCGGCGCGTTGGTCTTCGGCATGGTCAAGTCCCGCCGCGCCGCCCGCCGCGACGAGCCGCTCGAACCGCGCACGCCGCCGCCCGAGGCGCCGCAGCCGGCGGGCCAGGGCTGAGCCACCTTCGATCCGCAGCCGCGGTCACGTGGGCAGAACGTCGAGGCCGCTGTGTTCTGCGGCTCGCCGCAGCGCGTGATCGCGGGTTGCCAGCGGCAAACCGCGACGGGCCGCCAGCTCCAGGTATGCAGCGTCGTACGTCGTCAGACCGTGCTGGCGGGCAAGGGACAGGACATCCTGCAGAGCACGAATGGTGGTTTCGCTATCGGTGGCAATCGGCAGCTTGCCCAGCAGATGGATGCGCGCCGTCACATCGGCTGAGGTCAGACGGCCGCGGCGTTCGGCTTGCAACAGCACGTTGCCGATCTCGAGGTGCCAGAGCTGGGGCACCAGCGCCCCGCGTTCCTCAAGGCGGCTCAGCAGGGCGTCGCTAAGCGGACTTGCCTCGTCGGCAAAGCACCAGGTGACGGCTACCGAGCAATCGAGGACGAAGCTCACCGCTTGCCCTCGTCGCGCAGCTCTCGCCAGGAGAGGCCGCCCAGCGTCGCCTTTCCACGCAGCTCCTTCAGCTTGCCAATGACCGCCCGAACTTCCGCCCGGTCGGCGGCCATCGCCGGGACAAGGCGGGCGACGGCCCTGCCGTGGCGGGTGATCAGGACCTCCTCGCCGCGCTCGACACGCTCAAGCAGGGCGGAAAGATGCGTCTTGGCCTCGAACGCTCCGACCGTGATCATTCCTATCGCCTATCATACCAGAACTTCATACTAGTCTATCATATTGGTCTGATCTCGACCTCGAACATTCCGTTGGCGGATGCCATCTTTGATGCCGAAGCTTGAATCAAATTCACCTGGGCGATTCTCGGCGGCGGCTTCCTTGCAGGAAAAACGAATGCTCGCGCGAGGGCCTGCCGCCGCGCGCCGGGGCCTTCAGGACGATGCCATTGGACCGCCAGTGCTGAGGAGGGGCGATCCGTGACCCGAAGCCTGCTTGCCGCGCTTGCCGTCACTCTCGGGCTGTCTCCGCCGGCGGCGGCCGCGGCGCAGACCGCCTATGACTTTGCCTTCACCAGCATCGACGGGACGCCGCTGCCGCTCGCCGAATTCCGCGGCAAGGCGCTGCTGGTGGTCAACACCGCCTCGCAGTGCGGCTTCACGCCGCAGTACGAGGGGCTGGAGAAGCTGTGGCGGGACTACCGCGACCGCGGCTTCGTCGTGCTCGGCGTGCCCTCCAACGACTTCGGCGGCCAGGAGCCGGG
>JBDHSN010000280.1:0-3035 GCA_039808105.1 Rhodospirillales bacterium
GTGCTGAAGCTGAAGAGCGAGGAGGCGGACGTGGCGCAGCGGCTGCTCGCCTCGTCCGATGAGGTGGAACTGATCGCTGCCGACGGCGAGAACGCCGACGTTCCCGCTCTCCACGGCTGGCGCCGGCAGGTCTTCGGCGAGGCGGCGCTGAAGGTCCGTTCCGGCGAACTTGCCCTGGTCGTGAGGGGGCGCAGACTGCTGCTGCTGCCGATGCCGGAGGGCGGCGGGACGGCGGCCGGCTGACACCAGACCCGCCGTCCGTGCCGGCTCAGAAGCAGGGGCTGCGGTAGTCCACCTTTTCCCAGGTCCCGATGCGGTAGATTTCCACAGGGTTGACCGCGGGCTCCAGCTTCACCCCCTGGTGGGCCGAGTGCCACAGGTGCTTGCGGCCGGTCAGCAGTTCCTCGACCTGGAAGGTATCCCCCTGCTTCAGCCCCATCGCTTCCAGCGGGAATTCCAGCTCGGCCACGTGCGGGTCGAACGGATCGAGGTTGACGACGACGAACACCATGTTGCTGCGGTCCCTGGTCATCTTGCCGTAGAACAGGATGTTGTCGTCGTCGGCCGGATAGAAGCGCAGGTTGTCGAGCTCGTGCAGCGCCGGATTGGCGTGGCGGATGGCATTGATGCGAGTGACGAAATCCTTGATGTTGCCCGGCCGGTCCCAGTCCCAGACCTTGTAGTCGTACTTCTCGGAGTTGAGGAATTCCTCCTTGCCGGGGACCGGGGTCGCCTCGCACAGCTCATAGCCGTTGTACATGCCGTAGACCGACGACAGCGTTGCCGCCAGCGCGAGGCGGATCATGTGCGCCGGCCGGCCGCCCGTCTGCAGGAACGGCGGGTTGATGTCGGGCGTGGACGGGAAGAAGTTGGGGCGCATGTAGTCCTTCACCGGCGAGGTGGTCAGCTCGGTGAGGTAGTCGATGATCTCACCCTTGAAGTTGCGCCAGGTGAAGTAGGTGTAGGACTGGGTGTAGCCGACCTTGCCCAGCATCTGCATCACCCGCGGGCGGGTGAACGCCTCGGCGAGGAAGATGACCTCGGGGTCGACCTTGCGGATCTCGCGGATCAGCCACTCCCAGAACGGGATCGGCTTGGTGTGCGGGTTGTCCACCCGGAAGATCTTCACCCCCTGCTCGATCCAGAACAGGAAGGTGGAGAGCAGCTCCTGCCACAGCTCCTGCTGGTGCGGCCCGTAGAAGTTGACGTTGACGATGTCCTGGTACTTCTTCGGCGGGTTCTCGGCGTACTTGATGGTGCCGTCCGGCCGGAAGATGAACCACTCCGGATGCTCCTTGATCCACGGATGGTCCGGCGCGCACTGGATGGCGAAGTCGATCGCCACCTCCATGCCGTGGGCGTGGCAGGCGCGGACGAAGCGGCGGAAGTCGGCGAGCGTCCCCAGCTCCGGGTTGATCGCCTTGTGGCCGCCATCGGCGGAGCCGATGGCGTAAGGGCTGCCGGGATCGTTCGGTCCGGCGGTAAGCGAATTGTTGGGGCCCTTGCGGTGCAACCGGCCGATCGGGTGGATCGGCACCAGGTAGATCACATCGAAGCCCATCGCCCGGATCGCCGGCAGCCGCTCCTCGCACTCGGCGAAGGTGGCGCCCTGGCCGGGGACCGTGCCCTGCGAGCGGTGGAACATCTCGTACCAGGCGGCGTAGCGCGCCTCGATGCGGTCGACGAACACCTCCAGCTCGCGGTCGTAGCGTACCGCCTGGGTGCGGTCGGGCCAGCGCGCCATCGCCGTCCGGACGTCCTCCGCCTGCAGCAGCCGCTGGCGGCGCAGGTCGTCGGCGCGGTCGAACGAGGCGAGCAGCGCCGTCAGCAGGTCGGCGTCGTCGCCTTTCGCCCGTGTCGCCGCATCCTCGATCAGTGCCCGGCCCTCGATCAGCTCAAGGGTGACGATCTGGCCGTCAGCGACCTTCTTCTCCAGTTCGCCCGACCAGGTCTCGTAATGATCCGTCCACGCCTCGACGGTGTAGACGTAGGTGGTGTTGGCGGTGAGCCTGATGCTGCCCCCCCACAGGTCGAGGCCGGGGTTCAGCGAGGTCATCCGGGTCTCGCGCCAGGCGGTTTCGTCGGCGCGCCGCCACAGGATCACCGCCGACAGCACGACGTGGCCGTCGCGGAAGATCTCGGCGGTGATCTCCAGATCGTCGCCGACCTCGCGCTTGACCGCCCAGCGGCCATCATCGATCTGCGGCTGCACGTTCTGGATGACGATCGACCGGCTGACCAGATCGCCCGCCAGTTCCGCCGGCGCAGCGTTGCTGCCGGCCGGCGCCTTGCTGATCACCGTGGTCATCGCGTTCTCCTCAGTCGCTCTTGGTTTCGGCCGCCCTTGCGCGGGCTGTTTCCGGATCGATGTAGATGCGCACCTCGCCGGGAGCGAGGGTGACCTCGTGGTCGGCGCGGAACGGCCGCACGGTGGCATCCGCGGCCCATCCCGGGGTCACCTCATGGCCCTCGAGGACGTCGCCGTCGAGCCACTGGATGCGGGCGGTGACCGGGGTGCGGCGCTCCAGGTTGACCAGCGTCACCACCCAGGCGCCGCCGCGCATCGCCCGGCGCAGCAGCACGGCGACCTTCTGGTCGGCGAGCAGCAGGGCGCGCTGCGGTCCTTCCTCGTTGAGGACCGGCAGCGAGTCCTTCATCCGGTTGACCTCGGCGATCCAGGCGCTGATGTCGAACGCCGGCTTCTCCCAGTCGCTGGGCCGCGTCTCGACCACGTGCAGGCGCTTGCGGAAGCCAAACTCGTAGCCGATCGGGATCATCACGCCGGTGGAGAAGACGGCGGCGATCAGGTAGGCGTCGCGGTAGCGCTGCTCGGCGGCCGCCGTGCCGCGGACTCCTTCGGCCTCCAGGTCGACGATCAGCCGATTGGTGTCGTGGCTTTCCGGGAACGAGATCGAAGGGGCGATGGAGCGGAACTGCTCATACTGGTCGATCAGCCAATAGGCGCGGAAGTCCCACCACTTCGAGCTGTTGAACAGGTAGTCGAAGCCGGCGCCGCGCATGGCCAGCGTCTCTTC
>JBDHSN010000281.1:0-3034 GCA_039808105.1 Rhodospirillales bacterium
AAGCAAGCACGGCGCCGAGCGGCAGGTAGCCGGCGCCCAGCCCCTTGGCGACCGTCATCAGGTCGGGCGAAATGCCTTCGGCGAGGCAGGCATGCAGGTGGCCGGTGCGGCCCATGCCGCACATCACCTCGTCGAGGATCAGGAGCACGCCGTGGCGGTCGCAGATCTCGCGGATGCGCGCGTAGTAGCCGGGAACGGGCGGCACGGCGCCGAGCGTGGCGCCCACCACCGTCTCGGCGATGAAGGCGGAGACCGTCCCGGCTCCGAGCTCCAGGATCTTTTCCTCCAGCTCGTCGGCGATCCGCCGTCCATAGTCCTCGTCGCTCTCGCCCGGCGCGCGCCCGCGATAGGCGTAGCAGGGCTGGATATGGTGCATGTCGATCAGCAGGTCCTGATAGGCGGCCCGCCGCCAGCGGTTGCCGCCGGCCGACAGGGCGCCCAACGTGTTGCCGTGATAGCTCTGCCAGCGGCTGATGACATGCCGGCGGCCAGTCTCGCCGCGCTCGCGGTGATACTGGTGCGCCATCTTGAGCGCGGTCTCCACCGCTTCCGATCCGCTGGAGACGAAGAAGACCTTTTCCAGCCCTGCGGGCGCGTCCGCGATCAGCAGGTCGGCCAGTTCCTCGGCGGGCTCGCTGGTGAAGAAGCCGGTATGGGCGTAGGCGAGCCGGCGCGCCTGCGCAGCGATCGCCTCGGCGATCTCGGGCTGCCCGTGGCCGAGGCAGGAGACGGCCGCGCCTCCGCAGGCGTCCAGATACCGCTTGCCGTCGCTGTCGAGGATGTAGCTGCCCTCGCCGGAGACGGCCAGGGGCGGAACTGAACGCGCGGAACGGTGGAATATGTGGCTCATCGGTCGATCTCGCTGGGGATGGCGGCGCGCCGCCGCACCGCCGATTGACAGCGGCTCGGTTTGGCTTCTAGGATCATCCGTATAGTGAACACAAATTCGTTGTGCGGACAACATAAACTATGAACCGACCCGGCTTGTCGTGGTGTACCGGCCAAACAGGGAGGGGCGCGTGAGCGCGGCGCGACGTCTGGCCATTGCGCGGCTCTGGCACGAGGCCAACGCCTTTTCTCCCGTCGTCACCAGGCTGGAGCACTTCCGCCGCAGGGAGTGGGAGCAAGGCGCGCAGGCGCCTGCGACCTATCGCGGCACGGCCACGGAGATGGGCGGCGCCGTCGCCTTTCTCGACGCCGATCCGGGCTGGCATGGCACCTTCCTGCGCTGCACCTCGGCGCCGCCGGGTGGGCTGGTGGAGCAGGCCGATCTCGACGCGATCATCGGGGAGATCGTCGCCGGCCTTGCGGCCGAAGAGTGGGACGCCGTCTACATCTCGCTGCACGGCGCGGTCGCCGGCACCGGCGATCCCGGCCCCGACCACACGCTCTTGCGGTCCGCGCGCGCGGCGGTCGGCCCCGACGTGCCGATCGCGGTGACCTTCGACATGCATGCCTGCCTCGATCCGCGCATCGCCGACCATGCCGACATCGTCGTCGGCTACAAGACCTATCCGCATGTCGACATGGCGCAGACCGCGCTTAAGGCGCTGGCCCTGCTCGACCGCATGACGCGCGGGCGGGAGCGGCTGCGCTCGCTGATCCAGCCCGTGCCGATGCTGCCGCCGAGCCACCGGATGCGCACGGCCGGCGAGCCGATGGGCGGCCTCGTGCGCCTGGCCGCCGAAACGGAAGCGGCGCGGGGCCTGCGCGACGTCACCATGTTCGGCGGCTTCGCCTATGCGGATACGCCCTGGACGCGCGCTTCGGTCAGCGTCTGCTTTCAGGAGGAAGACGGGCAGGCGGCGCTGGCGGCGGCGCGCGAACTCGCTGCGGCGATGAAGCGGCGGCATGCCGATTTCCTGCCGGCCCTTCCCGATGCGCGGCAGGGGCTGGAGCAGGCGCGGCTGTTACTGGAAAAAGGGGCGAACTGGCCGGTAGCCGTTCTGGAAAATGCCGACAACCCGCTCTCGGGCGGGGCGGGCGACACGCCCGGTCTTTTCCGGGCGCTTGTCGAGGCGCGGCCGCCCTGGCCGGCCCTCTTCGCCAGCTTCTGTGATCCCCGCCTGGTGGCGGAAGCCCATGCGGCCGGCGTGGGCGCCACGATCGAGGCCAGCCTGGGCGGCCGGCTGAGCCCGGATTTCGGCGCGCCCGTTCCCTTCTCCGGCGAGATCGTGCGGCTGACGGACGGCCGTTTCGTCAACAGCGGCCCGATGGAACGCGGCAGGCCGGAAGCGGTCGGCCGCACCGCCGTGCTGCAGCACGGGCATATCAAGGTGGTGATCGCCGAGACCGCGCAGAGCGTGAACGATCCGGCGTGGTGTGCGCTGCACGGCATCGACCTTGCCGCCACCGCGCTGTTCTGCACCAAGGCCAAGAACCATTTCCGTGCCGGTTTCGAGCATCTGTGCGGAGCCATCATCGACGTCGACACGCCGGGGCCGGCTCCCGCCGACCTCGCGCTCCTGCCTTACCGCAACGTCCCGCCAAGCTTCATTCTTCCATCCTGACCGCAGCAGGTAGAACCAGCCATGAACAGCCCGTCCCCCCGGACCCACACCTATGACGCCGTCATCATCGGCGGCGGCCACAACGGCCTGACCTGCGCCGGCTATCTCGCCAAGGCGGGAATGAAGGTCGCAGTGGTCGAGCGCCGCGGCATCGTCGGCGGAGCCTGCGTCACCGAGGAGTTCCACCCCGGCTTCCGCAACTCCTCCTGCTCCTATCTCGTGGGGCTGCTGGCGCCCGAGGTCATCGCCGATCTGGAACTCCACCGCCACGGCCTTGAGATACTGGAGCGTCCCGGCGGGACGCTGAGCGTGCTGCCCGAGGGCGGTTCCATCGAGCTCACCGCCGACCGCGCAGGCGTGATGGCGCAACTGGCCGAGACCGCGCCCGGCGACGCCGACGCCTATGCCGAGCTTTCCGGCCTGCTCGACACGGCTGCCACCGTCATGCGCGCCATCGCCCGCGAGCGCGCGCCGGAGATGACAGGCGGCTGGGGCCAGTTGCTGCAGACGGCCAGGGCGGGGCT
>JBDHSN010000282.1:0-3020 GCA_039808105.1 Rhodospirillales bacterium
GGCCTGTTCCGGCCGGTGTCGCGCGAGGGCGCCCTGCTGCTCAACAACCTGCTGCTGTCGACGGCGGCGGCGGCGGTACTGCTCGGGACCCTCTATCCGCTGCTGCTGGAAGCGACGACTGGCGCCAAAGTCTCGGTCGGCCCGCCGTTCTTCAACGCGGTGTTTCTGCCGATCATGGCGCCGCTGGTGGTGGCGATGGCGGTTGGCCCGCTGCTGCCGTGGAAGCGCGGCGATCTCGGCGCGGCTCTCGGCCGGCTTTGGGTCGCCGGCATGGCGGCGGTGGCGGCCGTGGCGGTGGGCTGGCTGGCCTACGGCGGCGGCAGCATCACCGGCCTCCTCGGCCTGGGGCTCGCCGCCTGGCTGTTCGTCGGCACGCTGGCCGAGCTCGTCCGCCGGATCACGCCCTCGACCGGTCGCGCCGGCGACGCGGCGGCGAGGGGCGTCCTGCGCCGGGCGGCGGGACTGCCGCGCGCCGCCTGGGGTATGACGCTGGCGCACGCCGGTCTTGCCGTCGCGATCGCCGGGATGACCGGCTCGTCGGTCTGGAAGCAGGAGCGCATCCAGGTGATGCAGCCGGGTGAAGCGGTGACCATCGCCGGCTATGCGGTGGCGCTCTCCGGCGTCGAGCAGGTGCCCGGGCCCAATTACGACGCGTTGCGCGGCCGGTTCAGTGTCGCACGTCCCGGCCAGCCGCCGTTCGCCACCCTTGTCGCGGAGAAGCGGTTCTACCCGGTCGAGAACCAGGATACGACCGAGGCGGCGATCCGCTCGACGGTGTGGGGCGATCTCTACGCCGTGATCGGCGAGCCGCAGCCCGACGGCCGCTATGTCACCCGCCTCTACTTCGAGCCGCTGGTGCCGTGGATCTGGAGCGGCGTCGGTCTGATGGTGCTGGGCGGGCTCGTCAGCCTCAGCGACCGCCGCCACCGCGTCGGCGCCCCGGCGCCGCGGTCCCGCGCCCCGGCGCTGGCAGGCGGAGCCGCCGCCGAATGACCGATGTCGCTGTCCGCGGCGGGCTGCTGCGCCGCCTGCCCTACCTGCTGCCGCTGGTCGTGTTCATCGCGCTCGCCGGATATTTCTGGATCGGCCTTGGCGAGGATCCGCGCGCGGTGCCGTCGCCGCTGATTGACAAGCAGGTGGCGGATTTCACCCTGGCGCCGCTGGCAGGGCGCGACCGCGGCTTTTCTTCCGCCGATCTCAAGGGCCAGGTCTCGCTGGTCAACGTCTTCGGCTCGTGGTGCGTCGCCTGCCGCATCGAACATCCGTTCCTGATGACGCTGAAAGGCGAGGGCATCGTGCCGGTGTTTGGCATCGACTGGCGCGAGAAGGACCGGCAGGCGGGGCCGCGCTGGCTGGCCGAGCACGGCGATCCCTATACCCTCGTCGGCGATGATCCGGAGAGCCACGCGGCGATCGCCTTCGGCGTCACCGGCGCGCCCGAGACCTTCGTGGTCGATGCCAACGGGATCATCCGCTACAAGCACGTCGGTCCGGTCACCGCCGAGGCCTGGGAGCAGACGCTGGCACCGATCGTCCGCCGCCTGCAGGGCGGGCAATGAGGGGCCTGCTGGCGGTTCTGGTGCTCGCCGGCGCCGTTCTGGCGATGGGGCCGGCGTGGGCGGTACAGCCGAGCGAGGTTCTCGCCGACCCGGCGCTGGAAGCGCGCGCCCGCGAGATCGGCCGCGAACTGCGCTGCCTCGTCTGCCAGAACCAGTCGATCGACGACAGCGATGCCGACCTCGCCCGCGACCTGCGGGTGATGGTGCGCCAGCGGCTGACCGCGGGCGACAGCGACCGCCAGGTGCTCGACTACGTCGTCTCCCGCTACGGCGACTTCGTGCTGATGCGACCACCGGTCAAGCCGGAGACCTGGGCGCTGTGGTTCGGCCCGGCGGCGATCGGCGTTGTGGGGCTGCTGGCGCTCGTTCTCTATTTCCGCCGCCGCGCCCGTCCGGGGGGAGAGGGGGCGGCAACGCCGTTGAGCGAGGCGGAAGAGCAGCGTCTCTCCCGGATGCTGGAGGACGGACGCGGGTGAACACGGTCTTCGTTGCCGCCGTCGTGATCCTCTGCCTGGGGACGGTGGTGCTGCTGCTGCGTCCGCTGCTGCGATCGCCGCGCGGCGAGATGCCAGGCCGGGCGGCGTTCGATGTCCGGCTCTACAAGGATCAGCTCGCCGAGGTCGAGCGCGATGCCGCGCGCGGTCTGCTGGCGCCGGCCGAAGCAGAAGCGGCGCGCACCGAGGTGAAGCGGCGGCTGCTGGCGGCGGCCGATGCGGCCGGCCGGCCGGCCGCAGACGCAGCGCCGGGGCGTCGCCGTTGGCCGCTCGCCCTGACGCTGGCGGCGCTGCTGCCCGCCGCGGCGGCGTTGCTCTACTTCGAACTGGGCGCGCCGGGCATCCCCGACCAGCCGATCGCCGAGCGGCGGATGCGCGAGATGCTGGCGGGCGGCACCACCGCCGAGCAGGCGGCCTCGCTGGAGCAGGCGACGCAGCAGCTGGAGAAGCGGCTGGAAAGCCGGCCGAACGAGCTGGGCGGCTGGTTCCTGCTGGGCCGCTCCTACCTGTCGCTGCAGCGCTTTCCGGATGCGGTGCGGGCGCTGGCGCGGGCCCGGGCGCTGGCGCCGGACGATGCCGACGTCGTCGGCGCCTACGCCGAGGCCGCGCTCGCCGCCGCCGGCGGCGAGGTCGACGCCACCTCCCGCGAGGCGTTGACCACGCTGCTGGCGCTGGATCCGGCCAGTCCCAAGGCGCGCTTCCTGCTGGCGCTCGACAAGGCGCAGCAGGGCGATCTGGCGGCGGCGATGCAGGGGTGGGTGGATCTGCTGGCGATCTCGGCCCCTGACGCGCCATGGCTGCCGACGGTGCGCACCTACCTTGCCCAGGCGGCGGAACGGGCGGGGATCGATCCGGCGGCCGTCCAGCCCTCGCCGGAGGCCCTGGCCCTCGCCGCTGCCCGGCGCGACGCGCCCGCGGCGGACGCCGCGGCGGCACCCGCTGGCGTGCCGGCACCAGCGGCGGGGCC
>JBDHSN010000283.1:0-3003 GCA_039808105.1 Rhodospirillales bacterium
CCTGGGCCGTCGCCGTAACCGCCGCTGCTGCCAGCGTGGTTGACAACACCAAGGACAGAAACGCACGGCTCATCGTTCTGCTCCTCCCAAAAGGGCGAAGCTCAGGCTAACGTGATCGTGACCGGGTTCGCCTTAACTTTGGTCAATTGATTATCACTCGAACAACAGGATTCTATATTGCGATTAAGACGCATTCTTATAATGTCAGTCGTTGTGACTTAACCGGCGTCAAGGACGCGGTTGCTGCGGAAATGGCAGAATGCCGGCATAAGCAGCCTCCTGCACAGGCGAGCAGGTTGCTGAGAAGAGTGGATCGCCGCCACGTGCTGAACGCACTGCCCCTGAAATGTCTCTGCCGCCTCGCCGGGATGCTCGCTGCGGTTGTTCTGTGCTGCGCGTTATCGTCGCCGGCGGCAGCCGATGGGGCGGATATCGCTGCCGACGAACTGGCGCAGGTGTTTCCCGGCGCCGATCGCGCCGGTGCCTTCGCCGGATCGCCGCCGGCCGCACCGGTCTTCAGGGACGGCGCCCTCGCCGGCTACGTGTTCTCCACCCTGGCGGTGATCGGCTCGGCGGGCTATTCGGGCAAGCCGCTCGATGTGCTTGCCGGCGTCGATCTCGATGCCCGCATCACCGGCGCGCTGCTGCGGCGGCATAGCGAGCCGATCCTGGTGATCGGCGTCTCGCCACAGGCGCTCGTCCGCTATGTCGCCGGGTTTGTCGGGTTGGACCTGCGGGCGCGGGTGAGCGGACGCGATAGCGGACGCAGCGCGGCCTTGCCGGACGCCATCGCCGGTGCGACGGTTTCGAGCGGGGTGATCGCCGACGCCCTGGTCCGTGCCGGTCGGGCGGTCGCCCGCTCGCGCGGCCTGCTCGGCGCCCCTGCTGCGACGGCAAGACTGGACCGCGAGAGCTATGCTCCCGCCTCCTGGCCGGAGCTGCTGGCGGACGGCTCGGTCAGCGAACGCCGGATCAGCCGCGCCGAGATGGCCGGTTCGGCCGCCGGCAGCGACGCAGCTGCCGGGCCGCAGAGCGATGACGGGCTGTTCGTCGATCTTTTCACCGGACTGCTGACACCGCCGCGCATCGGCCAGAACCTGCTGGGAAAGCGCGATTTCGGCCGGCTGGCCGGGCGGCTGGGGGCCGACGACGAAGCCATTTTCATCGCCGCCGATGGCCTCTACTCGTTCAAGGGAACGGGTTACGTCCGCTCCGGCCGGTTCGAGCGCGTCCAACTCGTCCAGGGCAGCCGGACGATCCCGCTGACGACCGCCGCCTATCAGAATGTCGAGCGCCTGGTGGCGGAGGGTGCGCCCGAGTTCCGCGAGATCGGCGTCTTCATCATACCCGGCAATGCGGGGTTCGATCCGCTGGCGCCCTGGCGTCTCGACCTGCTGGTCGGCGAGGGGCAGCAACAGCGCGTCCTCTCCCTCGATTACCTCTTGCCGGCCCGCTATCGCCTCGCCGCCGCCGCCGCTGCGGGCGAGGCGGACGATGCGGGTCCGGCGAAAGTCCCTCTGTGGCAGGAAATCTGGCAGCAGCGGTGGCCGAGCATCGCGGCGATGGGGCTGCTGCTCACGGTGTTGACGGTGATCCTCGTCATGCAGGATTCGCTGGCCGCCCGGCCCCGGCTGCACCGCCGGGTCCGCCTCGCCTTCCTCGCTGTCACCCTGGTCTGGGTCGGCTGGATCGCCGGAGCCCAGCTGTCGGTGGTCAACGTCCTGACCTTTGCCCATGCACTGATGAGCGACTTCCGCTGGGAATTCTTCCTGCTGGATCCGCTGATCTTCCTGTTATGGAGCTATGTCGCGCTTGCCCTGCTGTTCTGGGGCCGCGGCGTCTTCTGCGGCTGGCTGTGTCCGTTCGGCGCCCTGCAGGAACTGCTGAACGAGGGAGCGCGCCGGCTGCGGGTGCGGCAGGTGCGCCTGCCTTTCATCCTGCACGAACGGTTGTGGCCGCTGAAGTACCTGATTTTCGTCGGGCTGTTCGCCGTTTCGCTGACCTCGATGAATCTCGCCTTCATCGGCGCGGAGGCCGAGCCGTTCAAGACCGCCATCTCGCTGAAGTTCGTCCGCGCCTGGCCGTTCGTCGTCTACGCCGGCGTCCTGCTGACGGCGGGGCTGTTCATCGAGCGCTTCTTTTGCCGCTACCTCTGCCCCCTCGGTGCCGCGCTGGCCATTCCTGCCCGCATCCGTACGTTCGAGTGGCTGAAGCGGCACCCGCAATGCGGCCGCGAATGCAGCATCTGCGAGCATCGCTGTCCGGTCCAGGCCATCCATCCGTCCGGCGCCATCAATCCCAACGAATGTATCTACTGTCTGAAGTGCCAGACCCTTTATTTCGACGACACTACCTGTCCCCCGCTTGTCGCCCGCCGCAAGCGGCTGGAGCGGCGGGCCGAACTGGCGGCGGGCAGGCCGGTGGCGATGGGCGGGCGGGGATGATGCGGGCGGCAACCCCGCTCAGCCGGCGCCGGGCGCTGTCCATCATTGCTGGCGCCGGTGCGCTCCTGCTTCCCCGGCGCGGCCGGGCCGCCGCGCCGCGCCTGTTCGAGTGGCGCGGCACCGCCCTCGGTGCCGCGGCGCATCTCACCCTCTATCACCGGGACGAGACGGCGACGGCCGCTGCCGTCGGCGCGGCCGTCGACGAGGTGGAACGGCTGGAGGGCGAGTTCAGCCTGTACCGGCCGGACTCGGCGCTGGCACGGCTCAACCGCGAGGGTGCTCTCGACCAGCCGTCCCTCGACATGCTGCGGCTGTTGCGGGAGAGCGTCCGCCTCGGCGCACTGTCCGGCGGCGCTTTCGATGTCACCGTGCAGCCGCTGTGGGAACTGTACGCCGGGCATTTCGCCGCTCAGCCGGATGCCAGCCGCGGACCGCCGGCAGCCGCGTTGCTGCAGGCCTGCCGGCGCGTCGATTTCCGGCGCATCGCGATCGCTCCGGAACGGATCACGCTGGCGCCGGGCATGGCGGTGACCCTCAACGGCATCGCCCAGGGCTACAT
>JBDHSN010000284.1:0-2966 GCA_039808105.1 Rhodospirillales bacterium
GGATCGGCGATATAGTCGGGATCGGGCAGATGCCGCCACAGCACCCACTGCGCCTCGGCCGGGCGAAAGGCGTCGAGGATCTTGAGGCGCAGTCCCAGCCGCCGCGCCAGATCGGCGGCCCGGGCGAGCAGCGCGGCGGCATCGGCGTGCAGCCAGCAGCGGGCGTGGCGATAGATCGGCGCACCGGTGAGGTTGTCGGGCGTTGCGTAGACGAGGTCGATATCGACGTCATGGCTCTGGGGGGTGATCTCGATCAGCATGCCTGCCGCCCGCTGCGCTGTTGGCTGGATGGGGCCGCCGTCGTCGGTGGCCATCCCGGCGGGGAACGATAGCGGCCGATGCGCATCCTCGCCATCGATACCGCGGCCGGCGCTTGCTCCGCCGCGGTCTGGAGCGACGGCGCCGTCCACCAGCGGCTGGTCGAGCTTAGCCGCGGCCATGCCGAAACGCTGCTGCCGCTGCTGCTGGCGACCATGGCGGATGCCGGCTGCACGTTCCCGGACCTCGATCTGCTGGCGGTGACCGTCGGGCCCGGCGCCTTCACCGGCCTGCGCGTCGGCCTCGCCGCCGCCCGCGGCCTGGCGCTGGCGGCGCGGCTGCCGTGTGTCGGCGTCACCACGCTGGCGGCGGTGGCGGCGGCGGTGCCGCCCGCGGAGACGGCCGGCCGGCCGCTGCTGGTCGTGCTCGACAGCAGGCGTGCCGATCTTTACGCCCAGGTGTTCCTCAACGGAACGGCGGCGGGCGATCCCACGGTCGTCGCTGCGGACGATCTTCCCCGCCTGTTGGCGAACGCACCGCTGCTGCCGGCGGGGCCGGGTGGCGGTTGCCGGCGATGGCGCAGCGATGGCGCTGCCGGCGCTGACCGCGGCGGGGATCGAGGCCGCCGCGGCTTCATCTCCCGGCTACCCTGAGGCCGCCAGTGTCGCCGCCATCGCCGCCGCCGTTCCCGCCGTCGGCCTCCTGCCGCCGGTGCCGCTCTACCTGCGGCCGCCGGCGACGGGACCGCAGCCGGCTCCTGCGGCCGGTCGGCCGCGATGAGTTCCGCGGCGATGAACCCCCTGACGGAAGCCGCCGGCGGGTCGGATGCTGCCGCTGCCTTCGCCGCCGTTCACCAGCTTTGCTTTGCTGATGAGGCGTGGGATCGGGAGGCCTTCGCCTGCCTGCTTGCGCTGCCGACCTCGCTCGTCTTCGTCGAGTATCAGGAGGGCAGCCTCGCCGGCCTGTTGCTGTGCAGCTTCGCCGCGGACGAGGCTGAGGTGCTGACCTGCGCCGTCCACCCCGCCTGGCGGCGCCGGGGGATCGCCAGCACCTTGCTGGTCCGGGCGATGGCGGCGAATCGCCAGTTGGGAATCCGCCGCATTTTCCTCGAGGTGGCGGAGGACGCGCCTCCCGCGCAGGCGCTCTATTGGCGCTGCGGCTTCCGGGCGGTGGGTCGCCGTCGCCAGTACTATCAGCGGGCGGTGGGCGGCAGAGTCGATGCCATCGTCATGCGGCTGGATTTGTAGGGTCTGCCTTGCGGAACCGTAGCCGGTGAACGCCGTCGCCGGCGGTGTCGAGGGACTGTAACTCAAGTAATTCATGGCCCTGTCCAGCAATCGCGCGCGGCACATTTGCCAGCGGTTCGGACCCTCGCAACAGCACCAGCGCAGTCTCTCCCGGCGCCATGCGCTCGATCAGTAGCTTGGTGCGGACGAAGGTAAGCGGGCACACCTCTGTCGTGATATCCAGATAGTAATCGTCTGTTTCTTGTGCGCTCGGTGCATAGCTATTGGTCATGGTTGCGCCTTGCTACCGCGGAGAGTATTTCCTATATAGGGGGGCGACCTCTGGAACATGCAGGAAGAAGAGCGAATGCGAGAGAAGGAAGGCTTTACTGAGATGCTGGAGCTGACAACGGAAATCGTTGCCGCGCATGTCGGTAATAATCCCGTCGCAGCGACCGAGTTGCCCGGACTTATCCAGAGTGTATACCGCACGCTGATGTCGGTGGGTTCCTCGCCGACGGTGAGCGAGCGACCGAAGCCGGCGGTCTCGGTGAAGCGGTCGGTATTTCCCGATTACATCATCTGCCTGGAAGACGGCAAGAAGCTGAAGATGCTGAAGCGCCACTTGAAGACGGCCTACGACATGACACCGGAAGAATACCGGGAGCGCTGGGGCCTGCCTGCCGACTATCCGATGGTCGCGCCCAACTACGCGCAGCACCGCAGCAACCTCGCCAAGGAGATCGGCCTCGGCACGACGCGGCGCAACGCCGGCGGCAAAGGCAGCTGAGCCGGCGCCGTCGATCCTCCCCGTGAAGCTGCTTCGCGCAATCATGTGCAACGCCAAGGCATACCGGATATAAGGGCTCGCGATCGCTTCACCTGTTGAGCGGGCGGGAGGTGAAATGTCCCAACTATCACGAATTGAGCACCTGTGCCTGGAGAAGGGGATGAAGATGACCGGCCAGCGCCGGATCATCGCACGGGTGCTTTCCGAGGCTACCGATCATCCGGATGTGGAAGAGGTCTATCGCCGGGCCGTCAACATGGACCCGCGGATCAGCATTGCCACCGTCTACCGGACCGTGCGGCTGTTTGAGGAAGCCAACATCCTCGAGCGCCACGACTTCGGTGATGGTCGCTCGCGCTACGAGGAGGCGAGCGAAGAGCACCACGACCATCTGATCGATATCCAGTCCGGCAAGGTCATCGAGTTTCGCAGTCCGGAGATCGAAGTGCTGCAGCAGCAGATCGCCGAGCGCTACGGCTATCGCCTGGTCGGACACCGCCTGGAGCTGTTCGGAGTTCCCACCGAAGTTCGTGACAAGTAGCCGGCCCAGGACCGCGCATGCGCCTTGCATGCGCCGTGGGCGTCTTGACTCGCAACCTCGGGCTGTTAGTCTTGATGCGCACCGTTGCTTTCATGGGCCGGTTCCCCGGGCAGTGAAGCGGGCAATTCCATCGGGTTGACTGGCATACCTC
>JBDHSN010000285.1:0-2928 GCA_039808105.1 Rhodospirillales bacterium
CTGCGGCCGCTTCCGGCTGACGCCGCCCTATGCCGCCGCACCCTATCGTGAGGTGGTGGGCTCCGATACCTGGTGGCGGGCGATCTTCGCGGTCAGCCACGGGCCGGTGCACATCGAGGCGATGCGTATCGGCGCAACGCCGATCGGCAACTACGCCGAAGTCGAGTGGCAGCTGCGCCGCGGCTACTGGTCGATGCCGGACCAGGGCGGATGGGATCCGGCCAGCGGGGTCTTTCCCGCCAATCCCAGCTTCGGCGACACCTGGACGGCGGCCGCGTCGGGGACGGTGAACGGGCTTGCGATCGCCGCCGGCCAGACCATCACCTTCAACCGCCTTGCGGATCCCAGCAGCGCAGCGGCCTGGGATCTCGATCAGAGCAAGCCGTTCTCGCTTTATCCGTCCGACGTCTTCGAGGACCCGCTGTCGGTGGCGCTGACCCATGCCGCCGACGGCCAGGTGCGGACGACGACGCCGGGGGCCGACGAAATCGCGATCGAAATCGCCTTCGAGCGGCTGGTGCACCTCCAGAACCAGCCGGCCGGCAAGAAGTCGGATCAGTCGGTGACCTTCCGGATCGAGCAGTCGCCAGCGGGCGCGAACCACTGGAGCACGGTGCTGGTGCGCGCCGTCACCGGCCGGCAGCAGACGCCGCTCTACTGGGGGCATCGCTGGCGCCCGGCCGAGTACGGCGCCGTCGATGCCAACCAGAGCTACGACGTGCGGATCACCCGGCTCTCTGGCGATACCGACGAGGAGCGCAGCTTCTCCAAGTGCTTCTGGACGGCATTGCGGACGATCACCGCCGGCGATCCGGTGCCGGTACCCGGCGTCACCATGATTGCCGTGCGCATCCGCGCCACCGGCCAGCTGCAGGGGACGATCGATGAGTTCAACGTCACCGCCCGGACCATCGCGCGGGACTGGGACGCCAGCACCAACAGCTGGGTGTGGCGGCCGACGTCGCAGCCGGCGGCGCTGTTCCGCCACATCCTCCAGCACCCGAGCCGTCGCAAGCCCGCGACAGATGCGCAGATCGACCTGGAGCGGCTGGTCTACTGGGATGACGTGACACGGCCGACCGACCGCACGTTCAACGGCGTCTTCGACGCCAAGACGTCGCTCTATGACGCGCTGACCCGGATCGCCCGCCTCGGCCGGGCGATGGTCAGCTTGCGCGACCTGAAGTTCTCGGTGGTCATCGACGAGCCCCGAACCGTGCCGGTGCGGATGTTCACGCCGCGCAACAGCTGGAGCTACGAGGGCGAGATGACCCACGAGCCGGTGCCGCACGGCTACCGCATCGCCTTCGTCAACGAGCAGGCCGACTGGAAGACCGAAGAAGTCGTGGTCTACGACGACGGCTATTCCGCCGCCAGCGCCACGCTGATCGACCGGGTGGAGATCGTCGGCGTAACCAGCCGCGAGCAGGCGTGGAAGGAGGGCCGCTACCATCTGGCGCAGCAGCGGCTGCGCCGCGAGATCCACCGCATCAACTGCGACTTCGAGCAGCTCGCCTGCGAACGCGGCGACCTCGTCGCCCTGCAGCACGACGTCATCGCGGTGGGCCTCGCCTCGGCGCGGATCGCCGCCGTCAGCGAGGATGCCGCCGGCACCGTTATCGACGTCACCCTCGATGCGCCGGTGACGATGCTGACCGGCAAGAGCTACGGCCTGCGGGTGCGCCGGGTGATCGCCGGGGTGATGCGCACCGACCTCTACCCGCTGCGCACGATCGCCGGCTTCTCACCGCGGCTGTTCTTCACCAACCCGCCGGCGCTGATCGATGCGCCCGGAGAAGGAGATCTCTGCGCCTTCGGCGAGTTCGGCCGCGAGACGTTGCGGGTGCTGGTGCGCGACATCGAGCCGGGCGAGAACCTATCGGCGAAGCTGACGCTGATCGCCGAGGCGCCCGGCGTGCACCTGGCCGAGCAGGGGCCGATCCCGCCCTATGATCCGGTGGTGACGCCGCCGCCTTCGGTTCCAGCGCCGGTGGTGCTCGACATCCGCTCCGACGAGCGGGTGATGCTGGTGACGCCGTCGCGCACGCTGATCGAGCGGGTGGTCTTCCAGCTGCAGCCGATCTCGATCGAGGGGGCCACGATCCACGTGCTCTACCGGCTCTCCGGCACGCACGGCGCCTGGCAGGACGCGAGCGTGCAGGAGGAGACGGCGAGCACCGTCGTCATCACCGGGCCGCAGTCCGGCGAGACCTATGACTTCCGCCTGCAGTACACGCACCCGAACTTCCTCGCCTCGCCGGCGACGCAGGTCAACAGCCACTACGTCACCGGCCGACGCTCGCCACCGGCCGACCTGCAGAACCTGACGCTGGCCGCCGTCGGCGGAAGTGCGCTGCTGCGCTGGGACCTGCCCGCCGATCTCGACGTGCAGTTCGGCGGCTGGATCAGCTTCCGGCACTCGCCGGAGATGAATGCCACCCTGTGGCCGAACTCGACGTCGCTGGCCCGCGCCGTCACCGGCGACCAGACGCACGTCTTCCTGCCGCTGAAGCCCGGCACCTACTTCGCCCGCGTCTACGACGCCGACGGCCGGCCGTCCGAGGGCGTCGCCTTCGTCTCGACCAGGCAGGCGAGCCTGCTGGCGTTCTCGCTGGTGGACAGCGTCGAGGAGGACCCCACGTTCGCCGGCACCAGGACCAGGTGCACCGTCGTCGATGACGGGCTGATGCTCGATGCCGAGGACTTCGATGCGGTGCCCGACGTCGATGCGCTGACCAACTGGGACGACACCGGCGGCGTAGCAAGCAGCGGCCTCTACCAGTTTGCCACCGGCATCGATGCCGGAGCGGTGCGCCGGCTGCGGCTGACCAGCCGGCTCAAGCTCGACGCAGTCAACCAGTTCGCGTTCTGGGACGCGAGGATCGGTGCGATCGACGACTGGCCGGACGTCGACGGCACCCTCGGCGC
>JBDHSN010000286.1:0-2919 GCA_039808105.1 Rhodospirillales bacterium
GCCGCCACCAGGGGCGCATCGAGCAGGACCGCCGAGGTGATCAGGTTGGTGTAAAGGCCCGCGGCGGTGGCCCGCGCCACCAGCGCGACCAGGTCGGTGCGGGCGGTGGGCTCGCCGCCGGAGAAGTGCACCTGCAGGCAGCCGAGCGCCGCCGCCTCGTCCAGAACCCTTGCCCAGTCGGCGGTGGCCAGCTCAGCGCTGCGCTGTTCCAGCTGCAGCGGGTTGGAGCAGTAGACGCAGCGCATCGGGCAGCGATGGGTGATCTCGGCGAGCAGCGCCAGCGGCGGCGGCGCGGTGCTCACCAGACGACGATCCCCTTGTCGCCGAGATCACGCAGCAACGCTTCGACGTCACCTTCGATGACGTCCGCCGGCGCGTCGAAGCCGCGGGCGAGATCGGCGACGATATCGGCAAGCGAGGCGGCGCCGGTGCAGCGGCGCAGCACCTCCAGCGCCACGTCGTCAGGCAGCAGCAGCCGTTCCGGCGCGACGATGGTCCAGCGCTGCCGCCGCTCGTCGAAGCGCAGCCGCACGTGCGGCGCGAGACGCGGCCGGATCGTCCCCTCGACCCCGCCCGCCGCGGTCATCACGCCGGTGCCGGCGCGGCCGCGCCCGGCATCCGTGCCGGCACGAAGGCGCCGGGGGGCGGCAGCGCCGGCGCGACATAGGCATGGTGGAGCGCGTCGAGCTGCGTCCACAGCACGTCGCACTTGAAGCGCAGGGCGTCCATCACCGCCTGCTGGCGCTCGGCGGTGGTCGCCTCGCGGCGCACATAGTCGAGGGCGAAGGCGACGTCCGCCGGCGCCTGGGTCAGCCGACGGCGGAAATAGACCATCACCTCGTCGCCGATGAAGTCGTAGCCGGCCAGCATCCCGGCGATGCGCTGGCGGTGAATCGCCGGCGCGAACAGCTCGGTCAGCGACGAGGCGATCGCCTCCAGCTCGCTGCGCTCGGCGACGAAGCGCACGTAAGCCTCGACGGCGAAGCGCACCGCCGGCAGGGCGAGGCGCATCGAGACGACGTCGTCGCGGGCGAGGCCGAGGCCGTCGGTCAGCACCAGCCAGCGCTCGATGCCGCCGGGATCGCCCTCCTGCTCGCCGTCATGGTCGCGGATGCGGGAAATCCAGATGCGGCGCAAGCTGCGGTCGTGCAGCCGGCTGACCAGCGCCGCATCCTTGCGCGGGATCGCCGCCTGGTAGCAGTAGCGGTTCAGCGCCCACGCCTGCACCTGGCCCCGGCTCAGCGCACCCGCATGCAGCAGGCGGTGGAACGGATGCTTGTCGTGATAGCGCTCGGCGCCGATGGCGCGCAGCGCCGCTTCCAGCTCGTCAGGCGAGAGCACCCGGCTCACAGATCAATCTCCATGCCGTCCCAGGCGATTTCCCAGCCGGCCGCCGCCACCGCGGCGCGTTCCGGCGATTGCGGCAGCAGCACCGGGTTGGTGTTGTTGATGTGGATGAAGACGCGCCGGCCGATGTCGATGCCGGAGAGCGCCGCGATCGAGCCGCTCTCCCCGGCCATGCTCATGTGGCCCATTCGGCGGCCGGTCTTGGCCCCGGTGCCGCCGCGCAGCATCTCGTCGTCACGCCACGTCGTGCCGTCGAACAGCAGCAGGTCGGCGCCGTCGAGGCGGGCGGCCAGCCCGGCCGGCATGGCGGCGCAGCCCGGCAGGTACCACAGGGCGCTGCCGCCGGCAGGATCCGCGACGCGCAGCCCGATGCTGTCCCCGGCCACCGAGCCGAAGTCCGGCCGCGCCGCATCTTCCAGCCACAGCGCCACCTTGCCGGGAACGGCAACGGCGGTGGCGGTCAGGCCCGCCGGCTCACCACCCGGCAGCATCAGCTCGGCTTCCTCCTCCAGCGCCAGCGGCCGCCGGGCGACGACCTCCGGGTTCAGCACGGCGAAGATCGGGTTCGCCGCCAGCACCTGGTGCACCCGCGCCGTCGCATAGAGGCTGAACGCGTGGCGTTCGCGCAGGCTGAGCAGGCCGGCGACGTGATCGACATCGGCGTTGGTCAGCACGACACCCGCCAGCGGGCTGTGCCGCACGCCGCCGGACGGGTGCAGCACCGGCGTCTGCGCCAGCTGCTGGCCCACGTCAGGCGAGGCGTTGAGCAGGAACCAGTGGCTGCCATCGGCGCTGACCGCGACCGACGACTGCGTTCGCGGCAGCACCCCGGGCGCGCCGGCGCGGGCTTCGGCGCAAATCCGGCAGGCACAGTTCCATTGCGGAAAGCCGCCGCCGGCGGCCGAGCCGAGGACGATGATCTTCATCGCGGTGCCCGCCAGGTCTGGCCGCGCCGCAGCCAGACCCGGCGGCTCGCCCGTGCCCTCAGGCCGTGGCGCACGCGTAGCAATTGATCTCCATGCCGACGGCGATCTCGATCACCTTCGGGGATGTCCATTTGCGCATCGCTCTGTCCTCCCTGGGCGGTTGGCGTCGCCGACACCATCACAACGCGCTCGTGCCGGCAAGGTTGCCGGACAGGCGCGACTACCATTCATACGCATCCTCCCTCCGATCCACAACTGGTGAAATGGACGGAGCCCGCACGCTCGCGTGATACGCATCAGGCTAGTCGTCGTGGCGCCGCCGACGCGTGATTACCGCCAATAACCAGAAGACTTCGGCGCCGCTTCCCCCGTCATCAGCAGTGGAACAGCAATGGAAGACGCCGGCGGTCGCGCACATCTTAGAGGAAGAGCCCACTCCTGCCGGACCGCCACCGGCAAGGAGCAGCCCGCGACAATCGTTTCCCTCAGCGTCGGGCAGGCAGGAAAAAGGCGGCCATGAGGTCAGGACGGCCCACGTCCGGCTTGTTCGGGCGATACGGCCGCAGCCGAGGGAGGCGACGGATGATTCATCAGGCGCTTGAGGAACTGAACAAGAGCATCGTGATCCGGCCGCGCTACGACAACT
>JBDHSN010000287.1:0-2906 GCA_039808105.1 Rhodospirillales bacterium
GGCGTGAAGATCACCGGCCGCCGCATGAAGATGGCGTAGCAGACGGTCTTGTCGCCGAAGCGGCCGATCGTCTGCTTGGTCTTGACGAAGTACCGGTCGGTCCACGCCTCGATGCCGGCAGGGGGCGGCTGTAGCGCGCCCACCGACGGCTCCAGGGGATCGGCGGCGACGGCTGCGCCGCCGCCGTCAGAGGGTGGCGAAAGCGCGCCGCAGCTCTTGCTTACGCTCACGGCTGCGGCCCTCCTTCAGGATCTCCGCCAGCAGGAATGCCAGCTCCAGCGCCTGGCTGGCGTTCAGGCGCGGATCGCAGGCGGTCTGGTAGTTGACGCCGAGGGTGGCCTCGGTGATCGCCTGGGCGCCGCCGACGCATTCGGTGACGTCCTGGCCGGTCATTTCGAAGTGGACGCCACCGGCGTAGGTGCCCTCGGCCTCGTGGACGGCGAAGAAGGTGCGCACTTCCTGGAGGATGCGGTCGAAGTGGCGCGTCTTGTAGCCGCCGGCCGCCTTGACCGTGTTGGCGTGCATCGGATCGGAGACCCAGACGACGCGGCGGCCCTCGCGCACGATCCGCTGGATCAGTCCGGGCAGCCGCTCGGCCAGCTTTTCCGGGCCCATGCGAACGATCAGCGTCAGCCGCCCCGGCTCGTTGGCCGGGTTGAGGACGTCGATCAGGCGGAGCAGGTCGTCGCCGCTGACGCCGGGGCCGAGCTTCACCCCGACCGGGTTGCCGACGCCGCTGAGGAACTCGACGTGGGCGTCGTCGGGCCCGCGGGTACGCTCGCCGATCCACAGCATGTGCGCCGAGGTGTCGTACCAGTCGCCGGTGGTGCTGTCGATGCGCGCCAGCGCCTCCTCGTAGTTGAGCAGCAGCGCTTCGTGCGAGGTGAAGAAGCTGGTCTCGCGGATCTGCGGCGTCGTCTCCGAGGTCAGGCCGCAGGCGGCCATGAACGCCAGCGCCTCGTCGAGGCGGCCGGCGAGATCGCGGTAGCGGCTGCCCTGCGGGCTGTCGGCGACGAAGCCGAGGTTCCACAGGTGCACCTGGTTGAGGTCGGCGTAACCGCCTTGCGCGAACGCCCGGATCAGGTTGAGGGTCGCCGCCGACTGGTTGTAGGCGCGGACCATCCGCTGCGGATCGGGGATCCGCGCCTCCGGCGTGAACTCCATGCCGTTGATCATGTCGCCGCGATAGGCGGGCAGGGTGACGCCGTCGATGGTCTCGGTATCGGCCGAGCGCGGCTTGGCGAACTGGCCGCCCAGCCGGCCGACCTTGACCACCGGCACCGCCGCGCCGAAGGTCAGCACCACCGCCATCTGCAGCAGCACCCGGAACATGTCGCGGATGTTGTTGGGATGGAACTCGGCGAAGCTCTCGGCGCAGTCGCCGCCCTGCAGCAGGAATGCCTTGCCTTCCGAGACGTCCTTCAGCAGCCGCTTCAGCCGGCGCGCCTCGCCGGCGAAGACCAGCGGCGGGAACCGGCGCAGTTCCGTCTCGACCGCGCTCAGCGCCGCTGCGTCCGGGTAGGTGGGCACCTGCACGATCGGCCGCTCGCGCCAGCTGTCGGGGGTCCACGCGTCGTTCATTACCGCTTCCGTATCGTCTTTCATGATAAAGGAAAGGCTATAAGCACCCGCGCCCGGCTTTTCAACACAACCGCGGCCGGCGCGCGGGAATGCCTGCTATTCACCTTCGAACGCGGCGATGGTCCACGGCTCCCGCTCGGCGTCGGCGTACCAGGTGCGCATTGCCGGCAGGTCGAGGACGGCGTCGGCATAGGCCTGGCACTCGCTGTCGAGCGACACGCCGTAGGTCTTGAAGCGGGTCACCACCGGCGCGTACATGGCATCGGCGTTGGTGAAGGCGCCGAACAGGAACGGGCCGCCGGCGCCGAAGCGCGCCCGGCAGTCGCGCCACATCGCCGTGATCCGCGCGATGTCCTTGTCCACCTCCGGCGTCCGGCCGTGCCCCGGCCGCTGGCGGCGGATGTTCATGTTCATGTGGGTACGCAGCGGCAAGAAGCCCGAATGCATTTCGGCGGCGAGCGTGCGCGCATGCGCCCGTGCCGCCGGATCGGCCGGCCACAGGTGCGCCTCCGGGAACACCTCGGCTATGTACTCCAGGACGGCAATCGACTCCCACACGGTGACATCGCCATGGCGCAGCACCGGCACGCGGCCGGCCGGCGACCAGCGGGCGATCGCCGCCGCCGTTTCCGGCTGGCGGAGCGGGATCACCACCTCGGTGAAGGCGGCGCCCGCCTGCTTCAGTGCCAGCCACGGCCGCAGCGACCACGACGAATAGGCCTTGTTGGCAATCACCAGGATCAATCCGCTCATGCCCTTCCTTCCTCGATCCCGTTTCCCGGCGGCGTTCAGGCGATGCTGAGCCGCGCCGCTGCCAGGGCGGCGACGAGGCAGCCGTTCAGCAGGCAGGCGACGGCGAATAGCGACAGGGCGCGGACGACGTCGCCGGCCGTCGCCTGCGGTGTCCCGCTGCCGATCCATGGATCGTCCACCACCACCCCTGGATAGCGCCGCGGACCGGCCAATGACAGTCCCAGCGCGCCGGCCATCGCGGCCTCCGGCCAGCCGGCGTTGGGCGAGCGGTGCAGCCGGGCGTCGCGCAGCATGGTGCGCACGCCGGCGGCGGGGTTGGTCTGCGGGACGGCGAGTGCGGCGGCACTGAGCAGCAGGCCGGAAAGGCGGGCGGGGACCAGGTTCACGGCGTCGTCCAGCCGCGCCGATGCCCAGCCGAAGTCGGCATAGCGCTCGTTGCGGTAGCCGATCATGCTGTCGAGGGTGTTCACCGCCTTATACGCCAGCATCCCCGGCAGGCCGAACAGCAGGTACCAGAACACCGGCGCGACGATCCCGTCGGAGAAGTTCTCGGCGCACGACTCGACCGCCGC
>JBDHSN010000288.1:0-2898 GCA_039808105.1 Rhodospirillales bacterium
GTGCTATCACCGCGCGCTCGACCTGGCGCGCCGGCTCAACGACCGCGAACGCCAGATTCGGCTGAACAGCGCATTGGGCGGGGTTGCCTTGCACGCTCAGCAGTACGCGCAGGCCAACGCCCTCTACAGCCAGGCGTTGCAACTCGCGACCGAGTCGGGTGACCGGGTCGAGGGCGCCAAGTTGCAGGGCCGGCTCGGCAAGGTGGCGCAGCAGCAGCGCGATTGGCCGAAAGCCCTCGAGCACTACTACTCTGCTGTCGATCTGGCCGACTCGATCAACAAGCCCCGACTGACCAATCAACTCCTGCTCCATCTCGCTGCCGCGCAACACGCGGTTGGCGACCCTGCCGCTGCGACGACGTACCGGCGCGCGTTGACACTCTCACAGCAGCAAGGGGATGTCTATCGCGAAGCCGTTGTGCGGCTGAACCTCGGCATTCTCCTGAGTGCCGACGGGCATCGCAACGAGGGGCTCGATCATCTCTACCGCGCCGCCGATCTCGTGGCCGATATGGGCCCGACCGGCAACGACCTGGCCGACAGCATCGAGGAAGCGATCATCCGCGCAGGTGGCAGCGTTGTGGCGACGCCGGCAGAGCATGATGTCTGGGACGATCGCCAATCGGGCGTCAGCCGGGGGTTTCCCAGAGGCTATGAGTACCAGCCGTATCGGGACGAGCAGTACTACGGGGATGCCTCGCTTCCGCCGCGCTAGGGGCCCGGTGGGTCGCTGACCGAAACGAACCAGGAAGCGCGCTGACGACGCATGTCGCTGGCGCGTTTCGCATTTCTGGGCGAACCGACGAACCGTGCCAGGGTAGTCCCCATTCCGGGTCAGCCCGGTGAAATCCGACCGATGCGCACCTTTTTTCAACCATTGCGGCATGCGTATACTGGTCGAGTCTGCAAGTTCGTCGCCGACGAGCGTCTTCGTTGCAAGAGCAGACCCAGCGCACAGCCTATTTGTGCTCCCGTTGCGGGAGGAGGATGAGAGATGGCGTACGTCATCACGCAGCCGTGCATTGGCACCAAGGACGCGTCGTGCGTCGAGGTTTGCCCAGTCGACTGCATTCACTCAACGGACGATGCCGAGCAGTACTTCATCAATCCTGATGAATGCATCGATTGCGGCGTTTGCGCTGAGGTTTGCCCGGTAGAGGCGATCTTTTTCGAAGATGATGTACCCGAGCAATGGCAAGCGTTCATTCTGAAGAACAAGGCGTTCTTCGCGAAGTAGAACATGCATGAAGAGCCGCAACGGGCAACGCGCCGTTCGGTGACGGTTGTCACCTGCGGGACGACACTCAAGCGTTGTCCGTTGCTGGCTCTTCGGCTTCCGGCAATTCCGGCAACATGGCTGACCAGACCGCGCCGTCCGAGATCCAGTAGATCTGATCACGCGCTTCGCTGACGATCATCGAGTCGATTCCCTCGAAGAGATCTTCCACCGATTCGCCCTCGGCGGTTACCGGCGGGAGCAGGATTTGCGTGGTCGTGCCGTCGGTCAGGTCGAAGAGGTGGAGTGACGCGGTGCCATCCGCAAGCGTCGCAAGATAGAGATCGCCGGTCTCTTCGCCAGAATCGACCGCCAGCACTTCGAACTCACCACTTGCACGGCCCAGATCTTGCCGGTCGTAGACCTCGCCAGCACTCATGCTGACCAGCCGGCCATCGGCATAGACGACGTGGATCGCGCCATTGATCTCCATACCGAGCGCGCCTGTTTGGAGCGGCGGCTCGGTATCCGCGAGCCAGCGATAGGCGATGTTGTCCTGGCCATCGGCGACGTAGATCTCACCGCTTTCCTGATCGAGAAGATAGAGCCGGTTCTGGAATCCGCTGATCAACCCAGTGGTTGGGTCGACACCCTTCGGCCAGGTGGTCACTCCGATTTCCGCGGCGGTGCCGTCGAAACCCATCAGCACGAGTCGGCTGCCGTCGCTGGCGACCACGCCGGCCACATCATCGGCAGCGGTCTGAGTGTCGAACGTATGGATCGATGAGTTCGGCGAGAACGGCATTTCCAGCATCATCATGCTGTCCAGATCGACAAGGAACGCGGTCGGGTCGAGCAAGAAGATCACGCCAGCCGCTTCGCCAAGCTGCGGCTCGCGGTCGAGGATGTCGTCCGGAATGCGGCCCACGAGCTGGACGTCATTCAGGCGCAATACGCCTTCGAGCTGGTCATGCGCCTGCATGATTTCGGTTTCCAGCACAGCGAGCTGCTCTTGCGGCAGTTCGGCCTGTTTGCCGATTGCCAAAGCGCGCTCGGCAGAAGGGAGCGCGGCTTCGATGGCGGCGGGATCGCTGCTGGCAAGCGCCGCAGCCAGCTCCGCCGTGTGCGAAGCGATTTCGGGATCGGGCAGGGTTACACCGTCCGGGCGGTTGTTGTAGAGATAGGCGAAACCGGCGCCGGCCAGGAGAAGTGCCAGCAGCACTACCCCGATGATCCAGGCGGCGGGGCGGCCGCGCGGCAACCGGGTGCGGGCGCTCCGGGAGAACGAATCGCCGGACATCGTCCGATACCGGCTCAACGAATCGATTGCGGGTGGTTTTTGGAAGATCGCGCCGTCGGACGTGCCGCTCTTGCTCCAGAGCGGGTCGGCCGGTTTCGCCGTGGTGCTCCAGGTTCGCTGCGCTTCAGGTGCGGGCGACGAGAGGAGCCCGGCGCGATGGCGGGCATCCTGCTTTTTCCCATTGTCGAGCTCGATCCAGACCCATGCGCCTTTCGGCCCGGCGATCTCGGCTACTTCGGCCTGCGAGAGACGTCCCGATTTCGATCGGCCAGCGATGCTCCCGCCGGAGAGCAACGCCACGATGTCCCCCGGATCGAGCTTGGTTTCGAAGATGGTGGCGGCCGGATCCAGAAACTCGTCGCCTGCCTCGGCCGGACGTGGA
>JBDHSN010000289.1:0-2892 GCA_039808105.1 Rhodospirillales bacterium
TGGGCGCTCAACAACATTTGGGACACCAACTTCCCACCGCAGCAGCGCGGCGAGTTGGTTTTCCGCTATGTCGTCGGCAGCAGCGACACGCTCGGACGTCGCGAACTGGGGATTCAGACGGCAGCTGCCGGCACCGCGCAGCCGGTGGGCATCTGCCTGCGAAAGCACGATGCGCCGGTGCTGCCGGAGCGGACCAGTTTGTTGTCCGTCTCCGATCCGCTGGTGGAGATCGTGTGTTTGGAACAGGGGTCAACGCCTGGGACGCTGCGCGCATTGTTGCTTTCTCTTGCGCCAGAGCCGATCACGGTCGAGCTCGAGGGCGCCAGTCGTGTCGACCGGGTCGAAACCTTCCTCGGTCAGCATTCCAGACCTGCGGACGGGCAGAGCATCAGCCTTTCGCCCGGGGACTATGTGGCCGTGGAGCTTGCGTTGTAGGCAGGGCATCGGGAGGCATGGCGAGAGGACACAGAGGTCCTTCGCTTGGAGCCGCGGAAGACACGGAGGTCCTTCGCTACGATCGGTTGGAAGCGCAGTGGTCCTTCGCTACTATCGGTAGCGGAGTGCTCTCAGTTGAGCGCATTTCAGCGCTCCGGGGTCAAGCGGATCGACACCGCTTCGACGGCTGCCTGCAGATGGCGCGACATGGCATCGTACGCCGCTTGCCCGTCTCCGGTGGCGAGAGCGGCGTAGATTTCCCGATGGACCGCGTTGTCCTGGGTGCGCCCGTCGACCAGTAGGAGGTTAGGATCGACCTGATCGAGCTCCACGGAATAGAGCTCGATCAGCGACTCGATGATCTGCGCCAGTACCAGGTTGCCCGAAGCGCGCGCCACAAGCGTGTGAAACTGGACGTTCGATTCGAGATAGTCGCGCAGGCGAATCTCCTCGGCCGCGCGTTCGACCACGCGCGCGATTGCGGCCAACCGATCGGCATCGATGTTCCGCGCTGCCAGTTCGGCCAGGTGCGGTTCCACCAGGAGACGGGCGTCGAGGATTTGCAAGATCGTGTGCGTTTCCAGATCGCCATAGCCGGGATTGGCGACAACGAGGCGTTGCTCGGCGCGTAGCACATAGATGCCCGAACCGTGTCGGATATCGATCACCCCGGTCGCCTGCAGCTTGCGCAACGCCTCGCGCATGGTGGGGGTGGCGACTTCGAAGATTTCGGCCAGCTCGCGCGCGGTGGGTAGCCGATCGCCAGGCATGAGCGCGCGCTCGCGAATGAGCTCGATGACGCCGTTGGCTAGCTGGTTCGAGAGATTGGGGCGATTCGCCCCCAATGGGCGAGCACTGGGACTGGTCACGGATTGCACTCGTATTTGACAGAGATCTAATGATCTAGTTTCTTATGCGATCACTTTATGTCCGAGAGCAGGGCTCGTCAAGCCTACTCGTTGCCGCTCGAAACGGTAAATCTTCAGCCGACTGCGAGATACTGAGTGAACCGGCGGGGTTGACATGGTCGATCAAGCGCACCTATGATCCCGCTAATCAATAAGTGATTAGATCTCTTGCCGTCGCGACCGCAATTTCCC
The DNA here is from genome assembly GCA_039808105.1 of Rhodospirillales bacterium. GTDB lineage: Bacteria > Pseudomonadota > Alphaproteobacteria > Rhodospirillales > Defluviicoccaceae > Defluviicoccus. The sequence continues at coordinate 1,536 of JBDHSN010000289.1, forward strand.
GGAAGTGACCTTCGGCATCGGATTTGATCGCGGAGCAAGCCGGCGCGGCCGGCGCTCACGAAAACCGAGGGGTGTCGCCGCTGACGCCCCGGGCGATGATCGCCTCGATCCCGGCAGCGGAACCAGCAATACGCATTGCCATGCAGCAGTGCAGGAGTGCTTCAAAGATGAGCAATTCACGTGATCCTCGTTCCCGTCTCATGACATCCCAGTTCGATCGCCGGCAGTTGATCAAAGGCGCGGCCGGAGCCGGCGCCGGGGTGGCGGCAGCGTCCATGGGCCTCGGGCATCTCAATGATGTTTCCGCCCAGACGACCCTCAGTTTCTATCACGACAAAGCGCCCTGGCAGGATTTCTACGTCCAGTTGGGTGAAAGCGCGCAAGCGGCGATCGGTATCGGCTGGGAGCCGACTCCATATGCCGACACCACGTCGTATCAGGCGGCGTTGCTCGCGGCGTTGCCGACCGATCAGGCGCCCGACATGTTCACCTGGTGGTCGGGATACCGCCTCGAGGACCTCTACACACAGGGCGCCCTCATGGATATCACCGATATCTGGACGAAGGCGATTGCTGACGGCAGCATGCCGGAGTCGCTGGCCGCGGCCTTCACCTTCGAAGACAAGCAATGGGCGCTCCCCAGCAATGTGTCGTACTGGCCGGTCTTCTACAACAAGAAAGTTTTCGCCGATAACGGTCTGAGCGTCCCGACGACCTGGGACGAGTTCACCGGGGCCGCCGCGACTCTGAAAGCGGCCGGAATTACCCCATTCGGCGCAACGCAGGACGGCCGCTGGCCGAGCTTCATCTGGTTCGAGGAGATGATTCTGCGGAGCGATCCGCAGCTTTATCTCGATCTCACCGCCGGCGTGGTTCCGTATACGGATGACCGCGTGGTGGCAGCGATGGAAGTCTGGAAAGGCCTGATCGAGAACGAGTACTTCACTTCGTTCGACGCCAACATGAACAACGACATCGGCCCAGGACTTGCGGCTGGCGAAATCGCCATGTTCCCGATCGGCACCTGGTTCCAGTCGGTCTTCATTTCCAACGGGATGGTGCCGGGTGAAGACTATGACATGTTCGTCATGCCGAACATCAACCCCGACATCGATGCCAAGTCGATCATCTTCGAGGCTGGCGCTCTGGGAATTGCCGCGAATGCTCCGAATCCCGAGGACAGCAAGACGATGGGCGCGTGGTGGGTTACTCCCGAAGCGACCAGTGAGTTCGCGAACCTCATCGGCGATGCTCCGTCGAGCCCCAAGGCGGTAAGCGACAACCAGGCCGTCAAGGCGCTGCTCGACACGCTTTCGGCGGAGGGATACACCCTCTACCAGCGCTATTGGGAAGCGTC
>JBDHSN010000290.1:0-2877 GCA_039808105.1 Rhodospirillales bacterium
TCTCGAGCGCTGCCAGTGGCTCGTCCTCGGCAACCAGGACGCGGGGCGTCGCTGACGCGAGGCGAACTAGGCCGGTCTCCTGCTGTTGCTGCTGCGTCTGTTGCTGCGTCTGTGTCGGGCTCTGCACCGGCTCCTGCGTCGGCGCCGGCGGCATCGACGTTTCCGGTCCGGTGGAGAGCCACATGCCGATCCGGCAGCAGATCCCCTCGGGATTGAACTCGATCGTCAGGTTCGACCGCGGTGCCTTGCCCAGGACGCTTTCGAGCAGCCGGGTGCCGAAACCACGGCGCGCCGGCGGCTCCACTGTCGGCCCGCCGCTCTCCTGCCAGGTCAGCGACAGCCTCGAATCGCCGCCGTCGGTGGTGATCGACCAGTCGATGGTGATCCGTCCGCCGGGGATGGAGAGCGCCCCGTACTTGGCCGCGTTGGTCGCCAGCTCATGCATCCCCATGGCGAAGTCGAGCGCCTGCCGCGGCGGCAGGATGCAATCCGTCTGCCCGGACAGCACCACCGCCTCGTCGTCGCCTTCCGCGTAAGGATGCAGCTCATCACGGATGATGCGGATGAGGCTGGCGCCGCGCCACCTTTCGCTGGTGAGCAGGCCGTGGGTGCGCGCCATTGCCGCCACCCGCCCTTGCAGCCGGCGCGCCAGTTCGTCCTGCGACGGCGCGCTCTGCGCGGTCAGCCCGATCATCGCCTGCACCGAGGCGAGAATGTTGCGCACCCGGTGGTTCAGTTCGGCGGTCAGCAGGTTCTGCCGCTCCTCCGCCGACCTGCGACCGTCGATATCGAGGCAGACGCCGATCCATTCGCGAACCCGGCCGTCTGCCTCCAGGACGGGAACGGCACGGGCGTCGTACCAGGTATAATGGCCGTTGCCGTCCCTGAGCCGGAACTCGGCGGCGAAGGGCATCCCGTCGCCAAGCGCCTCTTTCCAGCAGGCGCGGACGCGCTCGCGATCGTCCGGGTGCAGCGCATCGAGCCAGCCGAAGCCGGCGCACTCGGCGGCACCCTGGCCGGTGAGCGCGCACCATCCGCTAACGTCCGTCGCCTGGCCGTCCGGGTTTGTCGTCCAGACGATCGAAGCAATCGCCTCGGTCAGCCCGCGATAGCGCTCCTCGCTGACCCGCAGCGCATGCTCCCTGCTCTCGACAGTGGCGCGGGCCTGTTCCGCCGCCTCGCGGGCCTTGCGTTCTTCGGCCAGATGAATGCGCGTCTCGATCCACTTGCCTTGCGCCACCGCCGCCTTCTTCAGCGCCGTCTGCACCGCCGCAACCTCTCGGATCGGCGAGCGCGCCAGATCCACCGGCTCGCCGCGAACCATCGCCCCTGCCTGCTGGGCGAGGACCTGCAACGGCGCGGCGATACGCCGGCCGACGAACACCGCCGCGAGACAGGCCAGCAGCAGGGACGCCAGCGCGCCGCCAGCCAGTGTCCACGCCCATTCGCGCGTCGGGTATCGCGCCACGTCTTCCGGGGCGGCGACGATGATCTTCCAGGCAGACTCCGCCGAGCGCTGGTAAGCAACCTTGAAGGAGCCGTCCTCGGGAAGGACAACATCGGCAAGGCCGTCGTCGTACCCTGCCGCGGCTGTGGCAAACGCCAGGGCTTTCGGGCCCACTTCCGCAGCCGATCCGCTGGAGATGGCGACGACGGCATTGTTGGCGTCGACGAGGATTGCCGTCCAGTCGTCGGGCAGCTTCTGGCTCGCCAGCAACTGGCTGAACCGGTCAGGCGGCACCGTCATGCTCAGCGAATAAGGCACGCTGTCGCCGCGCAGCACCGGCATGACGATCGAAACGACGTTCCGCTGCGAGATGCGGCCCCAGACCAGATTGGTGATCTCCGGCTTGGAGGTGGCAAGAACCGCCCGCACCGTTTCTGGAATCGAAGAGAGCGGCAGCGGCTCGCCGTACGGCCGCAGCGTGTTGAGGACCTGCTGCGTCGTCGGCGCCACCAGCGCTATCCACCCTGAAAACTTCGTCGCAATCGTGCTGGCCTGGGCGTGCAACGTCGCCCAGTCCTGGTCATCGAGCGCGGGAGAACTGGCGAGCCCGTAGAGAACCGCTTCGATGGTCTGGATGTCGCGATCGACCGCCAGCGACAAGCCGCGTGCGGTTCCTTGCAGGCCGCGGTCCACCGCTTCTTCGTTCAGCTTGAGAACCGAGGCCGCATAACCGATGGCAAGTGCCAGAACCGGCGCCAGCACGAGCACCAGCAGGATGATGAGGGCATGGGCGATCCCGATGCTGCGTTGCCGCTCCGGCCCGGACGGAAGCGCGGCGGCCGGGGGCGCGCCCGCGTCATCACCGGCGAGAACCTCGCCCACTACTGCGGTGGTGGGTGCAGCGCCTTCGGTCAAGACGAGTAGGTCCGCTTAATTGGCCTCAGCGACGAAAGATACGGCGGGAACATGCTCAATTGCCGAGGGGAGGCCGGCGCGATCGCAAGGGCGACAGGACGCCTGCCAGCGTGTCGCGCACGCGCCCGCTGAGTTTCGGTACGCGCATTACCCCGTCGATGCGGCGATCGAGAAACTCCCAGGTGTCGGCGTAATCCTCCGAGGAGTCATCGAGCCAATAAAGCACGACGGCGGCGTAGACGGCCCCGAGGCTCAGGCGTTTGCTGTAGTAGCCGAGGTCGGTTGCGGTATCGCCGCACGCGTACCACAGGGCGTTCAGCGTTCGCCACGTGCACTTGACCGCAAGGCCGGTGTTGGCCGGCAACGCGAGGAACGACATCGTCCGCCGCACCGCCTCCCGCCACCGCCCGTTGACCTCGATACGAGCCCGCATCAGGGTGGCAATGCGATCGCGCATGCGCATCGACGCAAAGTCCGCCCGATCCGCCTGCACCAGCATCTGGCGGTCGGCCCAG
>JBDHSN010000291.1:0-2875 GCA_039808105.1 Rhodospirillales bacterium
GCTCGCCATCCTCTTCGAAGACCGCTTTATCTTGGCATGATGAAAACGGCCCTTACACGGAAATCCTGACAGTCTCCGAGATCACGTCCTGCTGCGGGACGTCGAGAACGCGGGTGCGCAGGTCGATGCGCACCATCTGCTGGATCACCGGCACGATCAGCACCAGCCCCGGCCCCTTGACCTTCCAGAAGCGGCCGAGCAGGAAGACGACGGCGCGCTCGTACTCGCGCAGCACCTTCAGCGAGATCGCCAGCAGGAACAGCAGCAGTCCCGCGGCGACGATCCCCGCCTGCGTCAGCAAGAAGTCCATGCTCCCTCCTCCTATGGCTCCGCCGGCGGCTGGTCCGGCTCGACCTCCAGGGTCAGGCCGGCGATGCCGGTGACGCGGACCTGCTGGCCGGCCACCAGCGGCCGCGGCGAGCGCGCCTGCCAGATCTCGCCGCGCACCCGCACCCGGCCGGCAGCGCCGGCCCAGTCGACGACCGGGCCCGAGATCCCCAGCATCTGCTCGCGGCCGGTGACCACCGCCCGCCGTCGCGAGCGCACCACCAGGCTCGACAGCGCAATGAAGCCGGCGGCGAGGACGAAGGCGATCGAGCCGACGATCTCCCAGGCGACGGTGAAGCCGGGCACGTCGTCCTGCATCAGCATGATCGAGCCGAGGACGAAGGCGATCAGGCCGCCGATACCCAGCACGCCGAAGCTGCCGATGAAGGCCTCGGCCACCATCAGGCCGATGCCGAGCAGCAGCAGCGCGAGGCCGCCGTAGTCCACCGGCAGCACGTGGAAGGCGTAGAGGGCGAGCAGGATGCAGATGGCACCGACGACGCCGGGGCCGATCAGGCCGGGGCTGTAGAACTCGAAGATCAGCGCGTAGACGCCGATCAGCATCAGCAGCGCGGCGACGTTGGGGTCGGTGATGACGGCGAGCAGGCGGGTGCGCCAGTCGGCCGGCTGCGCCACCACCTCGGCGCCGGCGGTGGCCAGCCGCACCGTCCCGTCGGCGGTGGTCACCGTGCGGCCGTCGATGGCGCGCAGCAGCGCCGGGACATCCGCGGCGACGACGTCGATGACCCCCAGCTTCAGCGCCTGCTCCGCCGACAGGCTGGCCGCCTGCCGCACCGCCTGCTCGGCCCATTCAACGTTGCGGCCGCGCATCTCGGCGAGGCTGCGGATGTAGGCGATGGCGTCGTTCATCGACTTCTCGGCCATGCCGGGATGACTGGGCGCGCCGTCGTCCTTCTTGGCTTTCTCGCCTTCCGGCTCACCGCCGGGCAACGGTGTGCCGATCTGCACCGGCGTCGCCGCGCCGAGGTTGGTGCCCGGCGCCATCGCCGCGATATGGCTGGCGTAGAGGATGTAGGTGCCGGCGCTGGCGGCGCGCGCGCCGCTGGGAGCGACGAAGGCGGCGACCGGCACCTTCGAGGCGAGGATGGCGCGGACGATGGCGCGCATCGACGTATCGAGGCCGCCCGGCGTGTCCAGCCGCAGCACGACCAGAGCCGCCTGCTGCTCCGCCGCCTTGGCGAGGCCGCGCTCGACATAGTCGCTGCCGGCGGGGCCGATGGCCCCGTCTATGTCGAGCAGCACCACTGGCCGCCGCGGCTCCTCTGCCGCCGGCGCCCGCAGCAGGGCGGCAAGCATCAGCGCCAAGGCGATAAGAAGGAGCAACGGCACCCTACGCGCCATCGACCGCCTCCCCGGCGGCGGCCAGCGCCGTCAGCCCCTCGCGATAGGTGGGGTAGCGCAGCCGCACGCCGAGTTCCTGCCTGATGCGGGTGTTATCGACGCGGCGGTTGTCATGCCAGAAGCTCAGCGCCATCGCCGACATTGCCGGCGCTGCCTCGTCGAACGGGACCAGCGGCGGCAGCGGGGCGCCCAGCAGCCGGCAGGCGAAGGCGGTGACATCGGCGGGTGCAGCAGCCTCGTCGTCGCAGACGTTGTAGACGCGACCGGGCCGCGGCGCGGCGATCGAGGCGCGCAGCACCGCCGCGATGTCCTCGACGTGAATGCGGGAGAACAGGTGGCCGGGGCGGTCGATGCGCCGCGCCTCGCCGCGCCGCACCTGGTCCAGGATGTTGCGCCCCGGCCCGTAGATGCCGGCGAGGCGGAAGACGTGCACCGGCAGCCGGCGCTGGTGCCACAGCGCCAGCCAGTCGGCCTCGGCGTTGATGCGGCGGATGCTGCGAGGCACCGCCGCCCGCAACGGCGCGCTCTCGTCGACCAGGGCGCCGCCGGTATCGCCGTAGACGCCGGTGGTGGAGAGGTAGCCGATCCAGCGCAGCTTCGGCATCGCCGCGATGGCATCGGCGTGGCAGTCGAGTACCGGATCGCCGGCGGCGTCGGGCGGCACCGACGACAACAGGTGGGTGGCTTCCGCCAGCACCGCCCCGGCATCCGCCAGCGGCTGCGTCCGCTCGAAGGAGAATGCCGCCACCCCTTCCGCCGCAATGGCGGCGCACCCGGCGGCCGAGCGGGCGGTGCCGGAGATCGTCCAGCCCTCCGCGCGCAACAGCGTCGCCAGGGCGCGGGCGCTGTAGCCGTAGCCGAAGCAGAAAAGATGGGGAACGGCGGCAGTCGCATTCACGGCCGGACAAACCTCGGGACCTGTGCTATCGCCGCCCTTGCGACGTAGCGGCGGATATCGTCAGTCTACGCGCGTCCATCAACCCCAGGGAGGCTGCATTTGCTCATGGGTTCTTCGGCGCGCCCGCTCGGCGCGCTCGTGCTGGCGGCAGCGGTCGTGCTATCCGCGCCGGCAGGGGCAGCCTCGCCGCCGGCGGCACCGCCGGCGACGGCCGAGAAGCGCTACCAGGCGTGCATGGACACCGTCGCCGCCAACGCGCCGAAAGCGCTGGACGACGCCCGCGCCTGG
>JBDHSN010000292.1:0-2873 GCA_039808105.1 Rhodospirillales bacterium
ATGCGCGTCAAGCACGCGCAGACCCGCGAGTACATGGAGATCAATGCGCTCAAGGGCATCGTCAGGGACGGCGCCGGGGTCACCCTCTACGACTACTTCAGCGAGTTCGGTCTTGCCCAGCAAACGGTCGACTTCGTCCTCGGCACCGCCACCACCAACGTCCAGGCGAAGGTGCGCGAGGTGCTGCGCAAGATCGAGACCGAGCTCAAGGGCGAGACGATGACCGGCGTGCTGGCCCTGGTCAGCCCGGAGTTCTTCGACAGGCTGATCGGCCACGCCAAGGTGGAGGACGCCTACAGGTACTATTCGTCCACCGGCGCCCAGCCGCTGCGGGACGACACCCGCCGGCGCTTCCCCTTCGCCGGCATCGTCTTCGAGGAATACAACGCCACCGTCACCCTCGCCACTGATACCACCGAGACGCTGGTGCCGGCCGGCGAAGGCATCGCCTTCCCGCTCGGCACCCTCGATACCTTGGTCACCTATGGCGCGCCTGCCAACCTGATCGAGACGGTCAACACCATCGGCCTTGCCATGTACGCCCGCCAACTGGCGCGTCCCGACGGCAGTGCCATCGACGTCAAGACCGAGGCCTCGATCCTGCCGGTCAACAAGCGGCCCCGCCTGGCGGTGAAGATCCGCAGCAGCAACTGATGAGCGTCTTTGCCGTGGCGATCGATGCGCTGTTCGCCGATCCGAACCTCGGCGTCGATGCCGTCTATCGCGTGGGCGGCGCCGATCCCGCTGTGCCGGTGCGCGTCATCCTGCGCCGGCCGGATCGCGTCGGCGCGTTTGGCGAGAGCCGCATCGTTGCCGAGACAACGGTATTCGACGTCCGCGTTGCCGACATCGCGCACCCTGCCGAAGGCGATACGATCGAGCTGGACGGCGCCGTCTACAGGATCGAGGGTGCGCCGCTGCGGGACGGCGAGCGCCTCGTCTGGTCGATCGAGGCGGGGGCAGCATGAGAGTTCTGGCCGCCATTCAGGGAGACCTGAAGGAACTGCTGCAAGCGGAACTTCGGACCGCCGAGCGCGCCGTCACCGCCGGTGTGCGCGCGGCCACCGACGGGCTCAAGACCGAGTTACGACGGCAGATCACCGGGGCCGGGCTCGGCAACCGGCTGGCGAATACCTGGCGCGGCGAGGTCTATCCGAAGAGCGGCCAGAGCATCGCTGCCGCCGGCCATGTCTGGTCGAAGGCGCCGAAGCTGGTGCGGCTGTACGCCGAGGGTGCCGTCATCCGCTCGAAGGCCGGCCTGTTCCTCGCCATCCCGACCCCGGCTGCGGGAAAATATGGCGATGGCCGGCGGAAGATCACGCCGGGGGCCTGGGAGCGCATCCACGGCGTGCGATTGCGCTTCGTCTATCGCCGCGGCAGCCCGAGCCTGCTGGTCGCCGACAACGCCCGGCTGACCAGGCGGGGACGCGCGGCGGCGAACATCGGCCGCAGCAAGGGAGCGGCGTTCACCCGTCTTGCCGGCCGAACCACCGTGCCGCTGTTCATCCTGGTGCCGCAGGTCAGCGTGCGCAAGCGCCTCGACGTCGACGGTGCGGCGCAGAAGTGGATGGCGGCGCTGCCGCAGCTGGTGCTGCGGAACTGGCGGGAGGAACGGTCATGACATCGAAGCGCGAACAGGTTCTCTCGGCGCTGTCCGACCGGCTGCGGTGCATTGCCGGCACTGCGGTCAAGCGTAACGAGGTGCTGCCGGTGAGCGTGCCGGCGGGAGGCCTCGTCCTCCTGCGCGACGGCGATCCCGGCGAGCCCGACGTGACGCTGAACCCGCGCACGGAATTTTACAGCCACCGGGCCGAGATCGAGGTGTTCGTAACGCGGCCGGTTGATGGCGGTGGCGAGGCGGTGCTCGATGCGCTGCTGTCACAGATCGGCGCCGCACTCGCCGCCGACCGCAGCCTCGACGGCCTCGCCGAGAACCTGTTCTGCAGCGCGCCGGAGACCTCGGTGCTGGCGATCGAGGGGGCCGCGCCGATCCTCGCGGCACGCCTCACCATCACCATCGAATACCTGGCCGGCGATCCGCTGGCCGCCTGATCTTCCGAGCGTACGGAGACCCCGAACATGCCCAAGGTCCGCGCCTACGGCGCCGACGCGACGCTCAAGGCCTGCCGCGAGACGACGTACGGCGTTGCGCCATTCAGTGCCTACCGCTCGCTCGATTTCAAGTCGTGCGATCTGTCGTCCGAGCAGCCGCTCGGCGATGACCCGCTGCTCGGGCGCGGCCGCAACGCCCAGGATCCCTATCGCGGCCTGATCACCGACGAGGGCAAGATCGAGATCCCGCTCGACCTGCGCGGCTCCGGCTTCTGGCTCACGGGGCTGTTCGGTGATCCGACGACGGTGCAGACCAGGGCGTCGGGGCAGATCGCCTTCTCCGGTCAGCCGGCGGCCAACAGCACGATCGCGTTCAATGGCGTTACCTGGACGTTCGTCAGCGGCTCGCCGTCAGGCAACCAGACGCAGATCGGCGCCAGTCTCGATGCGACATTGACCGCGCTGGCTTCCGATCTGAATGCATCCGCCGATGCGCAGATCTCCAGGTGCACCTACACGGGGAGCACGGCGGACGACCGGCTGGAGATCGCGTTCGACACCGCCGGCACCAGCGGCAACAGCTTTACGCTGGCAGCCTCGGCGAACAGCAACGGCACGGTCTCGGCACCGACGCTGACCGGCGGCGGCCACATGCACGAGTGGCTGTCGGGCGGCGACGCGATCCCCAGCTTCACCTTCGAGGTCGGCCATCCGCAGCTGATCACGCCGGTGTTCTTCCGGCATCTCGGCACGGTGATGGAAAGCCTCGCCTTCGAGATGGGCCGCGAGGGGCCGGCGAACGGTACCCTGCAGCTGGTTGC
>JBDHSN010000293.1:0-2867 GCA_039808105.1 Rhodospirillales bacterium
CTTGGCTTCCAGGCCGTCCGGGTTGACGAAGGTGACCAGCGGGATGCGGTAGATCGGCCGGCGCTCGCCGTTGTCGAACAGCGCCTGCACCAGGCCGTCGGAGGAAATGGTGACGCCGCTGTAGGTGCCGAACCGGGCGCCATCCTGCTCGATAAAGTTGGGGGTGAACTCGGCGGCGAGCTGGGTGATGCCGTCGGCCTCGCCGGGCGAGCCGAAGTCCAGCGCGATGCGCTTGACGTCGGCGACGCTGCCATCCATCGACGCGGCGCCGCTGACGAAGCCGGTGACGGCCATCTGGGTGACGCCGAAGGCGGCGGGATCGCCCTTCGAGCTGAAGGTAATCGCCGGCGATAGTGGCGAGCCCTGCTTGAAGACGGTGAAGGCCGGGCTCGGCAGCAGGCTCTGGCGGATCGCGGAGCAGCCGGCGGCGTTGATGGTGAAATCGGCACCGGCGGCGTTGCTGCCGCCGCCGAGCACGATGGTGGAGGTCGCGCCCGCCTTCAGCGCAACGGTGTTGCGGCCGCTGCCGGAATCGCCGAACGCGGCATCGCCGCCGATCGCCGTTACCAGGTTGGCGACGGCTGCCGGCAGGTCGGCGCCGGTGGGCCAGCTGGTGGTGCCGTAGGTATAGGTCACGCCGTTGACGGTGACGGCATCGCCGGCGGTGGGCAGGCTGGTGAACTCCAGCTGGCCGGTGCTGCGGTAGACCCCGCCGGCGGCGTTGTAGAGGGTGACTGCCGCGGTTCCCTTCGGCGGCTCGACGCCCAGGTCCCACTGGCTGGTGGCCGTCTTGCTGAAGGTGAAGGCGGCGGGGTTGCTGGTGCCGAGGCTGTCGAAGAACTGCACGTCGATGTCGTAGGCATCGCCGATGGCGGCATCGGCGGGCAGGTTGGCGCCGATGGAGACGTTGGTCGTCTCGTCGGCGGTACCGCCGACCCGGTTCAGGTTGATGGTTTCGAGGAACTGCCGGGAGATGGTGTTCTGGTTGGTCAGCCCGGTCTGGTTGCTGGGCAGGATGATGTTGCCCTGGCGGTCGGTCGGCCAGCCCTGCAGGTAGAAGCCGCCGGTGTTCTTCAGGAAGCCGAGGTCGTCGGTGTAGAACGAGCCGGCGCGGCTGTAGAGGTACTGGTCGGCGGCGCCGGGCTGTGCCGCCTCGTTGACGAGGAAGAAGCCGTCGCCGGAGATGGCGAGGTCGGTGGACGACGACGACGCCTGCAGCAGCCCTTGCATGTCGACGCCGCTGTGCGGCCGCGGCGCGACCCCGCCGGCGGCATAGCTGCCGGTGGCGGACTGGCGGGTGACCAGCGTCTGGAAGTCGACCTTGGTGCACTTGTAGCCGACGGTGTTGACGTTGGTGATGTTGTCCGAGATCGCCGCCATCGCGCTCGACTGGGCGGCGAGGCCGGAAACGCCGGCGTTCATCGCGCCGAAAAGGCTCATGCTCTGTTCCTCCTCGTTCAAGCCTGATCGTGCCGCGCTCAGTCGGCAGCCGCGGCCGGGCTCGCCGTCCGGCTGACGGCAATGACGTTCGCCAGCGCGAGGCTGGCGTCGCCGATGCGCAAGGTGACGCCGGACGTGCCGTTGCCGACGCCGGTGACCTGCCCCGACCATGTCTGCTTGACGGCCAGCGCATCGCCGCCGCTGCGTGACGGGGCGATGACATCGAGCGTGTAAATGCCGTCGCTGGCTTTGCCGCCGGCGGAGGTGCGGCCATCCCAGCGGAAGGCGTGGCTGCCGGCGGTCGTTTCGACCGCTTGCGAGAACACGGTCTTGCCGCTGCCGTCGCGGACGACGGCAACCGCCTGCTTCACCGCCGCGGGCAGCGTATAGGTGGCGCTGGCGCTGCCGTTCTGCAGCGGCAGCGCCGCACCGCTGGCCTCGACGGTGGCGCCGAGGTAGCCGGTGGCAGCAGCCAGCGAGCCTTCCGATTGCGCCGCCAGCAGCTTCTCCAGGTTGGCGTTCTGGTTGATCTGCTGCTCCACCGAGGCGAACTGCACCAGCTGCGAAGTGAACTGGTTGGCGTCGAGCGGCTCCAGCGGATCCTGATTCTGCAGTTGCGTGACGAGCAGCGTCAGGAAGCGGTTGAGATCGCCGGTCAGCTTGGTCTGGTCGGTGGCGGCGGTGCCGCTGGCGGCGGAGGCGGCGGATGTCGCGGCGACGGTCATGGCGGAAGGGCTTTCGCGAGGGTGGATCAGGCGCGGATGTCGAGGCGTCCGGTCGCTGGGACGGCCGGGGCGGTCCGGCCGGCGGCTGCCGGCGATGGTTCATCGGCGGTGGCGTGCACGACGCCGTGGCCGAAGACGGCGGAGCCGCCCTCGTCGCGGCTCGACTCGCGATGGCGCAGGCCGAAATCGAGGCCGGCGGAATCGATGCCGGCCTCGTTCAACGCCTGGGCGAGGGCCTGCGCGTCACCGCGCAGCGCGTCCAGCGCGGCACGGTTGTCGGCAACGATGAGTGCGCTCATCTTGCCGTCGCCGGTGAAGTCGAGGCGGACCTCGACGCGGCCCAGCGCCGCCGGTTCAAGGGCGATCTCGACCCGGCGGATGCCGGCGCGGGCGGCGCGAACCAGCGGCTCGGCGAGCTGCAGCGCTGGCGGGTGGGGAGCGGCTGCCTCGGTCCGGCTCGCCTCGCTGGTACCGGCGACGCCGGCATGACCAGGGCCACCGGCGGCGGGATTGCTGCCGGGATCGGAGGTCCCGCAGTCCGCAGCCGCGCCGTCAGCGGACGGCGCGAGAACAAGGGCGGCGTCGCTGTCCTCACCGCTGGGGACGGCGGATACGGCGGCCGCTTCCTCACCGGATGGCGCCGGCGCCGCGACGCTGACGGTCGGAGCCGTATCGACGGCGATCACGGCTGCAGTCGCGGCT
>JBDHSN010000294.1:0-2805 GCA_039808105.1 Rhodospirillales bacterium
CCGCGCATCTCGCGGGCGCAGTCGATGGACATCCTGTCGTCGCAGAACAACCTCGCCGGCTACAAGGCGGTGATCGATGGCGCATCCGAGTTCGGCAGCGCGCTGCCGATGATGATGACCGCCGCCGGCACCGTGCCGCCGGCCAAGGTGTTCATCATGGGTGTCGGCGTCGCCGGGCTGCAGGCGATCGCGACGGCCAAGCGCCTCGGCGCGGTGGTCACCGCCACCGACGTGCGCTCGGCGACCAAGGAGCAGGTGGAGAGCCTCGGCGGCAAGTTCATCATGGTCGACGAGGCCTCGATGAAGGATGCCGAGACCTCCGGCGGCTATGCCAAGGAGATGTCGGAGGACTTCAAGCGCAAGCAGGCGCAGGTCGTCGCCGACCACGTCAAGAAGCAGGACATCGTCATCACCACCGCGCTCATCCCAGGCAAGCCGGCGCCGCAGCTGGTCAGCGTCGAGATGGTCGAGAGCATGAAGCCCGGCTCGGTGATCATCGATCTGGCTGCCGAGGCCGGCGGCAACTGCGCGCTGACCGAGCCCGGCAAAGTCGTCGTCAAGAACGGCGTGAAAATCGTGGGGCACCTCAACGTCCCCGGCCGCCTGCCGAAGGACGCCTCGGCGCTGTTCGCCCGCAACGTCTTCAACTTCCTCAGCCCGCACGTCGACAAGGCGACCAAGGCGCTGAACTTCCAGTGGGATGACGAGACGGTCAAGGGAACGCTCGTCACCCGCGACGGCAAGGTGGTCAATCCGATGCTCGCAGGGGAGGCCAAATAACCATGGAACAATCCACCATCGTCGACCAGGCGGTGAACCTCGCCAACGAGGCTCAGCGTCTGGCCGAGCAGGCGGGGGCGCTGGCCACCGCCGCAACCCAGATCGTCCCGCCCGACGTGGCGGCGGCGGCCGGCGGCGGCCACTTCCTGTCGCTGTTCACCGTCTTCGTGCTGGCCTGCTTCGTCGGCTTCTACGTCGTCTGGAGCGTCACCCCGGCGCTGCATTCGCCGCTGATGAGCGTCACCAACGCCATCTCCTCGGTGATCATCGTCGGCGGCCTGCTCGCCGCCGGTCCCGCGCACTTCGACTTCTCCAAGGTGATGGGCTTTCTCGCCGTCATCCTCGCCTCGGTGAACATCTTCGGCGGCTTCATCGTCACCCAACGAATGTTGGCGATGTTCAAGAAAAAAGTCCGGAAATAGGGGGAACCAATGGCTGAAAATCTCACCGGGTTCCTCTACGTTATCGCCGCAGTGCTATTCATCCTGGCGCTGCGCGGTCTCAGCAACCCCGAAACCGCCCGCCAGGGCAACATCTTCGGCATCGCCGGCATGGTCATCGCCGTCGGCACGACGCTCGCCGGTCCCGGCGTCGTCAGCTACTGGCTGATCCTGCTCGGCCTGATCATCGGCGGCTCGATCGGCTCCGTGGTCGCGCTGCGCATCCAGATGACGGCGCTGCCGCAGCTGGTGGCGGCGTTCCACAGCCTCGTCGGCATGGCGGCGGTGTTCGTGGCGACGGCGGCGCTCTATCATCCGGAAGCCTACGGCATCGGCACCGCCGGCCACATCCACACCGGCAGCCTCGTCGAGATGTCTCTGGGTGTCGCCATCGGCGCCATCACCTTCTCCGGCTCGGTCATCGCCTTCCTGAAGTTGCAGGGGCTGATGAGCGGCAACCCGATCACCTTCCCGTTCCAGCACCCGCTGAACGCGGTGGTCGGCGCGCTGATCGTGCTGTCGATCATCTGGTTCTGCGCTTCCGAGGCCTACGCCGCCTACTGGGTGATCGTGCTGCTGGCATTCGCCATCGGTTTCCTTTTGATCATCCCGATCGGCGGCGCCGACATGCCGGTGGTCGTCTCGATGCTCAACTCCTACTCGGGGTGGGCAGCGGCCGGCATCGGCTTCACCCTCGCCAACCCGGCGCTGGTGATCGTGGGCGCGCTGGTCGGCTCGTCGGGCGCCATCCTGTCGTACATCATGTGCAAGGGGATGAACCGCTCGATCTTCAACGTGCTGCTGGGCGGCTTCGGCGGCGAGGGTGCCCTGCCGGGTGCCGCCGCTGCCGGCGGGCGCGACCGGTCGGTGAAAGCGGGTTCGGCCGACGATGCGGCGTTCATCATGAAGAACGCCTCGAAGGTGATCGTCGTCCCCGGCTACGGCATGGCGGTGGCGCAGGCGCAGCACGCGGTGCGCGAGATGGCCGACAAACTGAAGGAGGAAGGCGTCGAGGTGAAGTACGCCATTCACCCCGTCGCCGGTCGCATGCCGGGCCACATGAACGTGCTGCTGGCGGAAGCGAACGTGCCGTACGACGACGTCTTCGAGCTCGAGGAGATCAACCACGAGTTCTCGACGGCCGACGTCGCCTACGTCATCGGCGCCAACGATACCACCAACCCCGCGGCCCGCACCGACAAGTCCAGCCCGATCTACGGCATGCCGATCCTCGACGTCGACAAGGCCGGCACCGTGCTGTTCGTCAAGCGGTCGATGGCCTCGGGCTACGCCGGTGTCGACAACCCGCTGTTCTTCGGCGACAAGACGATGATGCTGTTCGGCGACGCCAAGAAGATGACCGAAGAGATCGTCCAGGCGCTCGGCTGACCGTCCGCCAGGGCGGACAACGAAACTCCAGCGGGGCCTTGCGGCCCCGCTTTCGTTTTCGACGGGGGATGTTTGCGGGAGGGGGCTGGCGGCGCCGTCTCCAGCGCCTCCGGCCGGCACTATTCCTCGATCGTGATCTGTTTGTGCCACAGTTTGCGCCCACCGGCGTCGCAGCGGATCGCCCAGGCGTAGACAT
>JBDHSN010000295.1:0-2757 GCA_039808105.1 Rhodospirillales bacterium
CCGGCGCGGATCGAGATCGTCATGCCGGCCTCGCGGGCGAGGAGCAGGGTGTAATAGGGCTGCACGGCGTGGGCGTCGATCGGCTCGTCCGGCTTGACGCCGGAATGCAGCTCGAGAAACCGGGCCGGCACCCGCATCATCGGGCCGCTCGCGGTCAGGGTGAAGCGCGGCGCGGTGTCGAGGTCGGCAAGATCGACGGTGATCTTGCCGCCGCGCGGGATGGCGGCGTTGGCGACGAGGATCAGGTTGAGCAGCAGCTTGACCTTGTTCTTGGGCAGGAGCGCGCGGCCGCCGCGCCACTCGAATTCCGGCTTCTCGTTGGCGAGGAAGGCGTTGGCCACCGCCTCGGCGTCGCCGGTGTCGATCTGCATGCCGGCCGAGCCGGCCGCGCCGAAGGCGATGCGGGCGAATTGCAGCCGCGCCGAGGCGTTGCGCGCGCTGGTGCGGATCAGGCGCATGGCGTCCTCGTCGGCGCCGCCCTCGTCGAGCAGCTCGAGGCCGTTGTTGATCGCCCCGACCGGCGAGATGATGTCGTGGCAGACCCTGCTGCAAAGCAGCGCGGCGAGGTCGGGCGCGGAAAGGGTCAGGACGTCGCTCATCAAAAGGCACCTCGTTGTGCGGGTCGCCGCTGCCGACGCCCGGGAGCGGCGCTGGCGAATCATCATTTCCAGGACGGCGTATTGGTTACACAGGCCTGCTGCCGCCACAAGGAAGGCGGGCGGGCCGGCCGGCGAATGGTTAATGATTGGATAAGGTTTGCGTCATAGTTTGGCTGTGATCGGCAGGGAGAAACGGCGGCGTGGCCGCCCGGCGCCCGCGTGGCGCGCGGCAGGAGCGTCAATAGGGAGAATGCAACCATGTTGAGCAGGCTCTTTGCTTTGCGGTTCGTGCGCTTCGCGGCCGCCGCCGCGCTGGCCGCGATGGTGGCCGTCATGGTCCCGGGCCGGGCGCAGGCCGATGCCGGTCAGTCGTTCACGGCGCAGGAGATCGTCGATTCCGGCCATCAGTTCTTCGGTGCGACGTCCGGCGGGCTCGCCAGCCTGGTCGAGACGATCTTCGCCTCCTACGGCATGCCCAACGGCTACATCCTCGGCGAGGAGGGCTCGGGCGCCATCGTCGGAGGCCTGACCTTTGGTGAGGGCACCCTCTACACCAAGAATGTCGGCGACCACCGCGTCTATTGGCAGGGGCCGTCCCTGGGCTGGGATTTCGGCGGGCAGGGGTCGCGCACCATGATCCTCGTCTACAATCTCGACAGCATCCCCGCGCTCTACCGGCGTTATGTCGGCGTCGCCGGCTCGGCCTATGTCATCGCCGGCCTCGGCTTCAACGTGCTGAAGAACGGCGATGTGCTGCTCGTTCCGGTCCGCACCGGCGTCGGCGCGCGGCTCGGCGTCAATATCGGCTATCTCAAGCTGACGCAGGGCCCGACCTGGAATCCGTTCTGAGCCTGGTCGGTCTTCCGGGCGCGGCCGCTTTTTCAGGATTGGCCCCGCGAAGCACTGGATTCCTGCCGCTTCGGCGTGGCAGATAGGCGCGGGTGTTGGCCGCGCGCCCGGCACGGCGCGGGCAAAGGCAGGCTAGAATCGTGATCCAGGCGACGCTGATCTTCATTCTCGGGTTCCTGAGCGCCGTGTTCCTCGCGGTTCTGGTCGCGCCGGCGATCTGGCGGCGCGCGGTCGCCTTCACGCACCGGCGCATCGAGGCGACGCTGCCGCTGTCGTTGAACGAGATCCGCGCCGGGAAGGACGCGGTGCGGGCCGAATACGCGATGGAGGTCCGCAAGCTCGAAGTCATGGTCAAGGGGCTGCGGGAGCGGCTGGCGGCGCAATCGCTCGACGTCGATCGCGGCCGCGACGAGATCAGGCGCCTTGCCGGCGAGCGCAACGAGAAGCTGGCGACGATCGCCGAGCTGGAGGCGCGGCAGGGCGCGCTGCGGGCCGAGGTCGTCCACGGCGAAAAGGAGATTCTTCGCCTGGCAGGGCTGGCGGCGGAGCGCGAGACGTTGCTGGAGGAGCGGGCGCGCGAAATCGACAGGCTGGGCGCGCTGTACGACGAGGCGAGCCTCAACGCCTCCAACCGCCAGATCGAGATGGTGGCGCAGGAGGCCGAGCTCGAAAAGCTCACTGAAGAGGTGTTCGCCGCCCGGCAGGCCCAGGACAGGACCCAAGAGCTGCTCGATGCCGCCAACGCCGCCGCCGCCGAGCTCGACAAGGCCCTGCGGACGGATAAGCGCCGGATCGTGACGCTGGAGCGCAACGCCGAGAAGCTCACCGCCGCGCTGTCCGACCGCGAGGAAAAGCTGGAGCGACGCGAACGCGACCTCGAGCGGCTGCGCGCCAAGCTGCGTTCGGCGGGCGAATCCGGCCGGGAGATGACCGCGCGGCTCGCCGCCGAACAGGACAAGGCAGTGCGGCTGCGCGAGGAGCTCGCGGTGCAGGCGCGCGAGAACAAGGCGCTGCGGGCGGTCCGGGGCATGAAGCTGCCGCGGACCGACAGCGATGACGATGGCGATGGCGTGGGCGGCGGCGGCCGGCGGGTGGAGACCGCGCTGCTGCGCGAGCGCATCAACGATCTCGCGGCCGAGGTCGTCGCCCTGACCGCGCGGCTCGAAGGGCCGGGGTCCGAAATCGGAAAATTGCTGGCCGCGGCTCCGGCTTCCGCCGCGAAGGCGAAGGGCGAGGGCGGTCCGCCCAGTCTCGCCGACCGCGTCCGCGCCTTGCAGCGGGCGAATGCCGGCAAGGCCTGAGCGGCGTT
>JBDHSN010000296.1:0-2747 GCA_039808105.1 Rhodospirillales bacterium
ACAAGACGGGCGCGACCGGCAGCGACGAGGCCGGGCGCGGCGCCGGCCTCGGCGGTCTCGGCATCGACATTCCCGGCATCATCGGCACCTCGCTGGAGGCGGCCGGCCTGCTCAAGGGCGGCCGCGGCCTCGCCCGCAACAGCGGCGGCACCGGCCCCGGCGGCGTCGATATCGTCGGCATCCTGAACAAGTCGTTCGAGGCGGCGGGGCTGCTCCGCCCCGAAGGCAAGGAGCGCCCGGCATCGGGCGGCGGTGGCGGCGGCGACAGCCTCGCCGGCGCCGGCTGGGAGGGGGGCGAGCCGTGGGAGCTGCGCGACGGCACGCTGCACGGCACGGTCACGTCCGGCGCCGGCGGCGAGACCGGCGAGAAGCTGGCCTGCCTGACCCGGCGCATCGATCTCGGCGCCGCCCCCACCCTCTCCTACCGCCGCAAGCTCGACCTGAAGGCGGCCGCCAACATGCTGACCACCGCCTCGCTCACCGTGCTGATCGACGGCATCCCGGTGGACGAGGTGGTGGCAACCGGCATGGACTACGCCGAGCCCGAGTGGTGCGCGCGCAGCATCGATCTCGCCCGCTTCGCCGACCGCTCGGCGACGCTGACCATCGAGCTCGCCGCCACCGCCAACGTCGCCCTCGAGGTCTCCGCCGAAGCCTGGGTGCGCGACCTGCAGGTGTGACCCCGGAGGAGGACAAGCGGGCGCCGGCATGTCCCGGCGCCCGCGCTCGCATTCGGTTGTCGGCCGCACGCCCGACCGGTGCGTACCGTTCTGCCGTCGTCGCGAGGCCGGCGAGCCCTCGTGGCGATCGAGACCGGCCGGCCCCCCCAATTCCGATTGGCTTCGCTGCGCTCGCCATGACGCCTCGCACCTTCGCCGCGTGAGGGGCGAGGAACACCCCGCCTTCGTCGGCGTTGGTGTCGCGCGGATGACGTGGCTGACGCATCGATCAACCACGGCGCGCGAAATAACCATGCGCAACGCCCGCGCGGTACGGCAGGCCCGTGCTGCATCCCGCCCGCTTCAGCCGAAGCAGCTGGCCTGGCGGAGACTCGATACAGCGCAACCGATGCTTCGGGGAAAGAGGACGGCAATGGCGAGGAAAGCAGACGGAAAGGCAACGATTCACGACCAGACGCTGGTGCGCGGCAACGGCGGCGAACTCCACCAGGTGGCGGAGGGCGACATCCCGGTACTCACCACCGCCCAGGGCGGTCCTGTCGCGGACGATCAAAACACGCTCAAAGTGGGCGCGCGCGGCCCCAGCCTGATCGAGGACTTCCACTTCCGCGAGAAGATCTTCCACTTCGACCACGAACGCATCCCCGAGCGGGTGGTGCACGCCCGCGGCTACGGCGCCCACGGCTACTTCGAGACCTACGAGTCGCTGGCCCAGTACACCCGCGCCGACGTCTTCCAGCGCGCCGGCGAGAAGACACCGGCGTTCGTGCGCTTCTCGACCGTCGCCGGCAGCAAGGGCTCGACCGACCTCGCCCGCGACGTCCGCGGCTTCGCGGTGAAGATCTACACGAAGGAAGGCAACTGGGACATCGTCGGCAACAACATCCCGGTCTTCTTCATCCAGGACGCCATCAAGTTTCCCGACCTGATCCACTCGGTGAAGCCGGAGCCCGACCGCGGCTTTCCGCAGGCGCAGTCGGCCCACGACAACTTCTGGGATTTCATCAGCCTGACGCCGGAAAGCCTGCACATGGTGATGTGGGTGATGTCCGACCGGGCGATTCCCCGCTCCTTCCGCTTCATGGAGGGCTTCGGCGTCCACACCTTCCGCTTCCTCAACGCCAAGGACGAGACCACCTTCGTCAAGTTCCTCTGGAAGCCGAAGCTGGGCCTGCAGTCGGTGGTGTGGAACGAGGCGGTGAAGATCAGCGGCGCCGATCCCGATTTCCACCGCCGCGATCTGTGGGATGCGATCCAGTCCGGCAACTATCCCGAGTGGGAGCTGTGCGTGCAGCTGTTCGACCAGCAGTTCGCCGACGCCTTCGACTTCGATATCCTCGACGCCACCAAGATCATCCCCGAGGAGGTGATCAAGCCGCTGCCGGTGGGCCGGCTGGTGCTCGACCGGATGCCGGAGAACTTCTTCTTCGAGACCGAGCAGGTGGCGTTCATGACCCAGAACGTCCCGCCGGGGATCGACTTCTCCAACGACCCGCTGCTGCAGGGGCGCAACTTCTCCTACCTCGATACGCAGCTGAAGCGACTGGGCAGCACCAACTTCACCCACCTGCCGATCAACGCGCCGAAGTGCCCGTTCCACCACTTCCAGCAGGACGGGCACATGGCGATGCGCAACCCGACGGGCCGCGTCAACTACCAGCCCAACTCGTGGGGCGAGGGCCCGCGCGAGCAGCCGCAGCGCGGCTTCCGCAGCGCCACCGCCGTCGAGGAGGGGCCGAAGGTGCGGTTGCGCGCCGAGAGTTTCGCCGACCACTACAGCCAGGCGCGGCAATTCTACGTCAGCCAGACGCCGCCGGAGCAGAACCACATCGCCGCGGCGATCACCTTCGAGCTGAGCAAGGTGGAGACGCCGGTGATCCGCGAACGCGTCGTCGCCCACCTGCGCAACATCGACGAGGGGCTGGCGCGAACGGTCGGCGGCAAGCTCGGCCTGAAGAAGATGCCGGAGCCGGCGGATGCGGCGGTCAAGACCCGCACCGACCTGCCGCCGTCGCCGGCGCTGAGCATCGTCGGCAACGGGCCGAAGAGCTTCAAGGGCCGCAAGCT
>JBDHSN010000297.1:0-2732 GCA_039808105.1 Rhodospirillales bacterium
CCGCCGGCGCCCTCGGTGTGGAAGGCGTGGATGGTGCGGCCCTTGAACGCGGCGATGGTGTCCTCGACGAAGCCGCTTTCGTTCAGCGTATCGGTGTGGATCGCCACCTGCACGTCGGTCTCGTCGGCAACAGCAAGGCAGCAGTCGATGGCGGCGGGCGTCGTCCCCCAGTCCTCGTGCAGCTTCAGCCCGCAGGCGCCGCCCACCACCTGCTCGATCAGCGCATCGGGCTGGGCGGCGTTGCCCTTGCCGAAGAAGCCGACGTTGACCGGCAGCGCCTCGGCCGCCTGCAGCATCCGCGCGAGGTGCCAGGGCCCGGGGGTGCAGGTCGTGGCGTTGGTGCCGTCGGCGGGGCCGGTGCCGCCGCCGAGCATGGTGGTGACGCCGGAATAGAGGGCGTCCTCGGCCTGCTGCGGGCAGATCCAGTGGATGTGGGCGTCGATGCCGCCGGCGGTGAGGATGCGGCCCTCGCCGGCGATCGCCTCGGTGCCGGGGCCGATGACGATATCGACGCCCGGCTGCACGTCGGGATTGCCGGCCTTGCCGATGCCGGCGATGCGGCCGTCGCGCAGGCCGACGTCGGCCTTGACGACGCCCCAGTGGTCGATGATCAGCGCGTTGGTGATGACGGTATCGACGGCGCCGTCGGCGCGGCTCGCCTGCCCCTGGCCCATGCCGTCGCGGATGACCTTGCCGCCGCCGAACTTCACCTCCTCGCCGTAGGTCGTCCGGTCTTCCTCCACCTCGACGATCAACGCGGTATCGGCCAGCCGCACCCTATCGCCGGTGGTCGGCCCGAACATGTGGGCATAGGCAGTGCGGGACAGCGTGTGGGCCATTGCGCAGCCGCTCCTCTTACGCCTGTTCCAGCGGGCCGGCGATCAGGCCGTTGAAGCCGTGGACGATGCGGCGCCCGGCGAACGGCACCAGCGTCACCTCGCGGCTCTGCCCCGGCTCGAAGCGCATCGCCGTGCCGGCGGGGATGTCGAGGCGCATGCCGCGGGCCAGCTCGCGGTCGAAGGACAGCGCCGCGTTGGTCTCGAAAAAGTGGTAGTGCGAGCCGACCTGGATCGGCCGATCACCGGCATTGGCCACCAGCAGCGTCACCACCGGCCGCCCGGCGTTGAGGGTGATGGTGCCTGCGGCGGGGAAAAGTTCGCCGGGGATCATGTCGAACCCTCCTCTCCCCTCTCCCTCTCGGGAGAGGGAGGGACCCGGCGCGCCAGCGCCGGGAGGGTGAGGGCAACCCTCGCCGATGGAGACCAGCCGCCACCCTCACCCGCTCGCTTGCGCTCGCACCCTCTCCCGAGGGGGGAGAGGGTTATCGGTATCGTTGTCATCGGATTGGCTCGTGGACGGTGACCAGCTTGGTGCCGTCGGGGAAGGTGGCTTCCACCTGGATCTCGTGAATCATCTCCGGCACGCCCTCCATCACCTGATCACGGGTCAGCACGCTGGCGCCATCGCGCATCAGCTCGGCGACCCTGCGGCCGTCGCGGGCGCCTTCGACGACGAAGTCGGTAATCAGGGCGATGGCTTCGGGGTAGTTGAGCCTGACGCCGCGGGCCAGCCGCTTGCGCGCCACCTCGGCGGCCATCGCCACCAGCAGCTTGTCCTTCTCGCGCGGGCTCAGGTGCATGGATCTGCCCTCTCCCCCAAAACCCTCTCCCCCCGCGGGAGAGGGTGCGAGCGAACGCGAGCGGGTGAGGGTCGCCGAGCGCCGGGACGACCGGGGCAAACCCTCACCCTCCCGGCGCTGGCGCGCCGGGCCCCTCCCTCTCCCGAGAGGGAGAGGGGAAGTGAGCGGGTGAAGGCCTTGTCTCGCATCACCTGCATCCTCCTACGCCGACCATACCCGCGGCAGCACCGCCGGCCAGCCGCCCAAAGCAGCGCGCATTGCCGCCCAGAACCGGCCGAAGGCGGTGCGCAGCAGCCGGGCGTCCGGCGCCAGCCAGCGGACCACCAGCAGGCCGGCCACCAGCGTTGCTGCCGCCGTCATTTCGCCGATGCCGGCCGCCCCGGTCAAGTCGCGGGCCAACGCCAGCGCGTCGCCGGCGTTGTCACCGACGTAAATGACGGTCGCCACCGCCGCGGCGCCGGCAAGGCAGGCGGGCGCGGCGAGAGCCGCCGCCAGCGATCCCTCCGCCCGCAAGGTATCGGCCCATACCAGCCGGCCGGCGCGGTACACCCGCCAAGCCTCGCGCAGCCGGCCGTTGCGAAGCGTCTCGCCGCGCGCACGACGGCCGAACACCAGTATCTCGCCGGCCAGCACCCGCGCACCCGCGGTCGCCTCGATGGTGGTGGTGCGGTCGAGCCTCGCGCCGTCGAACAGGATTGTCTCTTGCGGCAACCACTCCAGCCAGCTCTCGGCAGCAGTGGCAAGGCGCACGGCGATGCGGCAGTCGGCGCCGGTGGAGCGGTACACCTTCTCCGCCGCCTGCGGCGTCACCAGCACCGCCGCCCTCTCGCCGGCCGCCACCTCGACGTCGAGCCGGTCGCCGCCGACCAGCCCGCCGCTGGTCGTCAGCAGCACCGCCTGGGTGAGGCCGCAGCCGTCGCTGGTGGGAAACAGCGCGCGCAGCGGCGCCTGCTGGTAGAGGCGCGACAGCCGCGCACCACCCCGACCGTCGCCGGTAAACGCCAGCTCGGCGATCCCGTGCATCCGCGCCGGTTGCGCCGGCTCAGACGGTGAGATGGCGGCGGACATCGGCTTCCACCATCTCGTCGCCGCG
>JBDHSN010000298.1:0-2716 GCA_039808105.1 Rhodospirillales bacterium
GCGTGATCAGCCGACCACGTCCATGCCGACGCGGCGGCCGCGGCGGTGGAAGACGTCGGCCCTGCGGGCCAGCGCCGCCTTGGTTTGGGCGACGACATTCTCGGCGGTGATACCGAAGTGCTTGAACAGGATCTCCGCCGGCGCCGACAGGCCGAAGCCGTGCAGGCCGACGAACACCCCGTTCTCGCCGATATAGCGGTCCCAGCCGGGCGAAATCGCCGCCTCGACGGCGACGCGCACGCACGCCGGCCACGACGGCCCCAGCACCTCGCGCCGGTACTTCTCCGGCTGGATGTCGAACAGTTCCCAGCACGGCATCGAGACCACCGCCGTCGGAATGCCGTCCGCCTGCAGCCGCTCGCGCGCCCGCACCGCGACATGCACCTCCGAGCCGGTGGCGAACAGCGTGACTTCCCGCTCGCCGCCCTCCGCTTCGTGCAGCACATAGGCACCGCGGGCACACAGGTTGACGCTCTCGTGCTCCAGCCGCACCGCCGGCACCGCCTGGCGGGTGAGCACCAGCGCCGAGGGCATGTCACTGGCGGTGACCGCGATCAGCCAGCACTCGAAGGTCTCGACGGCGTCGGCCGGGCGGAATACCAGCATGTTGGGCATCACCCGCAGGCTCGCCAGCGTCTCCACCGGGTGGTGGGTCGGGCCGTCCTCGCCGACGCCGATCGAATCGTGGGTGAGCACGTAGATCACCCGCTGGCGCATCAACGCCGACATGCGCATGCCGCCGCGCATGTAGTCGGCGAACACCAGGAAAGTGCCGCCGTAGGGGATGAAGCCGCCGTGCAGCGCCATGCCGTTCATGATCGACGCCATGGCGTGCTCGCGGACACCGTAATGGACATAGCGGCCGGTGTAGTCGCCCGGGGCAAGCGGCTGCAGGCTCTTCGTCCGGGTGAATACCGAATCCGACAGGTCGGCGGAGCCGCCAATGATCTCCGGGAAGGTGGCGGTGAGGATCTCCAGGGCTTCGCCGGAGGCCTTGCGCGTCGCCCACTTGGGCTGCTCGGATGCCAGCTTCCGCTTGAAGGCGTTGAGCGGCGCCTGCCAGCCCGGCGCCAGCTTGCCGCTGCTGCTGCGGCGGAAGGCGTCCTGCTTGTCGGCCGGCAGTGCGGCGAACCGCCTCTCCCACGCTTCGCGCTGCGGCCGGCTGCGCGCGCCAGCCTCCCGCCACGCCGCCAGGACGTGCGGCGGCACGACGAATGGCGGATGCGGCCAGCCGAGCGCCTGCCGGGCACCGGCGATCTCGTCATCACCGAGCGGGGCGCCGTGCGCATGCTCGGTACCGGCCTTTTTCGGCGCGCCTTTGCCGATTGTGGTGCGGCAGTCGATCAGCGACGGCTTATCCGACAGCTTCGCCATGGCGATGGCCCGGGCGACCGCGTCGGGATCATCGCCGTCCACCACCTGGGCATCCCAGCCGCAGGCCTCGAAGCGGGCCAACTGGTTGTCGGCGGTGGTCAGCGACGTCGGCCCGTCGATGGAGATGCGGTTGTCGTCCCACAGCACGATCAGCCGTGCCAGCTTGTGGAATCCGGCGAACGAGATGGCTTCCTGGCTCAGCCCCTCCATCAGGCAGCCGTCGCCGACGATGCAGTAGGTGTAGTGGTTGACGATGCCATCGCCCCAGCGGGCGTTGCGCAGCCGTTCGGCCAGTGCCATGCCGACGGCGTTGCCGAGGCCCTGGGCGAGCGGGCCGGTCGTCGTCTCGATGCCGTGCGCCGGCTCGTATTCCGGATGGCCGGGGGTGGTCGAGCCCAACTGGCGGAAGTTCTTGATGTCCTCGATGGTGATCGCCGCGTAACCGGTGAGATGCAGCAGCGAGTAGAGCAGCATCGAGCCGTGGCCGGCGGAGAGGATGAAGCGGTCGCGGTCTTCCCACTCGGGGGCGGTGGGGTCGAAGGTGAGGAAGCGGGCCCACAGCACGGTCGCCGCGGTCGCCATGCCCATCGGCAGGCCCGGGTGACCGGACTTCGCCTTCTGCACCGCGTCCGCCGCCAGCAGGCGGATGGCGTTCGCCATTTCATCGAAGGTTGCCACCGGCGCGGTGGCTTCGCCCGCTGTTGGGGAAAGCAGGCCTTCCTTCCGCGCCGCGTTCGCTCGCGCGACAATCATCGCAGGTTTGTCCTCAGTTCGCATGGGCGTCGACCGCCGCGTTCAAAAGATAATGGGCAATCAGCAGCTGAGACAGCGCCAGCGGCACACTGTGATGAGCAACATTGCCCGCATCGCGATAGATGCCCAACTTTGGCCGATGGGCGCGATGATTGGGCAACAGTTGCCATATCTGTTGCTGAAGCGCCTGCGCCTCGGTTTTGTCCATGCCGCCCAGGATGTGCAGGGCATCGGCCGGCCGCCCGTCGACGTCACGCGCCAACTCCAGCACGAGGCCACCGCCGGCACCGGTCTCGACGATCGGCGAGAGATCGACGTAGGGCAGGGTCGGCCGCAGGATGTGGCGGACATTGAGGCCGCTGCCGCTCTCGTCCGGCCGTTCGTCCGGGGCGTAGAAGGTGATCACCATGTCGGCGTAGTCGCGCTGTGGGGCGATGTACTGGGCGCTGTCCCGGTTCAGCTTCGGCAGCAGCGCCATCGCCTGCTCGACGGAATAGCCAAAGCCGCCGGGTCCGGTATCACGCTGGAATTTCCAGCGGAGCCGCAAGGCTTCCTGCGGCTCCATGTAGAACTTCAGATCGTAATGCTC
>JBDHSN010000299.1:0-2675 GCA_039808105.1 Rhodospirillales bacterium
CCGGCCCTCGGCGGAGAAGATCGCCCGCATTGCAGCGGTGCTCGGGGTGACGCCGGAGTTCCTGATGGATGATGAGCGGGATTCGCCCGAGGCCAGCGACATCGATCTCGCCTTCTTCCGCAAGTACCAGAAGATGCCGGGCGACACGAAAAAGCGGCTGCGGCAGATCCTCGATGCCTGGGACGAACCGGAATGACGGAGCCATCGTCCGGCATTGCCTGGGCCAATCGTCTTACCCGAATGCTCGATCAAGTGCTTGGCCCGGAGCGCTTTCCGGTCGATGTCACAGCCCTTGCTCTCGACTACTCGCGGCAGTGTTTCTCTGATCCGGTCACCAATGGTGAAGGGAGAGGGACTCCGTGGGTTTGAGGGCGGCCTATTCCGCAGCCACAAAGGCAAGGCCGCGTGGAGCATCGTCTATAACAGTGCGCTGCCGGTTCGCGGACGGATCAATTTCGTTCTCGCCCATGAGTTCGGCCATTACCTGCGTCATCGCCATGAGCTCGATGAGTTCCTGTGCAGCCAGCGCGACATGATCGAGTGGGATCGCGAGGACCAGGCGCGCGAGACCGACGCCAACCAGTTCGCCTCATACCTGCTGATGCCGATCGCTGACTTCCGCAGGCAGCTCGCCGGCCAGACGATCACGCTCGATGGTCTTGCCCACGGTGCCGAACGCTACGGCGTGTCGCTGACCGCCGCCATCCTGAAGTGGCTGGAGTTCACCGAGGAGCGCGCCGTCCTGGTCATCGCGCGAGACGGCTTCATTCTGTGGTCACGGTCGAGCGAGCCGGCACTCAGGTCTGGCGCCTACTTCCGCACGCGGAGTGTCGTGCGTCCGGTTCCCGAGATGTCGGTAGCGTCTGGGCGATACGGCGATGCTCGCAAGCGCGAGACGGTAGCGCTTCCTCCCGGGGTATGGTTCCCGCGCGAACCCGTCATCGAGACCACCATCTTCTCGGACAGGTTCGACATGACGATCAGCCTGCTCCAGCTGGAACGTGACGCTCCACCCGCCAGCGTCGACGCGGAGCCCGAACAAGACGATGCGTTCGACCGCATTCAGCGATCCTGAAGGTTCTTGACGAGGCCTCCGGGTGCTGGTCACGCTGCCGCCAGCATCTCGGCCAGCTGCCGCGCATTGCGTACACCGTAATCGCCGTAGCAGTTGTTCATCAGCACGTGCACCCGGTCTGCGTTCTCGGCGAGGCGACGGATCGGGTCGACCCAGCCCTTCAGTTCGTCTTCCGTGTACAGGTAGCGGAAGCGTTCGGCGGCGCCGATGTTCGGCTTCTCGTAGGTCTCGGCATTGTGGCCGTGGAAGCGCACAACGGCGAGCGGACTGGTCGCTACGACGACCGGCGGAGTCGACGAGCCGAAGCCCTGCGGTTCGTCGACGACCACATAGGCAAGATCCAGCTTCTCCAACAGTGCAAGAGTCTCCGCCCGGTAGTTATCGGTCATCCAGCCGCCGCCGCGGAACTCGATAGCCAGGGGCCAGCCACTGCGATCGCGAAGCTGTTCGAGGTAGCGAACATGATCGCGCCTGGCAGTGAACCAGTGCGGGAACTGAAACAGTACACAGCCGAGCTTGCCTGCTTCGACGAGCGGTGCCAGCGCTTGCGCCTGCATCTCCCAGATCAGCTTCTCGACCTCTTCCGGCACGTCGCGCAGGTAGATCCGGGCTTTGCCGGCGACGGTGGCTGGCAGCAGCTCCCTGACCGCGGCCGGGAGCCGCTCGACCGGCACGGGGTGATGCGTGAACAGGCCAAAGGCCTTGATGTTGAAGATGAAGCTGGGCGGCGTGCGCTCCATCCAGAGACGTGCGTTGCCCTCAGACGGCAGCGCGTAGTAGGTCGCGTCCACCTCGACGATGGGGAACTGGCTGGAATAGTGAGCGAGCCGATCCGCGGCAGTCCGTGCGTTGCCGGGATAGAAGGTGCCGGCGTCAATTAGCGTCCGATCGGTCCAGCTGCAGGCGCCGTAGTAAACGTTGCCGATCGGCTTGCCCGGCTGGAAGGGCGGAGGCGCGTCAGCCTGCGAGAGCTTCATCCGGCGCCGGTTCGCCGCGCGGCAGGCCGAGCAGGCGCGGACCGTTGACCCGCGACAACTGCCGCACCCTTCTTTCGTGACAGCACCGCCAACCCAATCAACGACATCACCACCGGCGGCAGGCACAGCGCGATCACCTTCGCGGCCTGCTCCAGTTTGCCGAGCTTTCGCATTTGCAACTTCACGCCTCCATCAGCCGATTGCGCCGGACCGGTCAAACATGGTGGGCGCCCACCGGCCGGTCAGCGCATCGCTTCGCAGGATGTAGCAGGCACCATCATCGCCGCGGACTTTGAAGTACCGATAATCCGGCGCCAGCCATGCGTTGAGCACCTCGGCGACCTCGCTGGTTCGGCCGTCGAACGAAAATCGCCGCGGCGTCTCTTCGACGATGGCCGGTGTAGCATTCGATCCGAACTTCGAAGGTTTAGCGAAACTCCCCATCTTGGCTCAGCGGTTCAGCAGCCACAGGACGAGCGAGAGCACAACGCTAATGATCAGCGCGCCAGAACATGTTCAACTTTCGATCGCAAGACGGGTTGGAGTTCCTGTTCAAACCACGCATGACGTTTGAACCACGGCTGATTGCGTGGCGAAGGATGGGGCAATGGAATGTACCGAGG
>JBDHSN010000300.1:0-2645 GCA_039808105.1 Rhodospirillales bacterium
CCGAGGCCGCGCCATCATCCCTCCCGAAGCCCGCAACCCGCCCCGGAGGGAATCACGAAACCACCAAAACCGGAATCTGGAGGCTTCTGTGAGGTCGCGGACGAGGTGTTCGGCGTGCATGGGCGCGACCTCATTGAAGCCGGATTGAGCGAACCCGCGGATGGCCGGGCAGCTATGGGGATTGCTGTTGCGGCACCTGCTTCGAGAGGGCTTGCGTGTGGCGAGATAGGGTCGCCGACGCGCCGTGGGAGAGGCTGGTAACCAGCGATCGATGCCGACGGTGAGCGGAACGGCGCGTTTGAGCGCCGCCGCGCCGGGTTCGGGGGCGCCTGTAAAGCTGATAAGCAGGACGATGCCTGCCGGCACGCGTCGCTGCCGGTCGGCCGGAACGGCGAGGATGCCGGCGGCTCACGAGGTGTCCTGCCGGAACGAGGCGCGTCGCAGCGGCGGTCGCAGGAGTATGGCGAGGGTGATCATGGCGCCACCGCAGCAGGGACAGCGATCGAACGCAGTGATTGCCTTCGACTCCAGCGGGATGTCCGTCGCGGGCTTGCTGGTCGGTGGAGCGGCCAGCAGCTTGCGGCAGAGCGCCAGCTTTGCGGCGCGGTGGCCGTTGGCGAGGAAGCCGTAGTGGCGGATGCGATGGAAGCCGTCCGGCAGGGTGTGGAGCAGGAAGCGGCGGATGAACTCATCGGCAGCGAGGACCATCAGCTTCGCCTTGCCGTGGTGGCGATAGTCCTTCCAGCGGAAGGCGAGGTCGCTGCCGGTCACATCGACCAGGCGCGAATTGGCGATGGCGACGCGGTGGGTGTAGCGGCCGAGATAGGCCAGCACCTGTTCCGGCCCGCCGAATGGCGGCTTCGCGTAGACGACCCACTCGGCCCGGCGCAGATCGCGGAGGCGACGAACGAAGTCGGCCCGGCCGGCGAGGTCGGCAAGATCGCCGAGGAAGCGGAGCTGTCCGGCTTCGAAGGCGGCGCGCAGCTCGTCGAGGAAGAGCCGGCGGAACAGCCGCGAGAGGACGCGGACCGGCAGGAAGAAGCCGGGCCGGCACGCGACCCAGCGGGTGCCGTCGGGCGCCGGGCCACCGCCGGGCACGACGCAATGGACATGCGGATGATGCTGCAAGGTCTGGCCCCAGGTGTGGAGCACGGCGACGAGGCCGATCTCGGCCCCCAGGTGCTTCGGGTCGGCTCCGATCCGGCGCAACGTCTCCGCCGCGGTGCGGAACAGGATGGCATAGACCGTCTGCTTGTTCTGGAAGGCGATCTCGGCCGCCGGCGCCGGTACCGTGAAGACGACGTGGAAGTACGGCACCGGCAGGAGGTCGGCCTGCCGGGCAGCCAGCCACTCGGCGCGGGCCTGACCCTGGCACTTCGGGCAGTGCCGGTTGCGGCAGGAGTTGTAGGCGCAGCGAACGAAGCCGCAGTCAGCGCAGCTCTCGGCATGGCCACCCAGCGCCGCGGTCCGGCACAGCGCGACGGCGCTCATCACCCGCCGCTCGACCCTGCCCAGGTGACCGTCGTGCATCCGCCGATAGGCATCGCCGTGGCGGCGAAAGACATCCGCCACTTCCCATGTGGCCGCCATCGTGCGGCTGGATCAGGCGGGCGGAACGACCTCCAGCGTCAGCCGGTCGAGCGGGCTCTGCGTACGCCGGATCAGGCCGTTCGAGACCCGCGTATAGCGCGCCGTACTCGACAAGTTGGCGTGACCGAGCAGCACCTGGATGATGCGGATGTCGGTGCCGTTCTCCAGCAGGTGGGTGGCGAAGCTGTGCCGCAGCGTGTGTACCGTCACCCGCTTCGAAAGGCCGGCGGCGACGCAGGCGGATCGGCAGGCCGAGTGCAGCACCTGGACGTCGATCGGCTTCGTCTCGTCCCGGCCGGGAAACAGCCAGTGGCTGGGCCGGGTCAGTCGCCAGTAGGTGCGCAGGATGCCGAGGAGCTGCGCCGACAGCATGACGAACCGGTCCTTGCCGCCCTTGCCGTGCTCGACCCGGATCACCATCCGGGCGCTGTCGATGTCGCCGACCTTTAGGCCGACCGCCTCGGACGCCCGCAGGCCTGCCGCATAGGCCGTCGTCAGCGCGGCACGGGTCTTCAGGCTGGGCACCGCTTCGAGAAAGCGCACCACCTCGTCGGCGTTCAGCACCACCGGCAGCTTGTGCGACTCGCGCGCGTACGGGATACGCTCCGGGATCTCGCCGTGCCCGAGCGTGACGCCGTAGAAGAACCGCAACGCACAGACCGTCTGGTTCAGCGACGGCCACGAAATGCCGGTCGACACCAGATGGACCTGAAAGGCGCGGACGTCCTCCAGGCCAAGCCGGTCCGGCGACCGGCCGAAGTACCGGCTGAACTTGCTGACCGCGTGCAGATAGGATCGTTGCGTCGCCGGAGACAGATTACGGACGGTCATGTCCTCGGTCATGCGCCGGCGCAGAGGGCTCAACTCAGCCATCGGGGGGCTCCTGCCTTCAGGATTGGGCTTCCACAGCCGCAATCCTCTCAGACCGAGCTCTCCCCACTAACCGCCTACCTCACTCCCGCGACAGCGGGTTCGTTCAATCCCAAATCGCCAGAAAACCACCCCACAAAGCCGCCTTCCGGCAAAAACGATTACTTGCCCAAGCCGAACCCCCA
>JBDHSN010000301.1:0-2645 GCA_039808105.1 Rhodospirillales bacterium
GACATCGAGCGGCGGCGCTGCGAGAACCACGTCAACCGCGCCGCCCGCTACGCCCAGCGCTATGCCGCCAAGGAAGCCTGTGCCAAGGCCCTCGGCACCGGCTTCCGCGACGGCGTCTTCTGGCGCGACATGGAGGTGGACAACCTTCGCTCCGGCAAGCCGTTCCTGCGGCTGACCGGCGGCGCCGCGCAGCGGCTGGCGAGCATGACCCCGGCAGGTCTCGCCGCTTCGGTCGAACTGTCGTTGACCGACGAATATCCGTTTGCCCATGCCATCGTGGTCATCTCGGCGTTCGGTGCGCAAAGCTCCCGGAGCGTTTTTCCGACTGCCTGAATCAGGTGCGCCGCGGTGACGATTCCTTGACACCGGCGGCTTCCGGGTGGCTTGATCCGCCAGCGACGACCACCGTCGTGCCATCCCCGCACACCAGAACCCAGGGCCGCGAGACTCCGATACATGGCGACGCAAAAAGCGAGCGGGTTCGTTGAACTCGTCAAGACCATCGTCTACGCGATTCTCATCGCCGTCGTCGTCCGCACCTTCCTGTTCGAGCCCTTCAGCATTCCATCCGGATCGATGATTCCGACCCTGCTGGTCGGCGACTATCTGTTCGTTTCGAAATATTCGTTCGGCTACAGCCGCTACTCGCTGCCGTTCGGACTGCCGCTGTTCTCCGGCCGGCTGTTCGGGCGCGAGCCGGAAAGGGGTGATGTCGTCGTGTTCAAGCTGCCGGCTGACAACACCACCGACTACATTAAACGTGTTATTGGCCTGCCCGGCGACCGGATCCAGATGATCGACGGGATCCTCAATATCAACGGCGTTGCCGTTCGTCGCGAGCCGGCGGGCGATTTTATTGCCGGCGGAGGGGTCCGGCAGGCCTACCACCGGTATTTCGAAACCTTGCCGAACGGCCGCCGGCACGAGATTATCGAGATCGGGGACAGCGGGCCGCTCGACAATACCAACGTCTATACCGTTCCGCCGGGGCACTACTTCATGATGGGCGACAACCGCGACAGCTCCCGCGACAGCCGGTTTCTCGGCGAGGTCGGCTATGTGCCGTTCGTCAATCTGATCGGCCGCGCGGAAGTGATCTTTTTCTCCGTCGACGGCTCTGCCCTGCACTTCTGGAACTGGCCCGACTCCATCCGCTTCGACCGGTTGTTCCGGAGCATCCAGTGACCGAACTGGCGGGCGCGGCCCTGCGCCTCGCGCTGCAGGAACGCCTTGGCCACAC
This sequence comes from Rhodospirillales bacterium, assembly GCA_039808105.1. GTDB lineage: Bacteria > Pseudomonadota > Alphaproteobacteria > Rhodospirillales > Defluviicoccaceae > Defluviicoccus. Next base: position 1,241 of record JBDHSN010000301.1, read on the forward strand.
CTTCAGCTCACAGCGCCTGCTGCTGGAGGCGCTGACCCACTCCAGCTTCCAGGGCGAGGGCCGGCGCCGGTGCAACGAGCGGCTGGAGTTCGTCGGCGACCGCGTTCTCGGGCTGGTCATCGCCAACCTGCTCTACCACCGCTTCTACGGCGAGGAAGTGGGCGCACTGGCCCGCCGCCATGCGGCGCTCGTCCGCCGCGAAGCGCTGGTGGAAGTCGCCGAGCACCTGCAGCTCGCCGACTGCCTGCGGCTGTCCCGCGGCGAGGAGGACGCCGGTGGCCGCCGCAATCCCGGACTGCTGGCGGACGCCTGCGAGGCGCTGATCGCCGCCGTCCACCTCGATGGCGGCTTTCCGGTGGCGACCGAAGTGGTCGAGCGCCTCTGGGACGCGCTGATCAGCCGTGACGTCTCGCCCCCGAAAGACGCAAAGACGATGCTGCAGGAATGGGCGCAGGGGCGCGGCATGCCACTGCCGGTCTATCGCGAGACCGAGCGCAGCGGCCCGCCCCATGCTCCCCTGTTCCGCGTCGAGGTCTCGGTCGAAGGCCTGACCCCGGTCGCTGCGGTCGGCCCGTCGAAGCGGGCGGCCGAGCGCGCCGCCGCCGCCTCGTTGCTGATGACGGTGGACTCGGCCGATGCTCCCTGAGCCCGACAGCGGAGGAGCAGACGCGCGCGACGGCGAAGAGAACGCAGAACGCCGCTGCGGTTTCGTCGCCATCATCGGCGCGCCCAACGCCGGCAAGTCGACACTGGTCAACCGGTTGGTCGGCAGCAAGGTCAGCATCGTCTCGCCGAAGGTGCAGACGACCCGCACCCGCGTGCTCGGTATCGCCCTCTCCGGTCCTACCCAGATGCTGCTGGTGGACACACCGGGCATCTTCGCGCCACGGCGCGCGCTTGACCGCGCGATGGTCGATGCGGCGTGGGACTCTGCCGCCGGTGCCGATGCCATCGCGTTGCTGGTGGATGCCAGCCGGACGACCGCCGCCGCCACGACCGCACCCGTGGTCGCCGGCCTGAAAAAGCGGCGGCGGCAGGCCGTCCTGGTGCTCAACAAGGTGGACGCCGCGGCGGACAAGCCGAAGCTGCTGGCGCTCGCCGCGGCGCTGAACGCGGACGGGGTTTTCGCCGCGGTGTTCATGGTCTCGGCGCTGACCGGCGATGGTGTCGGCGACCTCGCCGCCCATCTCGCGCAGAGCCTGCCGCCCGGACCCTGGCTCTATCCGGAAGACCAGCTATCCGACATGCCCGCCCGCCTGCTGGCTGCCGAGATCACCCGAGAGCAGGTATTCTGGCAGCTTCAGCAGGAACTGCCCTACAGCATTGCCGTCGAAACCGAGCAGTGGACGGACCGCAGCGACGGCAGCGTCCGCCTCGATCAGGTCATCTGGGTCGAGCGCGAAGG
>JBDHSN010000302.1:0-2643 GCA_039808105.1 Rhodospirillales bacterium
CCGGCATCATGACGTTTGGCCTGTCCACCCGCGCCCGCCTGGAGGTGAACGTCCTTCCCGACCGGCAGCCGCTGTTCGTCAAGCTTTCGGACGGCGCCATCCGCAACGGCTTTACCTTCAAGATCCTTAACATGCGGCGCGAGCCGAAGAGCTACATGCTCGCCACCGACGGGCTTGCGGGCGCCGAGATCAGCGTTATCGGCCACCACAACGAGCCCGGGCCCTACGTCGAGCTGGCGGTCGGGCCGGACGAGATCGGCACCTTCAAACTGTTCGTCCGGGCGCCGCTGGAGAGCCTGTCGGGCAAACTCACCAACTTCGATTTCTACCTGATCGATCAGGCGACCCGGGAAAGCGTCCGTTACACCGCCGTCTTCAACGGTCCGGCGCATCACGACGAGCGCGCGGCGGTGACAGCCGGGGCAGGGAGTTGAGATGATGAGACGACCGCGGGCGGACGGCTGGTGGTATCCGTGGACCTTCGTCTTCGGCATGCTGGTGGTGATCGCCGTCAACATCGTGCTGATCACCTACGCGATCGGGACCTTTCCCGGTCTGGACACGGAGGACGCCTACCAGAAGGGCCTCGCCTACAACCAGACGATCGCGGCCGCGCGCGTCCAGGAAGCGCGCGGCTGGCACCTCGACATCCGCTACGCGCCGCACCCCGATGAAGCTTCCGCGCATGAGGGCGAACTGGTCGTCACCCTGCGCGACCGGGGCGGCGAGCCCCTATACGGCCTCGATGTCAGCGCGGCACTGATCCGGCCGACCCGCGGCGGGCTTGATTCCCGGATCGCGCTGCAGCCGGCGGGAAGCGGCGAATACCGCGGCGAAGCGACATTGCCGCTACCCGGCCAGTGGGATGTGCGCGTCTACGCGCGCCGCGGCGAGGAAGACTTTCAGGCGACGCGGCGGATCATGGTGCAATGAAGGATGGCGGCTCGCCGCCCGCTGATCCTGCTGTTGCCGAGGGCTTGTCGCCGCAGGCGACGCCGGCGACCGTCCCTTGCGTTCACTGCGGAGCTCCGGCGCCGGCCGCACCCGCCGGAGCTCCGGCGTTCTGCTGTCCGGGCTGCCGGGCTGCCTATGCGCTGGTCACCGGTCTCGGGCTCGATAGCTACTACCGCAAGCGCACCATCGATCCCGAACAGCGGCCGCTGCGCCCCGACGAGGACGCCGGCCTCCTCGATCTGGCCAACTGGACCCGCCCCGCCGGCGATGGCAGCAGCGAGATCGATCTGCTGGTGGAAGGGCTGCACTGCGCCGCCTGCGTCTGGCTGATCGAGGCGGTGCTGGCCCGGCAGCCGGGGGTGGTTGCCGGCCGCATCAACATGACGACCCGCCGCCTGCGGCTGTGCTGGCAGAGCGGCGAAGCCAGCGCCGAGGATTTGGTGGCGACCGTTTCCCGCCTCGGCTACCGGCTGGTGCCGTACGATGCTTCATGCCTCGACGCCGCCGGCGCCGGTGAGGAGCAGGCGCTGCTGCGGGCGATGGCGGTGGCCGGTTTCGCCGCCGGCAATGTCATGCTGCTGTCGATTTCGGTCTGGGCCGGGCATCTCGAAGGCATGGGCGCCGGCACGCGGACGTGGTTCCACTGGCTGTCGGCGCTGATCGCGCTGCCGGCGATCGCCTATGCCGGCCGGCCGTTCTTTCGCGCCGCCTGGGGAGCGCTGCGCGTCCGCCACGTCACCATGGATGTGCCGATTTCGATCGGTGTGTTGCTGGCGGCGGCGATGAGCCTGCAGCAGACCATCGCCGGGGCCGAGCACGCCTATTTCGATGCCGCCATCGGCCTGCTGTTCTTCCTGCTGATCGGGCGCTACCTCGACCGCCGCGCCCGCGGCCAGGCCCGTTCATCCGCCGCGCAGCTGCTGGCGCTGGCGGCCCGCGCCGTCACCGTCATCGATGCCGGCGGCCGGCACCGGGTGGTGCCGCCGTCACAGGTGCACCCCGGCGACCGCGTGCTGGCGGCAGCCGGCGAGCGGATCGCTGTCGATGGCCGCATCGCCGAAGGCGAAAGCGCCGTCGACACCAGCCTGATCGACGGCGAAAGCACACCGAAGCCGGTCGGTCCCGGCGCGGCGGTCTTTGCCGGCACCCTGAACCAGGCCGCCCCGCTGGTCATCGCCGTGACGGCAGCAAGCGACGGCACGCTGCTCGCCGAAATTGCCCGCCAGGTGGAGGCGGCCGAACAGCAGCGCGGCCGCTATGTCGTGCTCGCCGACCGGGTGGCGCGCCTCTACGCCCCTGTCGTCCATCTCGCCGCGCTGCTCACCTTCCTGCTGTGGTGGGCGTGGCTGGCGGTGCCGTGGCCGCAGGCGATGATGAACGCCATCGCCGTCCTGATCATCACCTGCCCGTGCGCGCTTGGCCTTGCGGTGCCGGCGGTGCAGGTGATCGCCACCGGCCGGCTGCTGCGGCGCGGCATCCTGGTGAAGTCGGCGACGGCCCTGGAGCGGCTCGCCGATGCCGATGCCATCGTCTTCGACAAGACCGGCACGCTGACCCTCGGCCGGCCCAGACTGATCGAAGAGGAACTGATCGAGGGCGAGGCCGTCGACGCCGAGGCGCTGGCTGCGGCGGCGGGGCTCGCCGCGGCGAGCCGCCATCCGCTTGCCCGCGCCGTCGTTGCCGCCTGCG
>JBDHSN010000303.1:0-2640 GCA_039808105.1 Rhodospirillales bacterium
GAGCAGCGGGACCCGAGCGGCAACCTGAGCCTGAACGTCATCATCGACGCGGTCGAGGTGGCGATGGCGCAGCGGGCGGCGCGCCCCGGCAGCACGCTCAACCGCGCGCTCGCCGCTGCCGCCAATCCGATCCGGGCACGATAACGGTGCCTATTCCATTGTGGCCGGCGTCGCTGCCGCCGCGGCCGCTGGCCGACGGCTTCTCCGAGACGCCGCCGAACCTGCTGGTGCGCAGCGCCACCGAGATCGGGCCGGCGAAGGCGCGCCGACGCGCCACAGCGGGGGTGACGCGGCTAAAGGCGGCGTTCCGGCTCAGCCCGGCGCAGCTCGCCATCTTTCGTACCTTCTTCGCCTCCGATCTTCAGGGTGGCGCGCTGCCGTTTTCGTGGACGCATCCGGCAACCGGGGCCATTGGCGCCTTCCGCATCGTCCCGCCGCTGACGATCGAGCCGATCGCCGCCGGTATCGCCTGGCGGGTGACCCTCGAACTGGAGCTATTACCGTGACCCTCACCGATACCGCGACCCGCGAACTCGCGGCACAGGACTGCGCCACTCCGTGGCTGGTGCTGCTGGAGATCGGCCACCCGCAGCTGCCGGCACCGTTGCGGCTGACCTCGGATGGCGTGGCGACGATCAGCAATGGTGCCAGCTACGAGACATTCCCCTTCGAGGTGACGCTGCCGGATGATGCCGAAGGCCGTGCGCCGCGCGCGCAGATCCGGATCGACAACACCAGCCAGGAGGTCGTGGCCCTGCTGCGCGGGCTGACGACGCCGCCGTCGCTGACCATCCGCATCGTCCGCAGCACCGATCCCGACGTCGTAGAGCGCGAATGGTCCGGGCTCGAATGGCGCGCCTCGACCTTCGACGTCGGCTTCGTCACCGGAACGCTCAGCGTCGACGACCTCGCCGCCGAGGAGTTCCCCTACGTCACCTTCGACGGGAGGTTCAAGGCGCTGTGGCCGTAGGCTCAAGGCGAAGTCCCTCGGCTCCGCCTCGGTGTACTTCGGCTTGGGGAAGTGGAGCGCGCGCCCTTGGGGCGGCCCTGCGGGCGCGCGCCGGTCTGTTCTTTAATCGGTGACCTCTGATGACTCTTCCCCCGTGGGCTGTCGCCTACATCGGCATCCCCTTCCTTGATCTCGGCCGAAGCCGGGCGGGGTGTGACTGCTGGGGGCTGGTGCGGCTGGTGCTGGCCGAGCAGGCCGGCGTCCAGCTGCCGTCGTTGGCAACCTGCTACGGCAGCGAGGCCAATGCCGCGGGAGTTGGGGATACGATCGCGGCGGAACGTCGCTCCGGCGCCTGGGATCGCATCGATGCCGGCAACGAGCAGCCGTTCGACGTCGTCGAGATGTCGGGTGCTTCGCGGGTCCCCGGCTCCGGCTGGGTGTTCGGTCCGCTGCACGTCGGCGTCGTCGTGACCTCCGGCTGGCTGCTGCACGTCGAACGCGGCACCGCCGCCGTGCTCGCCCGCTACCGCGAGGACCAGGCCATCCAGAGGCGGGTCCTGGGGTTCTGGCGATTCAGGAACCAGGAGCCAGGACCCAGGAACCAGGAAGGGGTGGGGCATGACGGTCGCAGTCTCTGAGCCGCGCTCCTTTCTTTCTTCTTCCTGGCATCTGGCTCCTGGTTCCTGTGACCTGACAACCGTCTCCTGCTGTCCCCACCCGTTCGAGCAGCGGCGTGTTGACTTCTCGGTGCCGGCGGGGCTGACGATCGCCGAGATCGTCGAACTGATCCAGCCGGACCCGCTGATGCGGACGCACGGCGTGGCGTTCCTCGGCGAGGACGCGATCGAGCGGGCGCAGTGGCATCGGGTTCGGCCGAAGCCGGGAACCTATGTCTCGATCCGGCTGCTGCCGGCAGGCGGCGGCGGCTGGCGGATCGCGGCGATGGTCGGCATCGCGATTATCGCCGTCGTCACCACCGCACTGACCTATGGCGCGCTGGCGCCGGTGTGGGGAACCACCGCAGCGGCGATCGCCGGCGGCCTTGCCGGTGCCGCGGTCACCCTTGGCGGCACGCTGCTGGTCAACACCTTCCTGCCGCCGCCGGTCCCGGAGCTGTCCAAGGACAAGGGCACGGAGAGCCAGACCTACCAGATCCTGGGTGCGCGCAACCGCATCGACATCTGGGGCAAGGTGCCGTTCCTGTGCGGCCGCTTCCGGCTGACGCCGCCCTATGCTGCCGCCCCCTATCGTGAGGTGGTGGGCTCCGATACCTGGTGGCGGGCGATCTTCGCGGTCAGCCACGGGCCGGTGCATGTCGAGTCCATGCGCATCGGCGCAACGCCGATCGGCAACTACGCCGAGGTCGAATGGCAGCTCCGCCGCGGCTACTGGTCGATGCCGGACCAGGGCGGATGGGATCCGGCAGCCGGTGTCTTTCCCGCCAACCCCAGCTTTGGCGACACCTGGACGGCCGCTTCGTCCGGTACGGTCAACGGGCTTGCGATCGCCGCCGGCCATACCATCACCTTCAACCGGCTGGCCGACTCTACGAGTGCAGTGGCCTGGGATCTCGACCAGGGCAAGCCGTTCTCGCTCTATCTGTCGGACGTCTACGAGGACCCGCTGTCGGTGGCGCTGACCTATGCCGCCGGCGGCCAGGTGCGGACGACGGCGCCGGGGGCCGACGAGAT
>JBDHSN010000304.1:0-2631 GCA_039808105.1 Rhodospirillales bacterium
TCTCGTTCCAGGACGACGACGAGCAGTGGCTGTCGCTGCGCTATGATTTGACCGCGCCGATGGCGCGCTATGTGGCGGAGAACTACGAGCGGCTGCCGAAGCCGTTCCGCTCCTACCGCTCGGGCTGGGTGTTCCGCAACGAGAAGCCGGGGCCGGGGCGGTTCCGCCAGTTCATGCAGTTCGACGCCGACACGGTGGGCACGCCGGGCGTGGCGGCCGATGCCGAGATGGCGATGATGATGGCCGACGTCATGGAGGCGCTGGGGATTCCGCGCGGCGACTACGTCATCCGGGTGAACAACCGCAAGGTGCTCGACGGCGTGCTGGAGGCGATCGGGCTGGGCGGGGAGGAGAATGCGGGACGGCGGCTGATCGTGCTCAGGGCGATCGACAAGCTGGACAAGCTGGGCGTCGAGGGCGTGCGGCTGCTACTGGGGCCGGGGCGCTGGGACGGAGGGAAAGAGGGCGAGGGGGATTTTACGAAGGGCGCGGGGCTGAGCGCTCAACAGGCAAATCGGGTTCTTGCTGATATCGGCGTAGTTGAAGCACTTGGAGACGGGGAATTCCCTTCCAGCCAAACATTTGCTGACGGCCAAGGCGAACTGATGCAGATCGAGCAGCTGGTCGTAGCTTCCGGCTATGGTCCGGATCGCATCCGCATCGACCCCTCCGTCGTGCGCGGCCTCGAATACTACACCGGCCCGGTCTTCGAGGCCGAGCTTCTGGCCGAAATCCCCAACGAGGATGGGCAGATCGTGCGGTTCGGGTCGGTCGGCGGCGGCGGTCGGTATGACGGGCTGGTGTCGCGGTTCAGGGGCGAGCCGGTGCCGGCGACGGGCTTTTCCATCGGCGTGTCGCGGCTGATGTCGGCGCTGAAGGCGCTGGGCAAGCTCGCTCCGTCGTCGACCGTCGGCCCGGTCGTCGTGCTGGTGATGGACCGCGACACGGACAGCCTCGGCCGCTACCAGAAGATGGTCTCGGACCTGCGCCAGGCCGGCATCCGGGCGGAGATGTATCTCGGCGGCTCGGGCATGAAGCCGCAGATGAAATATGCCGACCGCAGGGGCGCGCCCTGCGTCGTCATCCAGGGCGGCAACGAGCGCAACGCCGTGGACGAGAACGGCAATCCCCGCCCGATGGTCCAGATCAAGGACATGGTGGCGGGCGCCGAACTCGCCGCGAACATCGAGGGCCACGATGCCTACAAGGAGGCGCGGCCGGGACAGATGACCGTGCCGGAGGCGGAACTGGTCGGGACGGTGCGCGGGATTCTCGCGGCGCAACGGGCGGAACGCGGCTGATGGCGGTCGCGGCGCGATCCCTCCCCCTCGAGGGGAGGGTGGCCGCGAAGCGGCCGGGTGGGGTCACTGCGGCGGCGCGCGACCTCATCTTTGCCTCGCGTCCGGCACCGGCGACCCCACCCGGCCAGCCTGCGGCTGGCCTCCCTCCCCTCAAGGGGGAGGGAGCCGGCCCATGACGCTCGCCCAATCCATCCTCGATCTCTTCGCTCAACGCGGGGCGGAGCTGATCGACGTGCCGATGCTGCAGCCGGCCGATCCGTTCCTCGACATCGCCGGCGAGGATTTGCGGCGTCGTATTTTTCTCACCGAGAGCGAAACCGGCGAGACGCTGTGCCTGAGGCCCGAATTCACCATTCCGGTCTGCCTCGACCACATCGCCAACCGCGCCGCCACCCCGCGCCGCTATGCCTATCTGGGCGAGGTGTTCCGGCAGCGGCGCGACGGCGACAGCGAGTTCCTGCAGGCCGGAATCGAGGACCTGGGCGATACGGATATTGCCAAGGCCGACGCGCGCAGCCTCGCCGATGCGCATGCGCTGCTGACCATGGCGCTGCCGGGCGTGGCGCTGAAGGTGACGCTCGGCGACCAGGCCGTGTTCGAGGCGGTGCTGGCGGCGCTCGGCCTGCCGCGCGGCTGGCAGAAGCGGCTGGCGCGCGCCTTCGGCTCGGCCGACATGCTCGCGGCGGCCCTTGCCGACCTGGCCGACCCGCCCGCCAATCGCGGGCTGAGCGGCGCGGCGAACCTGCTGGCGGCATCGGGCGACCGCGCGGCGCTCGCCGCCTTCATCGAGGGCGAGATGCAGGAGGCGGGGATCTCGCCATCGGCCGGCCGCACGCCCGACGAGATCGCCAGGCGGCTGATCGAGAAGGCGGAGCTGTCGCGGCTGCGGCTGACGGCGGCACAGCTCGAGGCGCTGAAGACGTTTCTCGCCATTGACGTGCCGCTGTCCGAGGCGGCTCGGGCGCTGTCGGAGTTCGCGGCGCGCTCCGGCATTGCGCTCGACGGCGCGCTCGCCCTGTTCTCGGCCCGCGCCGAGGCGATCCTGTCGAACGGTCTGAAGGCCGGGGACATTTCCTATGACGCCGCCTTCGGCCGGCCCCTGGACTATTACACCGGCGTCGTCTTCGAGATCGCCGCTCCGGGGGATGCGCGGCCGCTCGTCGGCGGCGGCCGCTACGACCGGCTGCTGACGCTGCTCGGCGCCGACCGGCCGATCCCCGGCGTCGGCTTCTCGGTCTGGCTCGACCGCATCCAGAAGGCACGGGAGGGCAGGGGATGACCCTCACCCTCGCACTGCCCTCAAAGGGCCGGATGAAGGACGACGCGGTGG
>JBDHSN010000305.1:0-2620 GCA_039808105.1 Rhodospirillales bacterium
AGGAGCCGGACGACTTCCAGTCGCAGAGCCAGAGCTCCGGCGTGCAGAACCAGTACCAGCGCTTCAGCCCGGGCTGACCGGCCGCCCGCTGGTTGCTCGTTGACGTGCGTGCCGGCGCGCCGGCAGGCCCGAGGTCGCGGGAGCGGCTAGGCGGCCGGTGGGATCGTCGCCGGCAGGTCGCGGCGCAGCAGCTTGCCGGCGCGGTTGCGCGGCAGCGCCGGGACGAAGATGACGCGGCGCGGCAGCTTGTAGGTGGCGAGGTGCTGCTTCGCCCAGGCGAGCAGCGCCGCTTCGTCGGCGTTGCCCTCCGGCACGACGAAGGCGACGAGGATGCGCACCTCGGGTGAGACCGCGACCTCGCTGACGGCGACGTCGTGCACCATCGGGTGGTGCGCCAAGGTCCCCTCGATCTCCAGCGGCGACAGCCGGAAGCCGCCGGGGTTGAGGATGTCGTCGTGGCGGCCGTGGAACCAGACGTAGCCGTTTTCGTCCAGGTGGGCCATGTCGCCGCCGCAGAACCACTCGCCGCGGAAGACCAGCGCCTCCTCCTCCGGCCGCCGCCAGTAGCCCAGCATCAGGCCGGGATCGGAGCGGTGGACGGCCAGCAACCCGGCCTGACCGGCCGGCAGCGGCCGGGCTTCGCCGGCGGCCGCATCGGCATCGAGAATGGCGATGCGGCGGCCCGCCTGTGCCCGTCCCGGACTGCCGGGCCTGATCGCCATGCCGGGGCCGGTCGAGATGTAGGTGGAGATCTCGCTCATCCCGAGCGCCTCGTACAGCGCGGTCCCGGTCGCCTGCTGCCAGGCCTGCTGCACCGCCGGCGGCAGCGCTTCGCCGGCGCTCAGCCCGTGGCGCAGCGTCGCCAGGTCCTGCCGCTGGAAGCGGCCGTACTTGAGGATGCGGCGGTAGAGGCTGGGGACGGTGGCGAAGATGGTGACGCCGAAGCGCGCGATCAGCTCCGTCCACACCGCCGGATCGGCGGGGCCGTTGTACAGCACCGCGGTGGCGCCGTTGGCCCAGGGATCGATCAGGCCGACGCCGAGGGTGTAGGTCCAGTTGAAGGCGCCGGCGTGCAGCACGACGTCGCCGGCGCCAAGGCCGTACCAGCCGTCGTACATCGGCCGGCGGCCCCAGGCGACGCGGTGGGCGTGCAGCACGCCTTTCGGCCGGCCGATGGTGCCGGAGGTGTAGATCAGGAACGCTGGATCCTCGGCGCCGGTATCGGTGTAGCCGGCCTCGGGCCCGCTTCCGGCGAGGCGGCGGATGTCGGCATCGTCCAGCACGCCGACACCGGCCGGCACGTCGTGGGCAAGGCCGAGATGGGCGGAGAGCACCAGCGCGGCGGCGCCGCTGTCTGCCAGCAGGAATTCCGCCTCCTCGCCGGTCAGCGAGGCGGAGGACGGCAGCGGGACATAGCCGGCCGCCATCGCCGCGAAGAAGACGAGGATGTAAGGCAGGTCGTTGTCGGTGCGGATCATCAGCCGGGCGCCGGCGGGAAGTCCGAGGCGGCGCAGCCCGCCGGCCACCCGCCGGACCATGCTGTCCAGCTCCGCGTAGCTCCACGAGCGGGCGGCGCCGTCGCCGCCGGCGATGATCAGCGCCGTCTTCTCCGGCCACGTTGCGGCGGCCGCGCCAAGGCAATAGCGGGCGACGTTGAACTGCCGGGGGGGCGGCGGGAGCAGCGACATGGCGCGATCATTCGCCATGTCCCGTGCGCTGTAAAGCGCGGCGGAGCCCCGTCGGGGCGGACCTCCCTCCCTTGCGCCGGCCGGCATTTCCGCCCAGTTGATGAGGATGACGCCTGCGGCCGCGTACCGATGTCAGGCCGCTCGAGAGGAACGCGATGAGCACGACGAGCACACCCGATCTTTCCCGAGCCCTGGTGCCGCTGCCAGGCCAGGAGCGCTACGTCCGCAAGCGGTTCTGGCACAAGGTCCGCCGGACGCTCCGCTATGTTCCCTTCCTCGACAAGGTGATCGCCGCCTATTACGCGGCGATCGATCCTGCGACGCCGCGATCGGCGCAGCTGGTGCTGATGGCGGCGCTGGCCTACTTCGTGATGCCGTTCGACATCGTGCCCGACATCGTCGCCCTGTTCGGCTTCAGCGATGACGCGGCGGTGATGCTGCTCGCCATGAACACGCTCTCGCCGCACATCACCCCGGCGCACATGGAGCGCGCCCGCGCCTACCTCGACGCCGAATTGGCGAAGCAGGACGGGCACGGGGAGAACGCGCGGGGCTAGAGCCCGGCGGACGGTCCTGCCGGGGCCTCCCGAGGGGCTTGCCGCTTGCGCGCGGCACGTGCCTCGCGCCGGGTGATATAGACGGTGGACGTGACGATGATGGCGGCGCCGGCGTAGGTCCAGGCGTCGGGCGTCTCGCCGAACATCAGCCAGCCGAGCAGGCTCGCGAAAATCAGCCGCGTGAAGTCGAACGGCATGACAGCCGAGGCGTCAGCCGTCGCCATGGCGCGCACCAGGGCGACCTGGCCCAGCGTTGCCGCCGCAGCCATTGCCGCCATCCATGCGAGGGCGTGTCCTGACGGCCAGGTCCAGACGAACACCGCCGGCACCAGCGACATCGGTGTCATCAGCAGACCCATGATCATCACCATCGCG
>JBDHSN010000306.1:0-2586 GCA_039808105.1 Rhodospirillales bacterium
GGGACGAAGGCGACGCCGGGCGGCAGGTTGTCGCCGACATCGGTCAGCGTGCACACCTTCGCCGAGCCGACGTCGGTAACGATCGCGCCTGACTGCAGCGCCGGCGCCATCGCCCGGGTGATCGCGGCGTAGCTGCCGATCGGCGTGCATAGGACGACGAGGTCGGCGCCCTCGACGCAGGCGCGCGGGTCGGTGGTGGTGCTGTCGGCGATGCCCAGCGCCCGGGCGGTATCGAGGGTCTTGTGGGTGCGCGCGCACACCGCGATGTGCGGGGCGATGCCGTCGCGGCGGATAACATGGGCGAGCGACGAGCCGATCAGGCCGATGCCGATCAGCGCGACCCGCTGGAAGCGGACGGGGGGCGTTGCGACCGTGCTCATCGGCTCACCGGCAGCCCTGGCCTTCCTCGCGCTCGCCGGTCCCGCGCACGAAATCGGCCAGCGCCGCGACGAAGCCGCGCATCTCGGCTTCCAGGCCGATGGTTACCCGCAGCCGGTCGGGGAGGCCGTAGGAAGCGACGCGGCGGGCGATGTAGCCGCGCGACTTCAGGTAGGCGTCGGCGGTTGCGGCATCCCGCCCCGGCTCGTCGGGGAAGCGGATCAGCAGGAAGTTGCCATGGCTTTCCGGTACCTCGAGGCCGAGGGCGCTGATCGCCGAGCGGCTCCACGACCGCCACTGCCGGTTGTGTTGCTGCGCCGCCTCGACGAAGCGGCTGTCGGCCAGCGCCGCCACGCCCGCCGCCTGCGCCGGTGCCGCGACGTTGAACGGCATGCGCAGCCGGTTGAGCACGTCGGCGACAGCCTCCGGGCAGTAGGCCCAGCCCAGGCGGGCGCCACCGAGGCCGTAGATCTTGGAGAAGGTGCGGGTGACGACCACCGAGCCGGAGGCATCGACCAGCTCGAAGCCGGCGGTGTAGTCGGCAGCGTCGACGTATTCGGCGTAGGCGGCGTCGATCACCAGCAGCACGCCCGCCGGCAGCCCCTCGCGCAGCCGGCGCATCTCGGCGGCGGCAAGATAGGTGCCGGTCGGGTTATTGGGGTTGGCCAGGAACACGATGCGGGTGGCCGGGGTGACGGCGCTCAGCAGGGCATCCACGTCGGTCACCAGGTCGCGCTCGGCGATGGCGCGGGGCAGCCCCCCGGCGGCGCGGGTGGCGATCGGATAGATGAGGAAGCCGTGCTCGGTGTAGAGCGTCTCCTCGCCGGGGCCGACGTAGGCGCGTGCCAGCAGCCCCAGCAACTCGTCGGAGCCGGCACCGCAGACGATGCGGGCGGGATCGAGGTCGAAGCGCCCGCCCAGCGCCTGGCGCAGCGCGGTGCAGCCACCGTCGGGGTAGCGGTGCAGCGTTGCGGCGGCCTCGCGGAAGGCCGCCAGCGCCTTCGGGCTCGGCCCGAGCGCGCTCTCGTTGGAGGCGAGCTTGACGATGCGGTTGAGGCCGGGGACGCTCGACTCGCCGCCGACGTAGGGCGCAATGTCGAGGATGCCCGGGCGGGGGGCGGGGAGCATCATCCGACGATGGCGCCCGCGCTGGCAGGAACGCGGTCCGCGGCGGCCGCTCGCGCGCCGTCGAGAGCCTCGGCGGGCAGCGGCTTGGCATAGCCGCCGATCAGCAGCAGCCGGTCGATCGGCTGGCCGAAAATTTCGCGGAATGCCGCGAGCCGCGGATCATCGGCGGCAAGCCAGCCCTCCACCTCGACCAGATAGAGCCACGACTGCGGCGAGGCGCGTTCGCCCCACGGCGCCAGCAGCGTCGTCTCGAAGCCGGCGTCCTGCAGCATCTTGTTGAGCTGCACGGCGGCCATCCGCCGGGAGGTATCGATGACCAGGAACGAGCGGTCGCGCCCGGTCGCGGTCACTGCCACCGGGCAGATCACCAGGGCGTCGGCGTGGCTGCCGCGACTGTTGCCGAAGCCGGCGAATGGCAACCGGGCGATGATCCGCGGCGCATCGGTGCGGTCGATGGCGAGATGGCGCCACCACGGGTCGGCATCATCGCTGCGCGGCATCGGCAGCACGCCGACCGTCGCGTCCTGCCGGGTAACCTGCTCGAGGACCGAACGGGCCGAGCCGTGCCGGCTCATCGGCGTATAGGGGCCGAAGTGACCGCGGGCCACGTCCCAGAAGCCCGGATCGCCGTCCGGCATGTGGACGGCAACGGAGAAGGGGCCCTCGAACGACAGGGTCGCACAGATGAGGACGCGCCAGAGGGCGAGGAGGTCGCGCTTGGGGAAGGCGCCGCGATGCCGCTCGATCAGCCGGCAGGCGATCTCCGCTTCCCGCGACGGCTGGATCTTGACCCGCCAGTCCCGCTTGATCGCCCGGACTTCCTCCACCAATTCGGTACGGCGGATCAGCATGTCGTGGATGGCATCATCGATGGCGTCGATATCGGCGCGGACGTCGCCGAGCGTTCGTTCGCTGCTCATGCTGGCTTCCGGAACGCAAGTTTGAATGAAATCGCCGACCCTATCGACGTCGGCTCTGTCATAATGGTACGGTTCAGCGAAAGCAAAGAAAACGTTGCCTCCCCGGCAGCCGTCTCTTCGCTCCAGGGTCGAGGTCGTTTCGCTACGTCTATGATCACCC
>JBDHSN010000307.1:0-2580 GCA_039808105.1 Rhodospirillales bacterium
GGCAGCAGCTCCGTCCAGGTCTCGCCGCCGTCCTCGCTCCAGCACTCGCCGATGGCGCCCTGGCGGGTGCGGCAGAGCAGCTGCAGCCGGTTCCCACTGTAGGTGAGCAGCGTCGGCTGAATGGCGGCAAAGGACCGGCCGTCGTTCAGCGCGGGCCCCCGCCGCCAGCTTTCCGCGGTGGCGTCGGTCCATTCCAGGTGGAGCCGCCAGCGTTTCTCCTCGTCGGAGGACGGACAGAGCAGGCCGCCGTCCGGCAGCAGGACCGGCTTGTTCTTGATCGGCCCGAGCATGCCGTCCGGCAGCCGCCGCGGCTCGGACCAGCTGCGCCCGTCATCGTCGGAGGTCATGACCATGCCCCACCAGCGGCTCGGGCTGGGTCCGACCTTATAGAACAGCAGCAGCGGTGCTCCGGGCGGCTGGAACAAGACCGGATTCCAGCAGGGAAAACGCCGCCGAAAGGCAATCCTGCCGTCGGCCACTTCCACAGGATGCAGCCAGTGCTCCTGTTCGCGCCGCGCGACCCAGATGCCGACGTCACCGTGGCCCTCGCGGGTGCCGGCGAACCATGCGGCAACGAGCCCGCTTGCGGTCTCGGCGATGGTCGAGGCGTGCGCCGCCGGAAACGGCGCGTGTTCGAAGACGTCCTCGGCCTGAGGCGATGCCTTGAACGGCATGGTCGGCCCCTCTCTCAGCGACGCCGGCGTGGCGGAATGCGGCTGCGCGGCGGCGGCGGCCGGCGGCGCAGAGGTGATCGGGGCGCGCCGGCGCTGCCCATCAGTTCCAGGATCACCCCGCCGGTCAGGCCGTTGGCCTCGACCAGCCGGGCATCGACCACATCGCCGAGGCGGAACGTCAGGCCGTGCTGGCGGCCGACCAGACAATGCGCCTTCTCGTCGTGGACGTAGTAGTCGTCGGGAAGGCTGGAAACCGGCACCAGCCCGTCACCGCCGGAACCATCGAGGGTGACGAAGAGCCCGAAGCGGGTGACGCCGGTGATCCGGCCGGGAAGGACGCTGCCGACCTGCTCGGCGAGATAGACCGCGGTATAGCGGTCAACCGCATCCCGCTCCGCCGCCGCCGCCCGCCGCTCGGTGCCGGAGATGTGCTCGGCGATGCGGGGAAAGTCATCGCCGGCGCCCGGCAGGCCGCCGTCGCCAAGACGCAGGGCGCGGATCAGCGAGCGGTGCACCAGCAGATCGGCGTAGCGGCGGATGGGCGAGGTAAAATGGCAGTAGCGGCGCAGCGCCAGCCCGAAGTGGCCGATGTTAGCCGGATCATAGGCCGCCTGCGCCTGACTGCGCAGTACCACCTCGTTGACCATGCGCTGTTCCGGCCTGCCCTCGACCCGCACCAGGATGCGGTTGAAGTCGCGCGGCCGCAAGACCTGACCGCGCGGCAGCCGCAGGTCGATCGTCTCCAGGAACTCGCGCAGGCTTTCCAGCTTCTCGCGGCTCGGCTGGTCGTGCACCCGGTACATCACCGGCGCCTTGCGCTCCTCCAGCGCCTCGGCGGCGGCGACGTTGGCGGCGATCATGAACTCCTCGATCAGCTTGTGGCTGTCGAGCCGCTCGCGCACCTCGATGGCGGCGACGCTGCCGTCGTCGGCGAGACGCACCCGCCGCTCCGGCATGTCCAGTTCAAGAACGCCGCGGGCGGCGCGCGCCTGTGCCAGCGCCTGGTAGGCGCCGTACAGCGGGCCGATCATCGGCAGGCGCGCCGCCTCCTCAGGCGACCGCCCGTCGTGCACCGCCTGCACCTGACGGTAGGTCAGGCGGGCGGCGGAGCGCATCATCGCCCGCTCGAAGCGATGGCGGACGAGCACCCCGTCGGCGTCAATCCACAGATGGGCGGCAAGACACGGCCGGTCCTCGCCGGGTACCAGCGAGCACCAGCCGTTGGACAGCGCCGCCGGCAGCATTGGCACCACCCGGTCGGGAAAATAGACGGAGTTGCCGCGCAGCAGCGCCGAGCGGTCCAGGGCATCGCCCGGCCGGACATAGTGGGCGACGTCAGCGATGGCGACCAGCAGATGCCAGCCGCCGCGGTTGCCGGCATCGCCGTCCGGCTCGGCCCAGACGGCGTCGTCGAAGTCGCGGGCATCCTCGCCGTCGATGGTGACGAGCGGGACGGTGCGCAGGTCGGTGCGGCCGGCGAGCGACGCCGGTCCGGCGGCCTGCGCCTGCGCCAGGGCGTCGGCAGGAAACTCGTGCGGGATGTCGTGATCGCACAGGGTGATCAGCGAGATCGCGCCCGGTCCGTGCGTCGAGCCCAGCTTCTCGACGACACGGGCGTGCTTGAGACCCAGCGGCCGGCCCGGCTGTACGTCCGCCCACACCAGCTCACCCGGCTGCGCTCCCGCCGACGCTTCCGGGCTGAGCAGGAACTCGCTGCGGGCGCGCTTGTCGACCGGAATGATGCGTGTGCTCTCGCCAACCCTGGTCACCACGCCGAGCGCCCGGTTGGGCGCCGCCGTCAGCCGGCGCATTACCCGCGCCTCGTAGCCGCCGGACGCGGTGGCGCGCAGCCGTGCCAGCACCCGCTCGCCGACCGCGTAGGCCGAGCGGCTGCGCTTTTCCGGAA
>JBDHSN010000308.1:0-2574 GCA_039808105.1 Rhodospirillales bacterium
AGGCCCGGCACCGCCGCTTCCCAGTCGGCGGCGCGCGAGGGGAAGTTGCGGACGGCGGCAAGGCGGACAAGGTGCGGTGCCGCCGCCAGCATCATCGCGGTCTCGATCAGCCCGCCGTGCAGGCCATGGCGCGCCTCTTCGGGCGGGACCCAGCCGGCCGGCAGCGCGAACCGGTAGGAGCTGCAGCGCACCACCAGCATCCCGGCCCGGCCGCGCAGCGCCTGCGCCGCGAGATCGACGATCGCTCCCTGGCCGCCGTGGCTGTTGAACAGCATTAGCTTGCGCACCCCTGCCGCCGCCACCGACAGGCCGATCTGCGTCCAGGCGGCAAGCGCCGTCTCGGCGCCGAGCACCAGCGTGCCGGCGAACGCGGCGTGCTCCGGGCTGAGGCCGATGCGCTGGGTCGGCAGGCGCAGCAGCCAGGGCGGCTCGGCCAGCAGCGCTGTCGCCCGGTCGAGGATGGCATCGCCGAGGATGGCGTCGGTGCCGAGCGGCAGGTGCGGGCCGTGCTGCTCGACCGCCGCCACCGGCAGGATCGCCACCGTCCGCTGCGGATCGAGACCGCTGAAGTCGGTTGTTGCGAGGTGTTCCCACAGCGGCATCGCGGTTCGCTCCCCTCGCTGGCCGGCCTTACGACGCTGCACTCGCCTCCGGCTGCGCCGCCGGCGGCTCGAGGCGCAGGCCGGGATCCGGCCGCCGCGCCGGCGTCCCGGCCGGCGCTGCCAGCCACGGACAGGCCGCCTGCACTTCCGGCGGCGGCGCCAGCTCTTCCGGCGTCGCGCACAGCCGCTGCCGCGCCAGCCACCGTCCCAGCGCCGGGCTGGCAGTCAGGACGGTGAACGGCACCGCCAGCAGCAGCCCTGCGATCACCGGCGATGCCCACCAGAGCGCACCGGGAGCCGTCGTCACCAATCCGGCCAGCAGGATCAGGCCGAGCAGCGCCTGCGGCCACAACCGGCGCGCCGCCTCCGACCAGAAAATGGTGCGGCCGGCACGCTGCTGCACCCGCCACTTCTGCCGCCGGCCAGGCAGCAGCCGCGCCATGAACACCGTCTGCGCCGTCGCCACCACCGGTGCCAGCAGCATCGAGAACATCAGTTCCAGCGCACCGCCCGCCATCAGCCGGACGCCGCCGCCGTAGCTGCGGCGGGCCTGCGCATCGGCCAGCACCTGGCCCAGGCCGAGGAGCTTCGGCGCCCAGCTCATGCCGACGATGCCGAAGAACACGGCAAGCCCGATGGCGGTGAGCCCGTCGGGCCCCGGCAGCCACGCCGGCTCGGCGATGACGATGCCGGCGGGCAGGCCGAGCGGTCCGGCTGCCGCCTGTGCCAGCCCGAGCAGGCAGAAGGCGAGCCAGCACGGCGCCGAGGTGTACATCAGGATGGCGAGCAGCATCTGCAGCCGGCCCATCCGGTTTTGGCCGGCGAGGCCCAGCAGCCGGGTGTACTGCATGTTGCCGTGGCACCAGCGCAGGTCGCGCTTAATGAAGTCGGGCAGGCTCGGCGGGTTCGCCTCGTAGCTGCCTGCCTCGATCGGCAGCACCCGCACCTCCCAGCCGGCCTTGCGCATCAGCACCGCCTCGATCTGGTCGTGGCTGAGCACCGGGCCGCCCAGCGGCGGGGCGCCGGGAACCTCGGGCAGCCGGCAATGGCGGATGAAGGGCGCAAGGCGGATGATGGCGTTGTGGCCCCAGTAAGGCCCGGCGTCGCCCTGCCACCAGACGCTGCCGGCGGTGTAGACGCGCATGCCGTGGCGCATGCCGAACTGGAAGATGCGGGCGAAGGCGCTGGCCGCGGGCAGGCCGACGGCGAGCGTCTGCAGGATGCCGAGGCGCGGGTTGGCCTGCATCAGCGCGACGAGGCGCAGGACCGCCGTCCCGCTCATCACGCTGTCGGCGTCGAGCACGACCATCAGCTCGTAGCCGGATCCCCAGCGCTCGCAGAAGTCGCGGATGTTGCCGGCCTTGAAGCCGGCGTTGTCGCGGCGCCGACGGTAGTGCAGCCGCGCCGGCCGGGGATCAGCGCGCTTACAAGCGGCGAACAGCCGTTCCTCTTCGGCGGCGATCGCCTCGCTCCGGCTGTCGCTGAGCACGAAGACATCGAAGGCAGCCGACCACCCGGTGGCATCGAGGCTCGCCAGCGTCGTCCGCAGCATCGCCAGTACCGCGTGCGGATCCTCGTCGTGGATCGGCATCACCAGGGCGATGCGGCCGGCCGGCGGCAGCGGCGGCTGGTCGAGGCCGGCCAGTGGGATCAGGCCGGCGCGGTTGCCGTTGCCCCGCCGCAGCAGCGCCCAGCCGATCAGCGAATTCCACAGGCCGATGGCGAGCCACGGCAGATTGGCGGTGAACAGCAGCAGCAGGGTGATCTCGATGGCGGTCAGCCCGTCCTTGAGAAGCGCCGTGGTGAAGGCGGCGCAGGCGACCAGCATGGTTGCGCCGACGAGCGCGAAGAAGACAGCGCGGCGGCCGGCGAGAGACGAAGGCGCCATCGCGCCTGTGCCCGGCGCTGTTGCGGAAGAGGAGAGGGAAGGCATCGGCGGGACGGGTTCTCGACTATCTGGGCTGCGAGCCGG
>JBDHSN010000309.1:0-2536 GCA_039808105.1 Rhodospirillales bacterium
AGCGGCGGCGGCGGCGCCGCCAACTCGACCGCTGCCAGCGCCCCCGCCGCGACCAGGCCGCGCACCACCCCCTCGCCGCAGCCGGCGCGGCGGGCGAGCCCGGCGATCGTATGTGCCTGCCCGTCGCCGGCGGCGGCGAGCACCCGCGCCCGCTCCGGCGAGGGACGCAGCCCAGACAGCGGCTGCACCGCCCGCACCCCCCGCCCCGGCCGCTCCGGGCTCAGCGCCTCGGGCACGCTCATCACCATCCGCAGCACCGCGCCCGGCGGCTGCACGGTATAGGCGGCGACCCAATCGACGAATCGGCGGGAGACTTCCGGCAGCCTTGGTGCCGGCAGCAGCCGCGCCAGCGGCTTGAGCTTCGCCGCATCGACCGCCGCGGCGCTGCCGGCGCCCCACACCACCCCGGCCAGCCGGCGGCCGCCGAGCGGCACCTCGACGAAATCGCCGGCGCCGGCGCTCATGCCTTCCGGAACAAGGTAATCGTAGGCGCCGGCGAGCGGCAGCGGCAGCAGCACCGCCAGCCGCTCGCCGGCAAGAAAGCGCACCGGCTCCGCCCCGCCGCCGGCCTCACGCCGGCTATCGCCCCCATCTGTCATCCTGGCGAGTTTAGCGCTTAGTCGCACCCTGGCGAATCTGCTATAGGGGCTGCATGACCATTGATGATGACCAGCAGGCGGTACTCGAACGCGCCCCTTCTGCTCCTTCGCCGGGCGAAGAGCAGGTGGCCGCCTTCCTGCGCGATCATCCCGACTTCTTCGTCAGCCGGGCCGACCTGCTGCAGGCGATGACGCCGCCGCCGCGGTGGAGCGGCGATACCGTCGTCGATATGCAGCAACACATGGTGCAGACGCTGCGCGGCGAGATCGCCGGCCTGCGTGACTGCGCCAACGAGGTGATCGAGACCAGCCGCGCCAACCTCGCCATCCAGAGCCGGACGCACGCCGCGGCGCTGGTGCTGATCGCGGCGCCGGACATGGATGCGCTGCTGCACGCCATCTCCGACGACCTGCCGATCCTGCTGGACGTGGACGTCTGCCACCTCAGCGTCGAGCCGGGGCCCGACCTGGAAATGATGGTCGGCGGCATCGGCCGCCTGCGCGCCGGCGATGCCGACAGCTTCCTCGGCCCCAGCCGCGATGTCGCGCTCTACCGCGAAATGGTGGACGACGGCACCATCTTCGGCGCCGGCGCCGGGCTGGTTCACTCGGCGGCGCTGGTCCGCATGCACTACGGCGAGTCCGGCCAGGTGGGCGTGCTCGCCTTCGGCTGCCGCCGCGAAGGCGCCTTCCATCCCGGCCAGGGCACCGAGCTGCTGCGCTTCCTCGGCAAGGTGGTCGAGACCTGCCTGTGCCGGCTGCTGCCGGTACCTGCCTGAGCTCCGCACCCGGCCTGCCCGCTGCCGCTGCCGGCCCGGCTTTCGGGGCCGGCGTCCTTCCCGTCGCAGATGACCTCGCCGCCGCCGCGCAGGCTTGGTTCGAGAACATCGGCAGCGAGCGCCGGTTGGCGGCCAACACGCTCGAAGCCTACCGCTGCGACCTCGCCGGCTTTTTCGGCTTCCTCGCCGGCCACCTCGGCGGCCCGCCTGATCTGGCGGCGCTGGCCACGCTGACGCCGGCCGATATCCGCGCCTTTCTCGCCATGCGCAGCAGCCGTGGCTACGAGCGCTCGTCCAACGCCCGGGCGCTGGCCAGCCTGCGCGGCTTCTTCCGCTTTCTCGAGCGCCGCGCTCTCGCACCGGCGGCGGCGGTCCATGCCATCCGCACGCCGCGGGCAGAGCGGGCGCTGCCCCGGCCGCTCGCCGAGGCCGACGCGGTCGAGGCGGTGCACAGCATCGCCGAGCTCTCCGACGAGCGGTGGATCGGCCTGCGCGATGCGGCGCTGCTGGCGCTGCTCTACGGCTGCGGCCTGCGCATCGGCGAGGCGCTGGCTCTCAACCGCACCGTCGCGCCGCTCGGCGAGACGCTGCGCGTCACCGGCAAGGGCAGCAAGCAGCGGCTGGTGCCGGTGCTGCCGATGGTCCGCGACGCGGTCGCCGCCTACCTCGCCGCCTGCCCGCTCGATCCCGGTGCGGCGGGACCGCTGTTCCTCGGCGTGCGCGGCGGCCGGCTCGATCC
Source organism: Rhodospirillales bacterium (assembly GCA_039808105.1). GTDB lineage: Bacteria > Pseudomonadota > Alphaproteobacteria > Rhodospirillales > Defluviicoccaceae > Defluviicoccus. The sequence goes on from JBDHSN010000309.1 coordinate 2,118, forward strand.
GGCGGTGGCGCAAAAGCAGGTGCGCCGGCTGCGGGCCCTGCTCGGCCTCGCGGAGACGGCGACGCCGCATGCGCTGCGCCACTCCTTCGCCACCCACCTGCTCGCTGGCGGCGGCGATCTGCGCAGCATCCAGGAACTGCTCGGCCATGCTTCGCTGTCGACGACGCAGCGCTACACCGAGGTGGACGGCGGGCGGCTGCTGGCGGTGCACCGCGCCGCCCATCCGCGGGCGCGGCGTCCCGCTACCGGGCCGGCGGATCCAGCTGCGGAATGAAGGCAACGCCGACGCGCCGGGCATCGGCCGGCGGATCGGCGATGCGAATCTCGAAGCCCATCGTCTCGCCTTCGGCCAGTGCCGCCGACTCGCCCGTCCGGTCCGCCGCTGCCACCGGCTCGCCGGCGTCGTCATAGAGCGTGGC